>CAZGSN010000115.1:0-3946 GCA_964528465.1 uncultured Binatia bacterium (SeqCode)
GGGTCGCTATCGGAATCGGTATCGATCCGATTTCGCGCGGTGTCTCCCAACCTGTGTGGCGGCCGATTCTGAAATCACCGGCTCTGTGCCTAACGCTGTCTGATGACCACGATGACTGTCCCGATTCACCAGAGCCTCGCAGGTTCGCAAAGCATCCGTGGTCGCATGGCCGGCGTGAGCTTCGAGGTTTCCTGTACCCAGCCCGCGCTGGCGAGCTACGCGCAAGCCCACTTGGCCGCTTCGCTGGGCGAGGAGGCGGAAGGTGAGGTTCCTGCGGTACAGACCGTGTTGCGCTGGCACGAGGGGTTACCCCCGCGTGGACGCCAGGTGTGGCCCGACGCGGATCGCGTTGATCGCGATCTCTACGTGGCTGGGAATCGTTTGGCTTGGTTCCGCGTCGATGACTTGCGGGATCTGTTTGTCACCATGACTTGGGAGCAGGGACGTCTGCAGATCGAAGGCGAATTTTATTTCCGACTTGGGAACTCGTCTTGGTCAGACCGCTTGCGTCGCTTGCGCCAAGGGCGACAGGCGCAGGCTTTGCGGCGCCGTCGCTTCCCCACCTTGGTGTCCTACCTGGTGTACTACCCGTGTTGGTGGTGGGCAGAAGAGAGAGAAGATTTCCATCCGATTCACGCTGCCGGCGTAACGACGCCACGCGGCGTGGTCCTCCTGGCGGGCGCGAGTGGAGTCGGCAAGTCCACGTTGGCAACGGCATTGGCCGCCGCCCCGGATGCGCAACTGCTCGGCGACAGCTTTGTGCTGCACCGCGGCGACGAGGTGAGAGCCGTGCACGAGCCCATCCTGCTCGACGAGTGGAGCCGTGGATGGCTGGGTGCGCGTGGCGATCAGTTACAACCGATGCAGCAGCCGTACATGTTGCAACGCAGCGGCTACCACATGCTCCCGGCGCGTCGTGGGAAGCACGGCCGTGCCGCTTTGTTGCTGTTCCCGCGCCGCGCATCGCAGCCGTACTTGCGTCCCATCTCGCCGCAGTTGGCGCAGCAGCGGCTCAGTGCCGGCGATTTGATCATCAATGATCTGCGCCGATACTTTGCCTTTGCTGCGGTGCTGGAACACCTGGTGCCGCGCGGTTTGGTGGCAAGGCGGGAAGCACACCTTGGCCAGCTAGCCGCGAGTGTTCCGGCATATGAGATCGGGTTGAGCGAAGGTCTTTCTTGTGATGCGGCGGAGCAGCGCGTGCGTGAACTCTTGGACACCCTGCCACCCGCCGAAGCGAGGGCCTGAAGCCGTGTTGCGTGTGTTGGTCCTGGAGGCGTCGACCGGAGGCGTGCTCGGCGGTTCGCTTACCGGCCTGTACCACATGGTTCGTGGCTTCGATCGCTCGCGTGTCGAGCCGACGATGGTGCTCTACGAAGAGAAGACGATCGAGCCCGATCTCGCTGCCATGCAGGTGCCCGTCTATCACGTGCACCGCCGTCGCTTGCCGAAAGAGCATGGGCTGCTCAAGTATGAGGGCTACCAACGGGCCAAAGAAAATGCGGGGGTGCGCGCCAGTCTGCAGAAGGCTCGTCGCTTCGTACGCTTGATTCGCGAAGAGCTGCCAAGTGCGCTGCAGATCGCGCGTATCATCGGTCAGGTGCGGCCGCATGTTGTCCATCTGGGGAACGGGGTGCGCGCCAACTTCGATGGCATTCTTGCCTGCCGCTTCACGCGCACGCCGTGCGTCGTGCACGTAAAGGGTTTCGAAAAATACTCGCCGCGGGAACGCGCTGCAGCACCGCGCCTCGATGCCATTGTGTGTATGACCAAAGCGGTGCGCGATCACTGCTTGGCGCAAGGCCTGCGTAACCGGCGCATGCACGTCGTTTACGATGCTCTCGACGAGTCGGGATTCGTGGTGCGGCGCGACGCGCAGGACGTGCGCGCCGAGCTTGGATTGGCGGCCACAGCCCCATGTGCGGGTGTGGTCGGTCACATCCAGGATTGGAAGGGACAGATCGTTTTTGTGGAGGCCATGGCCAAGGTAGTGCAGCATGTTCCGGAGGCGCGCGGGCTCATTATCGGCGGAGTGCATCGGGCTGGCGGGGCATATGCACAGCAGCTAGAAGCGCGCGTTCTGGAGTTGGGCTTGGCCGATAACATCGTGGTGACGGGATTCCGTTCGGACGTGGCCGACGTGGTCAATGCACTCGACGTCGTTGTGCATACCTCCGTGCGCCCCGAGGCTTTTGGAAGGGTCATCCTCGAGGGCATGCTGCTCGCGAAGCCTGTCGTTGGCACGGCAGCAGGCGGGGTGCCGGAGCTGATCTCCGAAGGTGAGACCGGTTTTCTAACCCCGCCGGGAGACGCCACGTCTTTGGCCGATCGCTTGATCACCTTGCTTCAAGATCGCCAGCGCTGTCTTGCCATGGGGCAAGCGGGGCAGGCGTGGGCGCGTGCCAACCTAACCCTACCGCAACACGTTGCAGCGATGACCGAGGTGTACCAGGCAGTCGCGCACACAAAGGAACACTAACCGCATGTATATCCTGGGAATCTCCTGTTTCTATCACGACTCCGCTGCAGCTCTGATCCACGATGGCCAGCTCGTGGCAGCTTCGGAAGAGGAGCGCTTCAGCCGCAAGAAGCACGACTCTGGTCTACCCAAACTGGCGATCCAATTTTGCTTGGAGCAAGCCGGAATTTCGATCCATGACGTCGACTATGTGGTCTTCTACGAGAAGCCCTTCGTCAAGTTCGAGCGCATCCTGACGACGGCTTTGCAGGTGGTGCCGAAGTCGTGGAAGGTGTTCGGCGACGCCATGACGACGTGGTTGCTCGACAAGCTTTGGGTGAAGAACATCTTCCGCCAAGAGCTGGGCGTGCCGACCGAGAAGATCCTCTTCAGTGAGCACCATCTTTCGCACGCTGCGAGCACGTTCTTCTGTTCCCCGTACGATGAGGCCGCGATTCTCACCATTGATGGCGTGGGTGAGTGGGCCACGGCCACGATGGGAATCGGCAAGGGTACCGATATCAAGTTGCTGCAGGAGATCCGCTTCCCGCACTCGGTCGGCCTCTTGTACAGCGCCTTCACCGCCTTCCTCGGCTTCGAGGTAAACGAAGGCGAGTACAAGGTGATGGGCATGGCGCCCTACGGCGAGCCCAAATACGTCGACAAGGTCTACAAGCTGATCCATGTCGACCAGGACGGAAGTTTCCAGCTCAATATGGACTACTTCTGCTTCCATCATTCGTCGACGCAGACCTACAACCAAAAGTTCGTCGACTTGTTCGGCGAACCGCGTGATCCCGAGTGGTACTTTTTCACGAAAAGCTCCGGCTATCCCTCGTACTTCGGGGACAAGCCGGCGGACTTCGATCGCATCGAGGATCGCAACCAGTACTACGCCGACATTGCTGCCAGCATTCAGGTGGTGACCGAGGAGATCGTGCTCAATATGGCGCGAGCCCTGCATCGGCAGACCGGGCTCGACAAGTTGTGCATGGCCGGTGGTGTCGCTTTGAATAGCGTGGCCAACTCGCGCATCATTCGTGAGACGCCAATCAAGGAAGTATTTGTGCAGCCGGCGGCGGGAGACGGCGGCGGTGCCCTCGGTGCTGCCATGTACGTGTACCATTGCGCCATGGGCAAGCCGCGCAACTTCGTGATGAATCACGCCTACTGGGGCAAGGCCTTCACGCAGGGTGAGATCAACGACTTCGCGCGCACCTGTGGCATGCCTTTCGAGATCTACGAGAGCGAAGACAAGATGCTCGATCGCACCGTCAACGAGCTTACCAGTGGGCACGTCGTCGGTTGGTATCAAGGTCGCTTCGAGTGGGGACCGCGGGCCTTGGGTGCACGCAGCATCATCGCCGACCCGCGACGCGAGGACATGAAGGAAATCGTCAATCTCAAGATCAAGTTCCGTGAGCCCTTCCGCCCATTTGCTCCGTCGGTGCTGGTGGAAGCGGCAGAGCGCTACTTCGACCTGCCCAA
>CAZGSN010000116.1:0-7206 GCA_964528465.1 uncultured Binatia bacterium (SeqCode)
GCCGGTCTCAATCTCAAGCTCGATGTGTACCGCCACCGTTCGGCACCAAAGAACTGCCCAACCCTGCTGCAGATCCATGGCGGCGGCTGGGTGATTGGCAGCAAGAACGAACAAGCCGTGCCGCTTATGTTGCAGATGGCGTCGCGTGGCTGGGTTTGTGTCAGCGCCGATTACCGCTTGAGCCCGCACGCGACGTTCCCCGACCATCTCATCGACTGCAAACGCGCATTGCAGTGGGTGCGCGAGAAAGGCCCCGAATTCGGCGTCGATCCCAACTTCGTGGTGGTTACCGGTGGATCGGCCGGTGGCCATCTGTCAGCGCTCATGGCGCTTACGGCCAACCTGCCCGAGTACCAACCGGGCTTCGAACATGTCGATACATCCCTGCAAGCCTGCGTAGCTTTCTACGGGGTCTACGACTTCACCGACCGCCACAACGTCTATCCCAATCGCGGCATTGCCGAGCTGCTCGAACAGCGCGTGCTCAAGGCCTCCTTTGCCGAGGACCCTGAGGCCTGGCACAAGGCCTCGCCGCTCAGCCGGGTCCATCCGCAAGCGCCGCCCTTCTTCGTGATCCACGGCGATCTCGACACGCTGGTGCCGGTGCGCGACGCTCGCCACTTCGTCGATGGCTTGAAGGCGCACTCGCAACAGCCGGTCGTTTACGCGGAGATCCCCGGTGCCCAGCACGCGTTTGAAATCTTTCCCTCGCTACGCACCACGTTCGTGATCCATGGTGTCGAACGCTTCCTCGCCCACGAGTACAGCCAGTACCTGCGAGAGCGCGGTCAAGCACAGGCGTTGACGGCGGTGGCGTGAGCAGATTCAGCAAGCCGCCGCTGCTACCTCGAACTCCTCCGACCTGGGAGGACACTCGTTTTACTCCGCGATCCAGTTTTTCTTCGCGCGTCGTCCCGCCGAAAGAGACTGTCCGAAAGTAAGATGGAATTCCGTCACCCCGGCGAAAGCCCCTAGCCTTACCCACAAGTCCCATTGCTGGACACCGAGACCGGATGAGAAAGCCAGGCCCGAATTGGCGCATTGACCACGGATTTTGCGGATGCCGCAGCCCGGCCGTTGACCGGAACCATAATAAGAAATTGAACAGGAGGCCACGGAGGGAACAGAGGAAGAATTGCAAGAAACTGAAAAGACTTTCTCTGTTTTCTCCGTTGCCTCCTGTTGATTCTTCAGTTCTTCTTGCTCTCTTCCCTCGCTTACGCCTCTGCGTTGGCTTCTTTGGCGGCGATCGCCTCCGGTGTCCAGCGGGCCTGGGTAAGGATTAGGGCGAAAGCTGGGGTCCAGGGTCAGTTGGAAAGCGAAAGTGCTGGCTTTCCTGCACTGGATGCCGGCTTTCGCCGGCATGACGAATCGCTCGTGCGAGGGTAGTGAGTCGGCAATCCCTTATTTGGGGAAGTCGATGATCACGCCCACTTGCCCGGTCAGGGCGCCGAACACGAGTGGGGACTTACCGACCAGGGTGCTGACATCCAAGTTGGCGGTGCGAGGCAAGCTTTGCGCCGAGACGATGGGGGCGCGATCGGGTTGGGGAACGCTTCCGGCCCGCAACGGGTCCGGCAGGGCCAGGCGGTAACCGCCGCCGGCGCTGAAGAAGTCGAGCCCCTCGAGTTCTTGCTGAAAACGTTGGTCCTCCAATTCGCGCGGCTTCGTCGGTGCTTGCCCGCGGCGAACTGAGGTGACGTGCTGGGCGGTGACGATTACCCCTGGGCTCTCGAGATCCGCTAGGCTGCGTACACGAACTTCACCGCTGAAGCCCAGAACCTCGGTGCTCTCCAAGTGCTCGTCATAGGTCACGCTGAACTCGGTGCCACGCACACCGGCGACCGCGGTTGGCGTTTTCACTTCGTACTTGCTGCCCGCCCAGTTGTAGTAGGCACTTACAATGGAACTAGCCTTTCCCTTGAGCAGGCTGACCGTGGAATTGGCTTTGCTCGCCTCCGGCTGAAAGACTTGCTCGTCGATGGTCAGCCGCGAGTCCTCCGCAACCGTCACCACGCTTTGATCCTGAAACATGACGCGAATGCGCCCCGGACGCCCCGTGCGCAGCTCGTCTCCCTTGTGCACGGCAAGGCCCGCTTGCGCCGCGCTTACCACGGAAGCGCGCACGATTTCGGCGTTGCCTTCCGCGGCAACGACTTGCCCCACTTCCTGAGCCAGGACGTGGCCACGGCAAAGAAAGATTCCTGTGACGACAACAACAATACCCATTCCGACCGATTTCATTACCACCTCATCTGTAGGGCCACCGATGCAATGTGGCGATCGTACTCGAAAGCTGCCGCATTGGAATTGTTAATTGTGCCCGAGTAGCCGGTGCTGACGCTCACGCTCTCGCACAAAGACCTTGATAGGGCGACGACGATGTCGTGCTCGTTGTCGCGCCGTGCGTCTGGCGAGTCGGTGTAAATCGAGCTTTTGGCGCGGTAGGTTTCGTGTCGAAAGGCGTAGCTTGCCTGTCCCAACACCTCGAACGGCAGCTCCCAACCAATGCCCGTGTTCACCTCGTTGGCGAAGTAGGCGAAAGCCTGTGCATCGCCTCCGTCGACGGGGTCGTCGACATCGAAGCGATAGCCGAGCGACACGTAGCGCTGCCCAGGGCCAAGATAGACGATTTGCCGCACGGCTCCGGCATGATTGAAGGCGTCGCGAATTTCGAACTGATCGTCCAGAAAATCGCGCCGGCGCATGCGGTAGGAAAGCTCCGTGCGCCCAAAGTCCCCGGCGTTGACCGCCAACCACGGCATCGCAATCCCTTCCTGCAGAAAGCTGCTGGTTTCCTTCAGGTAGAAATTGTACTCGCCCAAAACCCCCATCTCGACAGGCCCGCGGCGGGTGGAGAGTTCGATGGCTGGGCGGTGGTCCTGCAAATTGAACTCGTGCAAGTCGAAGTGCAGGCTCTGGTAGAAGTCGTAACTCGCTGCAATCCGCACCGGCTCGAGCCGCCATGCATAGGTCCCGCCTGCCGCCACGCTGAAACGTCCGTCTTCCTGATTCGACACCCCCGCACGTTGCTTCAACACTTGGTCATCGGGCGCCAAGATCACGTTGCTGTCGTATTCGAAGCCGATGCTGCCGCGCAGGCGATACGGCACATGCTCGCGCTTCTGCAAGGAGAGGAGGAAGCCCGCCGCTTCGCTCTCGTATGCCGAACCCAGGTGTTGTGCCGCTACTTCGCGAAACGCTGTCTCCGCAGCCGACCAGTGTTCCTGCTGATAGGCCACGACGCCGACGTAGTAGCGAGCTGCTTGGGCAATCTTGGCATCGTCGCTGCGTACTTGTTGAAACGCGGCTGCTGCCGTGTCGAGTTCGTCCAGCCGTAGATAAGCGAGCCCGAGATACAAGGAAGCTTTGGCCTCGAAGGCAGCAACCTGTTGCGCCTGCTTTAGCCAAGGCAACGATTCCCGGTAGGCGCCGCTCTGCACGAGCCCAACGCCAAGCTCAAGAGCAGCCTGGTGCAGGTCGGGACGTGCCCGTAGCACGGCGCGCAAATCTTCCAGAGAGGCGGCGAGTTCGCCACGGTTGCCACGCAACATGCCGCGGTAGTAGCGCGCCTCGATTTCTCCGGGGTCGGCCGCGAGGGCTTTCTCAAAGGCATCCAAAGCATCGGCTTCGAAACCGGACTGCAAGAGCCAAAGCCCACGGGCGTTGAGCCGGCGCGACTCCTCGGAAGCCGCGGCCGGTGCAACTGCGCACAACCCGACCACAAGCCCAACCCAAAGCGCACAACTCTTCATGGCACCACTCCGATCGCAATGCTGGTTGGTCCATCACCGACGCCGACGAGATTACGTTCCAGCCTGGCGGCAATATCGACGATGCTGACACTGTTGCCGAAGGTGTTGACAACCCACAGCTCACTGCCGTCTGGGGTCACCGCCAATCCGTAAGGAGTCGCCCCGACGCTAACGAAATCTACGACTTGATTCGTTGCCGCATCGACGAAAGCGACCTGATCGATACGTTCGCGTGTGACGAATACCAGCGAGCCGTCGGTGGCTAGCGTCACGACTTCTCCCTCCCCGGCGATCGCGACGCTGGCGACTTGGTTGCCGGTGGTGGCGGAGAGGACGGACAGGTCATTGGATTGTTCATTGATTACGTAGAGTGTGGCGTCGTTGGGGGCGAGCGCTAGGCCACCTGGAAATTCACCAACGGCAAAGGTGGCGCGCACGCTCAAGCTGGCGGTATCGACCACCGAAACCGAATCCCCGCCTTGGTTGGCAACATAGACGGTCGCTCCATCACGAGTGACGGCAACCACACCCGGATCATGTCCGACGGTAACACGGGTGCGAATGGTGTTGCTGGCGGTGTCGATGACCACGAGTTCATCGCGCACGCGCGTGCTGACGTAGGTCGTCCGCGCATCCGGGCTAACGGCGATACCAAACGGGTTGCCGTCGACGGCCAGGACGGCGTGCACTTGATTCGTCGAAGTATCGATGACCGACACCGTTTGTGCGGATTCCGAAGCCACGTACAGCCAGCGTCCGTTGGGAGCCAAGGCAACACCCACTGGCCGTGCACCGACCTCGATGGTGGCGAGCACGGAGCGATCGACCGTATGCACCACGGAAATCGTGCCGGCCGTAGTGTTGGCAACGTAGGCGAGGACGCGTGGGAGCGGTGTCGGCGTGATGCTTGGTGTTGCGGTTGGTGTGGAGGTTGCCGACGGCGTTGCCGTCGACGAGGCGGTTGCGGTCGCTGTGGCTGTCGGTGTGGGCGTGCTCGTGCGTGTGAACGTGGACGTTGGGGTCGAGGTGCTGGTGCTCGTAGGAACGGCCGTCGATGTACGGCTTGGCGTTGGGGTTTGGGTCCACGTGCTCGTAGCCGTGTTCGTGGGCGTGCCCGTGAAGGTAAATGTGGGAGTGACGGTTGGCGTTGCCGTGAGAGCGGCGCTGATGGTGATGCCGTAAGTGAAATCCAAGTTCGCAGAAGGGCTGGCCAGATTACGGGCACGGATGCGCAGTTGCGCCGGGCCAGGGATGGCGGTGAGGGAACCGGCAACACGGAACCCCTTCACCTTTAGCGCCCCACCTGTCGAGCAAGGATTTGCCGAGCCGTCATCACAGGCGCTGATCTCGATTTGCAGAGGTCTTGCAGCGGGCGACAGCAAGTCGACGCGAATCGAGCTGGCATCAATCGGTGCGATGGCATCGACGATGGCCATCGACAAGCCCAGCCCGGAAGGAATGCTTGTTCCCTCGGCCGGTATGATTTCGGTAGCGAAGGGGAGACTGGTGGGTTGCACCGGCTCGGCGCTGACGCGCGTGCCCGGGACCACCGACAGTGTGCTGGGTGCAGCTTCAAAGCTCGATGGTGCGGTGCGCGTAGCATCGCAAGGCTGCGTGCCTACGGTAGGGATCGTGGCGCAGGTACTGGCAGGGCCGCCGGCAAGAGGTGCAAAGTCTGTAGCGAACGCGGCAACGCTCAACGTACCGGGACCCGCCGGGAGCTCACTGAGGGTGACTTCCTTTTGTCCCGAGTCGGTGTTGGGCAACAGCGTCGGATCCACGGCTACGCAGCAGCGGAATCCGCCGCTGGTAAAGATGAGCCGAGTGGTCTTGGCTGCCGCTGGGACATCGCCAAAGCCAACCGAGGCTTCGCCATTGCCGCCCCCGGAGCCACCTCCACAAGCAGCCAGCGACAGTGCGAAAACAACTGCGATGAGGGAAAGAGGACGACTGCGCATGCCTATACGAACTCCAGGAGGGGTGTGTGCTAGTTGGCGCCGCGCCCGAGTCCGATGTTTGCCGTGTGTAGGTCAATCTCTGCCACGAGACCATAGGAGCCGTGAAGGTAAAGGAAAATTCCCGTCCGCTTGGGCATAGCGCGGTCAAGTGGCCGCAAGCAAAGGTCCGCGCAGATTGGAGTCTGTAGGCTATCTACTATCTCCCGATTTCGTTGCGTGGCGCACAGACTCTCCATGCGATGCGTCAGCGTGGAGGAGCAGATCCTCGAATCTCTTCGCTCCTCCGACCTATAGCCTATGGTCTGCAGCCTATAGCCTGCGCGGCCCACTGCGGCCCTTCAAGCTTTGGTTGTGGCCAAAGGGCCGCGATACGGTCGGAGGCACTGCCCTCCGAAACCTTGGACGCTGCGCCTCCGCGGCTTGCTGGCTTGGGTAGGGACCGCTAGCCACGCGCGCCATGATTGCGTGTCTCGACCTCGAAGGTGTGTTGATTCCGGAAATTTGGATCAATGTGGCGAAGGCAACGAAGATTGATGAGCTGCTGATCACTACCCGTGACGAGCCGGACTACGACAAGCTTATGCGCAATCGCCTGCGCATCCTCGCCGAGCACAAGCTTACCTTGGGGGACATCCAGCGTGTGATCGGGGCCATGCGCCCACTGGACGGTGCCAAGGCGTTTCTCGATCGGCTGCGCCAGCAGTACCAAGTGATCATTCTCTCCGACACCTTCTACCAATTTGCCGCGCCGCTCTTGGCCCAGCTCGACTACCCGTGCTTGTTCGGCAACTCGCTCATCGTAGATGCCGAGGATCGCGTTACCGGCTACCAGCTCCGCCTGCAGGACGGCAAACGCAAAGCCGTGATGGCGTTGAAGCTTCTCAATTTTCAAGTCGTCGCTGCTGGTGATTCTTACAACGACACGACGATGCTCGACGAAGCCGACGTCGGCATCCTCTTCTGTCCGCCGGAGAATGTGATCCGCGAGTTCCCGCAATTCCAAGTGACGCGGACCTACACCGAGCTGCAGGCCGCCTTTGCAGCAGCGGCTACCCACCATAGATAGTCGCCTCTAAAGCCGCTTCCCGGCTATCGGCTGCTACTTCCCAATCCCAGACGAGGCTGGAACCGGTTCTTTCTCGTTCCGCCGCCAGTAGCTGCGGCCGACAAGCTGACTGCTTCTTTGGCACCTGCCTAAAGCTGCGGCAGCACCTCCCGATATCCGCGCTACCAATCTTTTCACCTTCCAGGCTAGCAAGCTCAGCCCAGGTTGGCCGTTGCTTTGCACTAGGGCAACGACGTTAGCCGGCTAGCAGACGGGAGGACTGGTGAAAAAGATCGAGGCGATCATCAAGCCATTCAAATTGGACTCCGTCAAAGAAGCTCTCGCGCGTGTGGGTGCCGATGGGTTGACGATGAGCGAGGTGCGCGGGTTTGGACGCCAAAAGGGGCATACGGAGCTGTACCGAGGGGCCGAGTACGTGGTCGACTTC
>CAZGSN010000117.1:0-9312 GCA_964528465.1 uncultured Binatia bacterium (SeqCode)
GGATGATTGACCGTTAGGTGGTCCGGCAACCGCCGAAAAGTATACCGTAATGAGGACAACGATGGTTCGTGATGGAATTCGAAGTCCTCGGCGAGATCAGCGACATCGAAACAATCGCTACGGGCCGGGGGGTGTACATCCAGCGGTATCTGGACCGTGGGCGTACGACCTCAGAGTTGGGGTGAAAGCCGGGACCCGGAAAAGTCCCGAAGCAATGGGGCTTTCTACTGGCTAGTCTGACAGCCAAGGTGGCGGTCAGACTGACGTGGCTGGACGCGGATAGTCGCAATGTTCCCGCGCACTCGTCGTCGAGAAGGGCTGCGAGACCGCTACGCACAAGCGATTAATCGTCAAAGACGGGCGTTAGCCTCAATGCCGCATGATTTCTTTATCCGCAGATGACGCCGATGACGCAGATCCTCGCTCATTGAGGCTTCGGGGCTACGATTGTGAGCACCCGTGGATGTTTGAGGTTGAGGCCGATGCTGATGAGATTGTAGTTTGTGACAAAGCGTTAGCCCTTGGCGGGTTCTCATCTGCGTCATCTGCGCGATCTGTGGATTTCCCCCGTCACCTCAAGATTCGCGGCCGCTAGGGGGCATCTCACAAATTTGTCGTGCACCCCTGGACCGTACCTACGGCAAGGGCGTCTGCCGGAAAGCCTGAAGGAGATGATCGACCTCCGCCTTGCCTGGACCAGGCAAGGCGGAGGTATTTCGGAGCCTAGGTGCCGATCGGCAGCGCCGTCGGCCTCGTCGTTGCGGGGTCAGTCTGTCGTCCACTTTCCCTTGTTGAAGCGGAAGAGTTCGGTGACCTCGTAGATTTCGATCGGCCTTGGCTCGCAGCCTTTGGCTTCGTCTAGGGTTGAGCCTTCTTGTTGGTAGGTCACTTCTCGGTACAGCACGCGTCCCACTGGCACCTGGCCGTCGTTGCTGACGGTGCAGCCGTGTTCTTTGCTGTAGCCGACGTAGGTGCATTGATAGCCGTTGCCGTTGGCCTTCCACTCGCGCTTCGACAGGTTCTCGTTCTCGCGCTGGGCGAGCTTGCCCATCCAGGCTTCGCAGAACGGAGTGAAGGTGTCCGTGGCACGTGCCAGCTCCGCGGCGCTGGCCTGTGCCTTGGCTTCTGCCGACGCACTAGCCTTGGAAGCCTTGGCTTTGGCGAATGCCTGGCTCGGTGCGATAGCCAGCACCACCGCGCTTGCCGCAACCAATGTCGTGACCTGCATCCGACGCATCATCTTGCTCATCTCCTTGTCTGTAATTGGGCAACCAGGATCAGTAGATCCATTTGCCGTCGGCGTAGTGGAAAATCTCGGTTACCTCGGCAACGTCGAGCGGCCGCGCCGCGCTGATTTCGGCGGCAGCCACCGTCGGGCCCTTCTTTTCGTAAGTGACTTGCTTGTAGGTAAGCTTTCCGACTGGCACAGCGTCGGTTCCGGTCTTGGCTTCGCACTGCCCGCGGCGGCTGTAGCCAATAAACACTCCACGCACCCCCAGATCGGAAGTCACCCACTCCATCTGCTTTAGGTTCTGTTCCTCGCGGGCCACCAGCTTTTCCAGCCATTCGTTGCAGAACGTTTGAAAACTGGCGACCGCCATCTCGGTTTCGGTGAGCGCTACCGTCGGCGTGAGTGCTGCCTGCGCTTGCTCGGCGTTGTCGTTGGGGGTGGCGTCGGCCAGCACCGGCGCCCGTCTGCCGGAGCAAAGGATCGAGAGGGCTACAGCGACAGAAAGCATCCAGCGCCAAGGCTGCCACGATCTTGGTGGGTGGAATAACGGCATGGACTCAAGACCTCCGGCCGCGTCGAAAAGCTCAATACGGCGAAAAAACTAGAGCGCGAAAGTAGCATGCACCCTCTGCGAATGCATCCAACTTTCTAGCGTCCGGCCTTCGCCCCGCTTTGTCGCCGCGGCGCCAAGCTCGTGCTGGCCACGCTCCGCCGACTACTGGCGCGTCGCTGGGCGATAGACTCCGCAAGGGGCCGCGATCATCTGATCGCGGAAAGTGCAATCGCGTGGCGCGGTGCTTTAGCCAATTGGACGCGAGCCAGCCGCGATGTTCGCGACGCGGTCGCCGACATGGCCGGAAAGGATGCGAACGGCGGTCCGCTGAAAGGCCATCGCCACACGGAGTTTCTGGCGTGGTGCGAAGACGACCAGCCGACGCGCCTTCTTGTCTGGCGTGGCTCGCGCGCTTTCGATGCCGACGAGCAGGAGGCGATCCTGCTGGCATCCGCGCGCGACGTGTCGTGGACAGCGCCAGGGTGGGACTCTGATGAGTGGAAGGTGCGACTTGTACCTCTCGATCGAGCGGTCCCACCACCGCCGGGATTCGGCAGCCAATCGTCGAAGGTCTGGGAGTCGGTGACGCCCTACGTTCCGCCGCGACATCACCTTCGCGGTGGCAAAGAGCGCGAGAGTGAATCGATGGCCGAACAGATCCGGCGCGAGGTTCAGGGGCGGGAGATCGCGCAACATGTCGAAGTCGAACTCGTGGGCAAGCCTCAATGGGTATCAGTGCACGTGCCTCGACGTCAGGCCAACAAGCGCGCGTTTAGCGGCGATCGCCGAGGTCAGATGGTACGCTTGCGCTTCACCACCCCGGTGGTCGGCCCCATCCGCCTCGGGCATTCGAGTAGCTTTGGCTTGGGACTGTTCCGACCTATCCAATCCCAGTAGCCCGCTGGGGCTGGGCTCTTCCTTGGCGACCTTCGCGGACTTTGCGCGAGTCCAACTTTCTTTTTCTCGCGCCAAGACGCCAAGCACGCCAAGGGCTTGCCTGCCGCTGGGCGGCGTGGAGATGGTTCTCTTTTTGGCGACCTTCGCGGACTTTGCGCGATTCCGTCTTTCCTTTTTCTCGCGCCAAGGCGCCAATCACGCCAAGGGCTTACCTACCGCCGAGTATGGTGGGGATGGGTTCTTCCTTTGCGTGCTTTGCGGACTTTGCGCGAGCCCTCTTTCCCCGCTGCGCGTGCACGGTGGGCTTTCGTTAGATACAAGGGCCAGCCATATTGCCTGGTCGTGTGTTGGCATCGTGCCGGCCATGGCTCTTGCAAAGATACGTGAAAGAAAGACGGAGGACGACGAGATGAGTGTGCGGGTTCGAATCCCAACGCCCTTGCGACGCTACACCGGCGGTTCGGAAGAGGTTTCTATGGAAGGTGGCACGGTTGGCGCCATCATCGATCAAATGGAAGCAAAGTTTGCCGGCATCAAAGAACGGCTGTGTGATGAGCAGGGTAGGGTGCGGCGCTTCGTGAACATCTACATCAACGGCGATGACATTCGCTTTCTCAACGGTGGCGACACCGTGGTGAAGGACGGCGACGAGGTGTCCATCGTGCCGGCGATTGCTGGCGGCTGAGACGGTATCCCCGCGGTATGCCCCGTTCCGGGCTGCATAGCGAGCGGCCGCAGCGCGTCGAGTCGGTTCTCGATTTGGTGGGAAACACGCCACTAGTCGAGATCCGGTGCATTCGCGATGGGGTGGCCGACCGTGTCCGTATTCTTGCCAAGCTCGAAGGGCTCAACCCGGGTGGTTCGGTCAAGGATAGGCCGGCGCTGTGGATGGTCCGCCACGGGCTGGAACAAGGGAAGCTCCGCCCGGGCAAGACGATTCTTGATTCAACCTCCGGCAACACCGGCATCGCCCTGGCCATGGCCGGTGCCGTGCTCGGCTACCCGGTCGAGCTGGTCATGCCCGAGAACGTCAGCAATGAGCGCAAGCGCATCATCCAGGCCTACGGCGCCAAGGTGATCTACAGCTCGCCGCTCGAAGGCTCGGATGGCGCCATTCGCCTGTGCCGCGAGATTCTGGCCGCCAATCCCAACGCGTATTTCAAACCGGACCAGTACTTCAATCCGTTCAACCCACAAGCCCACGTGGAAAGCACCGGCCCGGAAATTTGGCGCGATACCGAGGGTAGTGTCACTCACTTCGTTGCAGGCATTGGCACCGGCGGCACGGTGATGGGCACCGGCCGCTACCTCAAGCAACAAAACCCGCAGGTGCAAGTCATTGCTGTGGAGCCGGACGATGCCTGGCACGGCCTCGAAGGCCTCAAGCACATGGCCAGCTCGATCGTGCCCGGCATCTATCACGAAGAGGAACTCGATCGAAAAATTGGTGTGGCTACCGATGCCGCCTACGAGATGGTCTACCGGCTTGGGAGTGAAGAGGGCTTGGTGGTCGGACAGTCTTGCGGCGCCGCCCTGGTCGGGGCTCTGCAGGTTGCCCGGGAGATCGATGCCGGCGTCGTGGTAGTGATCTTTCCCGATTTTGGTGACCGTTATCTGAGTACCAGTCTGTGGGTGGGTTGGCGCGATTGGTATGCCACAAGCGCGCCATCTCAACGCATGGCGCGGGCCGCTGGGAAGTGATGCTGTCCGATCCGCAAATTGATCGGTACAGCCGCCAGATCTTGATTGCGGAGATTGGCGGCCGTGGCCAGGAGCGCTTGCTCGCAAGTCGTGTAGCGATCGTCGGCGATGACCCCGTGGTGCAATTCGTGGGTGCGTACCTTGCCGCTGCCGGCATCGGCCGCTTGTGCGTGCCAACCGCTTTTGTCGCCGAGCTAAGTTCCATGAATCCTGATTGCCGTGTCGAGCCAATTGCCGCCGACGACGTACAGTTCTCTCCTCGTATGGAATTCAGCGTGGTGATCTCGACCCAGACGCAAGCGGCGGAGCGGAATTCTCTCGTGGCCGCATGCGCCGCAGCGCCGACGACTTTGCTCTGGGGTACTTCGTCCGGGTGCTGGGCTGTGCTGCACCCAAACACCGAGCCGTTGCCTTGTGTGGAGTGCTTGCTGGCGAATTCGGAAGCTGCCGACCCCGCCGATTCCCTGTGGGTGGCGTCGCAGCTTGCCATGGCCGCTATGCGCACGATCCTCGGATTAGGCCTGCCGAGTAATCCGCTCCCTCATTGTTTTTCTGCTCTCGGTGGCGACCGAGATGATGCGGCAATGCGCGCTGGCTGTGTGCACCGTGCCGCCTCGCCGGGCGCACTCGTCGAGTCGGCGCGCGAGGAGGTGCCATGATTGCAAGCACCACCCACGCTTTGTCGGTTGCGCTCAAGTTGCAAGCGGCCTTGCAGGGAATTCGTGTTGCTCCTGGCAGAGACGATGGTGTTGATCGGCTATGCGCCCCGCAGTCGCGTGCCGACGGTGTGCGTTCGATCATTGCGCAACTTCCAGGCTCGGTGACGCTGAGCGCCAGTCTGGATGCGGAGAGCGCGGACGCTCCTCTGCTGTCTACCGATTCGCTACCGCGTCTTCAGTTCGGCGAGAACAATGTTGGTGCGACGATTGTGCAGCCTGCTTTCTATCAGCGGCTGACGCGCAAGCAGCGTCCGATGTCACAAGTCGTGAGCGCGCTCGGCTCGCTGTTGGCCGTGAACATGGGCGCAGCTTGCTCGTTCTCTCTGCGCGGCGCGGCTTGTCGCTTTTGCCGTGCCGGTACGCCTCTGCCTGCGGCCGAGTCTTTCCCGATGTCGGTTGGTGAGGTGGTCGAAACCATCCGTGCTGCTTTCGATGAGGGGCTGCGCGGGCCGGTCTATTTCAACACCAGTTTCCTGGGTGGCGACGACAGCGGCATTACCTTTCTGGAACCGTACATTCGTGCCGTGAAGCGCAACTTGCCCACCCTGGTGGCGGTGCAGCTACACCCTCCGAAGACCAACGAGTGGATCGACCGCGCCTACGCCATGGGTGTCGATGCAATCAGCTTCGGCATCGACATGCACGATGCCAACGTGTTGCAACGCCTGTGCCCTGGGCGCGTGCGCTTCTTGCGGCGTGAACGCTACTACGAAGCCCTTGCTTACGCGGCGACGATTTTTCCCCGCGGCACGGTGTGGAGTGAGCTGGTGGTGGGCATCGAGCCGATCGAGTCGACACGACGTGGTATCGGGATCTTGGTTGGCGATGGCGTACTGCCGGTGCTGAGCCCCATGCGCAGCTCCTATCTGGCTCAGTTGCGTGGGGTCTCGGCGATCCCCGTGGACGACGTCTTGACCCTGATGGCCGACCTTTACACCAGCGTCAGCGCAGCCAAGCTGCCGCTCGGCTGGGTGCGCGATCTGTGCTTCGCTATCACCCCCTTCGAGGCGCGGGCCTTGGTTGGGCAAGATGCGGTGGGTGCGAGCAGTCTGGAGAAATACTACGGCAGCCGCTGGCATGATCTGGCCGCGCGTAATCTGTCGCGCTTGCGGCGCCGCTTGCGCGTGCGTCAGGTGGACGATGGTTCCCAGCACATGGAAGGGTGAGATTGCCGCCGTAGTTTCGCCCCGGAATTGAATCGCACATGACGCAAGCCAAGATTTACATCGATACGCGGCCACTGTGGCGCCTGTTGCTGACCCGCAGCCAACGCGCCGCGCTACTGCTCGTCGGCGTGGCTCTCTATGTCGGCATCCTCGAGGCACCAACTCCGGAAGGGCTGAGTTGGACCGGCCAAAAGGCGATGGCCGTGTTTGCCCTGTGTGTATTCTACTGGGTGCTGGACGTCTTGCCCCTCATGGTCACCAGCGTCTTGGCCATCATTTTGATTCCGCTCACTGGGGTAATGCCCACCTCTCAGTCGTACGCGTTGTTCGGCAACGAAGCCGTGTTCTTCATAATCGGTGCCTTCATCTTGGCAGCGTGTTTGATGCGCTCTGGTCTGAGTTCGCGGATCGCCATCGGCATCTTGCAACGCTTCGGGCGTACGCCGCGGACGCTGTTGGTCACCGTGCTGTTGTTGAATGCGCTGATGTCGTTCTTGATGTCGGAGCACGCCGTGGCGGCGATGAACTTTCCCATCATCCTCGAGATTGCTGCCGTCTTGAAGCTGCATCCCAAACGCAGCCAGTTCGGCAAGGCGCTGTTTCTTGCCATGGCGTGGGGAACCACGATTGGCGGCGTTGCCACCTTGCTGGGCGGCGGCCGCGGCCCACTGGCGCTTGGCATTCTGAAGGAAGCAACCGGAAAGAGCTTCGGCTTCGTCGAGTGGTCGCTGGCGATTCTTCCACTCGTCGGCGGGCTGCTGTTGTTGTGTTACGTGTTGCTGCGAACCTTCTTTACCCTCGACATTACCGATGTCCACGAAGCCGACGAGATCCTACGCCAGAAGAGCTTGGGCCTTGGGCGCATGGGTTTCCGTGAGCGCGCTATTGCCGCGGTGATGGTGATGACGCTGATTGGTTGGGTGGTGCTCGGCGAAGAGTTTGGTCTTGCCAATGTGGCACTTGCCGGAGTCGTTGCTCTGTTCGTCTTTGGTTTGGTGAGCTGGCACGACATCGAGGGCTACGTGAACTGGGGCGTCATCCTGATGTACGGTGGCGCCATTTGTCTTGGCGCGGCAATCAACAAGTCTGGAGCCGCCGCGTGGATCGCCGAGGTGACGATTAGTCGCTGGGCGGGCAGCGGTTACGAGGTGATCCTCATTCTTTCCTTCCTGGGTATCATCCTGACCGAAGCCATGAGCAACTCTGCCGTAGTTGCTTTGCTGATGCCGGTCAGCCTCGGCATCGCCACGCAGTTTCACATGGACCCGCGGGTCATGGCTCTCGCCGTCGCCGTTCCTGCAGGCCTTGGTTATACCTTGCCGATCGGTACGCCGGCCAACGCCATTGCCTACTCCTCCGGCCATCTCAGCATTCGCGACATGGTTGTGCCGGGGTTGGTACTGAGTGTGTCGTCGTGGGTGCTGTTCAACCTCGTTGCCAATTTCTATTGGCCCTTGCTCGGCTTGAGTATCGGAGGGACGCGATGAAGGCGGTCTTGCTGTTGGTGTCACCTAAGACCGACTCCCCGCAAGCCCGTACCTATGCCATCGAGCAGGCTCGTGCCCTGGGCGTAGACCTGCTGGTGGTCGCGGTTCTCGATCCCGGTGTTGGTGGGCGCGTGGGGCGCAAGCTGGAGGAGAGCGGCTTTGTGGGGGAAAAGGTCAGCGAGAGCCTGGCTTGCTGCCTCGAGCGCGACTTGCGTACGCAGGGGGAGGAGCTGGTACAAGGCATCGCCGCTGAAGCACAACTCGGTGGGGTGGCAGTGCATACGCGCGTGGAAGAAGGAGACCTGCGCGAAATTGCCGGCCGCTGCTGTAGCGGCCTCGAAGTGCCACTCGCCGTGGTCGCGGCCGAGAAGCGATCGTGGCTAGGGCGTTTGTTCGCCTCCGAGGGCGAGTTGCAACGCACGCTGCGCTTGCCGCGTTGTGAGGTCAAAGTCATTGAAGGGTAGACGGTTGCGGGCATCCCCCATTGGTTTCGCGCCAGGAAGCTGGGACCAAGCGTTTGATGATGCCACCGAGAACCAGCCTTGTTCTAATCGCAATCTAAATCATTGTCTTCCTTGGCGCCCTTGCGGCTTGCTGCGAGTCGAATCCTCCCGGATCGGATCCGACTCTTTTTCTCGCGCCAAGCCGCCAAGACGCCAAGGCTGATCTAACTAACGGTGGCGGGGGGCTTCATCTTGCGGGCCGTTGACGGCACTGGATGGACGGTGATCGTCGCGTCAACACCTATCGTTCCGATCTTATGCTCGGCCATCATCTTACCCTTAACGCCTCCGCGGCTTGGCGCGAGTCAAATCTTCCTCGATTGGAGCTGATTCTTTCTCGCGCCAAGGCGCCAAGACGCCGAGGCTGATCTAACGGCGGCGGGGGGCTTCTTCTTCCAGGCCGTTGACGGTACGGGTTATGCCCTCCTTCATCAAGGCGCTTCCGAAATTCAACAAGAAGCCGAGCTTGCATCCGGTGAGCCGCAAGTACGTCAGGACCTGCTTACGGTGGGCGGCTGTAGTGCGCTCGACCGACTTCAACTCGAGAATCACTTTACCCTCGATTACGATGTCGGCTCGAAAACCTTCATCGAACCTCTTGCCCTTGTACTCGATCGAAACAGCGACTTGCCGTTCCAACGATAGGCCTCGCTCGCGAAGCTCGTCGGCCAAGACCACCTCGTATACAGACTCAAGGAGACCGAAACCGAGCGCCCGATGCACCGCGACTGCGGTGTCAACCACCGTCGTTCCGATCTCGTTCTCCGTCATCGTCTTCTCCTTGGCGTTTCTGCGGCTTGGTGCGAGTCAAGGGCAGGTGCATAGCTTGTGCCGAACACGAGTCCGCCCATTCTCCCGCGGTGGCGTCGTAGGGAACAGTAAGCCGACAAGACTGCGGGACACTGCTGTCATTCCTCAGCCCGAAAACCTCAGTTCAATTACCCACGTTCTCACAACGGCACTTGAGATGGCCTTCGAGACGCGGCCTGAACAGATGGCCGCTCCTCAGGCCGAACGGAAAGTTTGTTTGCCGATCCCAATAACCGTTCGCGCTG
>CAZGSN010000118.1:0-24965 GCA_964528465.1 uncultured Binatia bacterium (SeqCode)
ACCAGCGGTAATCGTACAGGCCGACAACCTAGGAACGCAGCTCCCTCAATTCATAGTCGCGATGATTACCAGCAAGATGTTTCGAGCCGGTCACCCGAGTCGAGTTGCAATTCTGTTGGCGACGGAGGCCGGACGGCGATCGGGTCTGCTCGCCGATTCCGTTGTAATGACAGACAACCTTGCGACCATCCTCGAAGTTGCGATCGACCGGGTAATTGGGCAGCTTGCGATGGCACCAGTCGATACAGCCCTGAATCACACGCTTGGGCTTCGACCCGTGGCGCTCGATGAGCAAACACACCAGCATCCGTGAGTCGGGCACTCACGACCAGGGCAGTTCGTTGCGGGCACTCAAGATCGAAAGGCTAATGTCGTATCACCTCTGGTTCTTCTTATCCGCACTGCTCCTGGTCGTCAGTTTCGTCCTGTGGTTCAGCTTGGGGAAATGGCAGGCGAGTACCAGCGGAGTCTTGATTGGATTGGCCGGCTGGATGGCAAATGTTGGATGGAATGATCTGCGGACTCGTCGTTTGATGATTCAGGCTTTCCTGGCGGAGGTAGAAGCTGCCCAACGTACTCTGGTTGGCGTGCTTGGTTACTGTACTGATCTTCTGGAACAGAATCGGCCCTGTGGCATGGTGAAACCGGCACGATCGCGTACAGCATTTGACGCGTTTGCGAAGGACCTGGCCCTCCTGGAAGAGCCCTTGCCCCGCCATTTGAATCTTTTCTACGGGCACATTGAACGGGTGCGTCAATTCGCCGAGAACGCAGCAAGGCGCAAGACGCGTCACCGCGATGGGTTGCGTTTTGCTCAACATCTCTGTCACGGCCTCCTCATAACCATCGCCCTGAAAAGAGAACTCGACGATGCGAGCCGAAGGTGGTGTTTCCTGATACGTAGCAAGTGCTGTGGAGACATCTGGCCGCGTGGCGAATACGAGTTCTATGGCCATTTCGTGCGATGGGAGTCAGAACGGACGGATCTCGACAGACTCTGTGCGTGTCTGGAGGCTACGACACGATGCCTTAGGGATGACACTGACAAGTGCGTTGGCAACCTGGAGGCGCCAGATATGATCTTGTCAAATACGGCGCGGCTTGCCCGTCGATTTTGCAATTCGCTTACCGCAGACCCCGAAATGTTAGCTAGCGCGATTCGAAAGGCGGAAGATCACGACATGGCGTTGCGGCAAGCGGGTTCCGCCACGAGGTAGAAAATAATGTCCTTTACTGAGCGACGATTGGATCTGCCATCCCGTCACCTGGCCCTGCAGTTGCTGGACTGGGGAGGGCCAACCTCGCAACCTGTGGTTTTGCTGGTGCACGCCAATGGTGCGTGTGCCGCAATTTGGGATCCGATAGCGAGGATCTTGGCGCAGAAGTTTCGGGTTATAGCCTTCGATCTCCGTGGGCATGGTCGGTCAGATAAGCCATCTCCAGGAACCAACAGCTACCAGTGGACAGCCTTCGTTGACGATCTGGTAGCGGTAGCTGAGGCAGTTGGTCCAATTGAAACCTGTGTGGGACACTCTTTTAGTGGCTCTTGTGCGATTCTGGCAGCAGAGAAGGCACCAGGAATCTTTGGCCGGCTCTTGTTGATTGATCCTGTCTTGCTTCCAGAGGACAATGTCGCAGCCGAAAGTATCGCGCAGGCGACAATTAGGAAGCGTCCGTTTCTTTCGAGGGATGATGCCGTCCGACGCCTACGTACGAGTGCCCTCTACAAAGACTGGCGGCGCGACTGCCTGGAACTCTTTCTCGACTTTGCCTTGGAGGTCGATGATTCGGGGGGCTTGAGGCCATGCCTGCCAGTGGAATGTGAGGCAGAGGTCTATCGAAACCGATTAGACGGCGGCGTGTTCGTGGCGGCGGCGGCCGGTCTTACTATCCCAATTTGGTTGCTCTGGTCACAGCTACGGAGAGGGGATAGGGAATCGCCCTTGGCGCGTGAGTTCGCGTGTCAACTTACGGGTCACGCGAACCGACTCTTGCTTACCATACCTGAACGCGGCCACTTTGCGCCCATGGAAATAGCGCCTGGATGGAGCACTTGCCTTGAGGCGATAAGTTTCTTCGCGTCAATGGCTACCTTTGAATGATCGAAGATGGCCGTAAGGCGGGAACCTGCCCCGTCTGATCGACTGTCAAGCACAGTGTCGTGGGGGTAGTGGGTCATTTGACCCACTACCGTCGTGGGGAAGTCGTTGGCTTGCCCGCTCAAGGCGATCCATTGGTTCGGATCGGGCTCGTAAGTAGTAGTGACCCGCCGGTAGGATCGAGATCAATGTCTTCATGTCTTCGTGAAGTCGCATGAAGCCTACGTCGGCGCGCAGGCGAAGGTGGATGACATCGAAGATCGTCTGTGGACTGCGCAGGAGGCGCTCGCGGAGCTAGATCAGCGGCAAGACAGCATCGTGCAGGCGATCGTCGGGGCACTCATTGTCGACGGACACTCTTACAAGAACCCGCTGGGAGCATTCACCAAGCTGTCGCCGGGAAAACTGATGCGCCTTGCCCATGCGAACAAAGCAGAAGAGATTCGCCGCTTGGTGGCAGCCATCCGGCGAGAGGGGTACGCATCGAAGGCTACGCTGCTAATCCCGAAAACCTCAGTTGGCGTGCTCGGCGACTGGCCTAGCGCTTCGAGACGCCGCTAAAATCCTTCGATACGCTTCGCTACTCAGGAGGCGACTCCTCAGCGCGAACGGTTGCTGGGCTCAGTAAACAAATTTTCCGTTCGGCCTCGTATGATCGAATCGTGCCGATTCGATCATACGAACACCACGTCTGGCCGATGACTTCGCCGGCGATCCAGGTGACGAACGGGTTGCCAATTCGTTGGTGTTGCCAGGTGCTCTGTCGGGTCACGCAGATGCCTTGCCCAACGGAGCTCAGATGGCCGCTTGCGGTCGCTTACGAGACTGACGACTGGCTGCCCGTGTGGGCGGCGGCTCCGGCGCAGGCCGACACGGGCAATCTGTGTAAACCCACCGTCGCTGATGACGCGCGACGGCCGAAATCTGATGGGTTCGATCCTACCACTTGGGTAGTTCGCGCGGCTGCAAGCGTATGCTAGTAGCAATCGCGAGGTGATGGTGGTGCGGAGCGAACTCGAATGCGCGTTGCGGCGATAGATATCGGCAGCAACTCCCTACACATGATTGTCGCGCAAGTGGAAGCGGACGGTCGCTTCCATGTTCTCGACCGGGCGAAGGAGATGGTCCGCCTCGGGCAACGGACCTTGAGCAGCGGTCGTCTCTCGGCGGAAGCCATGAATACCGGCATGCGTACGCTTTCGGTGTTTCGTACCTTGGCAGAACGTCAGGGGGTGACGCGCTTTCAGGCCGTGGCTACCAGCGCCGTCCGCGAAGCCAAGAACGGCGGCGATTTTATCCAGCGCATCCATGATGAGGTCGGCCTGCGCGTCAAGGTCATTCCGGGTCGCGAAGAGGCGCGCTTGATTTTCCTTGGGGTCAGCCATGCCATCGACCTGCGCGCCGAGCCGACGCTGATCGTGGACGCAGGCGGGGGGAGTGTTGAGCTAATCCTCTCGGCCCCAGGGAAAGCCCCAGAGCTGTACAGCCTGAAGCTCGGCGTGACACGCCTGTGCGAGCGCTTTCTGGACGGTGACAAGGTAAGCCAGAAGGCCATTGCTGAACTCGAACAGCACATGGAAGAGCAGCTCGCGACGGTCCTTCCACGTTCTTCCGCAATCCGACGTGTCATTGTCACCTCCGGAACGTTGCTGAATGTTGTTACCATCGCCGGTTTCGAGCGTGGGGATCCGCCCAACGGGCACCTGAACAACTACACGATCACTGCGGAAGAAGTCGCTCGCGTTCGGCGGTTGGTAACCCGTGCCGATCGCGAAGAGAGGCTACGCATCAAGGGCATGGATGCCAAGCGGGTCGACTTGATCGTGGTAGGCGCCTGCCTGGCACATCAGGTGGTGCGTCAGGTCAGTGCCGAGGAGGTTATCGCCTGTACCTGGGCCCTACGCGAAGGCGTGCTGCTCGACTACATCGCCCGTCATCGCAAGGGCATCGAGGAGACAGAGTTGTATAGCGAACCGCGACGGCGCAGCGTGGCACGTTTCGGCCGCCACATGGGCCTCAGTGGAGAGCATCACGCCCATGTCTCCCGCCTAGCGCTGCAGATGTTCGACCAACTCCAAGAGGATCTCGGCTTGCGCCCCGAAGCCAGAGAATGGTTGGAGTTTGCGGCGTTGCTGCATGATGTCGGACATCACATTGGCCACAAGGATCACCAGCGTCACTCGTACTACCTCATCGCCAACGCCGATTTGCTCGGCTTCCGCCGTGACGAAATCGAACAGATCGCCCTGACAGCTCGCTACCACCGCAAGAGCGTCCCTAAGGAAAGCGACGAGGCCTTTGCTGCCTTGACGAAGCCCGATCGTCGCACGGTGCGCGCACTCAGCGCCATCCTACGCATTGCCGATGGCCTTGATCGCAGCCACTACAGCGTCGTGCGCGACGTCAACGTCGTGCATCGCGGAAGCAAGCTGATTCTTCAGCTCGCTACCGCGGGCGAAGACGCAGAACTCGAGATCTGGGAGGCGACTCGCCGCGCTGTCCTTTTAGGAGAGCTGCTGGAAGCCGAGGTCGAGCTGCAGGTATTGAGCGCGCAGGAGAGCCGTCACCTCGAGCTCAGCGCCGGGGCACGCGCCTAGCGCGGCGCACTTGCAGGCTTTGTAATGTCTGAATCCTCGATGCACTCGGAAATCGAAGCGAAGCTACTGGTGGAGAAGGAATCCGACCTGGACGCCTTGGCACGCCTCACGCGTCTCGGCTCGTACCGCTTGCGGCCACACCCGGTGCGCGAGTTACTGTCGACCTATTTCGACAGTCGCGACCTAGTCTTGAGCCGGCGTGCCATGGCGCTGCGTGTCCGCCGTCACGGCTTGGATTGGGAAGCAACACTGAAGTGGGCAGGCTCGGTACACGGCAACGTGCACGAGCGTCCCGAACTCAATATCGCTTTGCCACACCAACCCAGCGCACCGCCACGGCCATGGCCGGAGCCAATGCCGTTACGTTCGGGAAAGGGCGGAGCAACGAAAGGCAAGCAATCTGCTCTCCCCTCATGTTCGCGAGGAGACGATGAAGATGAGGGGTACGATCAACCGTCATCCCCACCGCTCCTTAGCTTGACGACACTACCCCCGGATCTTTTCCCGTACGTGGTTGCACCCCTTGCCGGGCGCAAGCTGGTGCCTGTGCTGGTAACCGAGATCCAACGCCTTGCGATCGATGTGCTCGACTCTTCGGCAACTGAAGTCCTGGCGGAGATTGCCTTGGACCGCGTGCTTCTGCGCAGCCCGAACAGTCGCGACCCACGCCGCGAGCGCTACTGCGAAGTAGAGATCGAGCGCAAGAAGGGGAGTCGGTCGGACATTGCCCGCATTACGCAACGCTTGCGCTCCGGCCGGCGCATGCATCCGTCCCCCGATTCGAAACTTGTTCGCGGCTTGCGCCTTCTTTACGGCGAACAGGCCTGGCAAGTTCCCGCGGTGGAGAGGGTACAAGCCGACGACAATGTCGCAGAAGCCACGTGCAAGATTGTCGCTACTCAGTTGGAACGGTTGCTTGGCGCCGATCCTGCCGTACGCATTGGCAACGAGCCAGAAGCGGTGCATGCCATGCGCGTGGCCATACGCCGACTGCGAGTTGTCGTGCAGCTCCTACCGGATGGCTTCGATCCTGTGACGCAGCACCGGTTGCGACGCGAGTTGCGTTGGCTCGGGCAGCTATTGGGTGCTGTGCGTGATTGCGACGTGTTGTTGCAGCATCTCGCCACGGATCGCGCCAAGCTGTCGGCGCGTCGGCGGCCATTGGTGGAGGAGTACGCGCGCTATGTGGCGGCGCGGCGCCAGCAATGCCGCACCGCTATGCGCACCGGCCTCGAATCGCAGCGCTACGCGCGTCTCTTGCGTTTGCTCGAGGACTTCGCGCCAGCACCTGGAGTAAGTGTGCTCATGCGCGTGGCTGGGGCGATAGCTCTGCGCAAAGCCTACAAGAAGCTTTCCAAGGGTGGCGACAGAATTGGCAAGCAGCCCACGGCCGACGAGCTACACGCCGTGCGCATCCGCGCCAAGCGCTTGCGCTACCTCACCGAACTCCTGCTGCCGTGGACGGAACGCCACGGCAAACGCCTGCTTAAACGCATGGTAGAGCTGCAAGACGTGCTGGGAGCCCACAACGATTCTACCGTCGCAGGGGAGGACCTGGGTCGCTTCCTGGAGGCACAGGAGGTTGCTCCCGCAACAAGGCGGGCCGTGGCAAACCTGCAGCAGGCCATCGAAGCGCGAGCCGTGGATGCGCGGGCACAGTTCCGCGCCGCCTGGAGACGATTCTCACACAGCAAGACGGAGCGCGAGATGGAGTCCATTATGGCCGCTTTGTTGGCTCCTTCTCCCCGCAGTAAGACATGAGCTGTGTCTTGTATCTGGTCCGCCACGGAGTTGCTTTTGACGCGGCACCGGGGACACGAGACTTCGATCGTGAGCTGACACCGCAGGGCGCACGACGCGTGAGCTGCGCTGCGCATGGCTTGCGCCGGCTTGGGGTTCGTCCCGACGCGATTCTCACGAGCCCCTTGCGACGTGCCGTGCAAACCGCCGAGCGCGTGCAAAAGGTTCTCTGTCCGAACACCGCGGTAGAAGTATACAACCCACTTGCTCCTGGCCACGACCCTGCGAATACGCTGAGCGGGCTCAGCGCCTTGCGTGGTGCCGACGCCGTAATGCTCGTCGGACATCAACCCGACATGGGGGAACTCGCCGGCTATATCCTCAGCCACGGTGGCACGTCGGTATGGTTCGATTTCAAGAAAGGTGCCGTGGCCGCCATCGAGGTCTCAAGTCTGCCGCCACGCTCCCCCGGCATCCTGCGCTGGTTCATGCCCGCGCGACACCTGCGTGCCATCGGGTCTTCCCGTCCGCGCCCGTGAGCAGGCGATGCAAGGGTGGATTATCGTGCCCGGTTCCACAAACGGACGATAAACCGCTCGCCGTCTTCGATGAGGTCTGCTTCAGTCCCGTTACGCGCGCCGCCCGGCAACCCGTGCGCATGCGTTCCGGAGTAATCCCGAAAACAACAATTGAACCGCGGATAGACGCCGATGAACACGGATACAGACAGCAGCTACAAGAGCAAGAGGAGAAACGCCTGGGCTCTACGTCCGTCCACAGCTCTGTGCTTCTTGGTCTTGATCCGTTTCGCAAGCAATCCGCGTCTATCCGCGTCCATCCGTGGTTCCAACTGATTTTTCCGGAGTAATCCCGTTCGGGAGCCTACAGGGAGAGGTCACCTCCAGGCGGTCTTCGTAGATTAAAATTTCGATGTCGGTACTCGACAACAGATAGCCTCGGTGCACGAGTGCGTTGACCAGCACTTCGCGCACTACCTCCTCGGTATACGTCCACCTTTGGGTGCGCCCGGCACCACCTTCGAGCTTAGCTGTCACCCTGGTGTTGCGCTTCACGAATTCAAGTGCCTGCTGCGTAAGGCCGCTATCCAGAAGCTTCTTGCGACCCAAGAGTGGAGTCATTCATCGGGCCGCGTAGCGTGGCGCGTTCGCGGCATGGAGGTGTGGTCAACCGAGACAAGGCGGATGTCCCCGCCGTTGTTGGGATCTCCGGATGGCCCGGATTTGAATTTCCCAAAGCTGGCAATATCGTGTATGGCTTGGCTCCCCGGGCTCGACTCGGGACTAAGGTTGGGGATGTTTCGTGGCTGAATTGTCCAAGGCAATAGCTCGCCTCATGCAAGAGCGCGAGCGCGAGCAAAGCGCGGCAGATATCGAAGATCCTAAGGTTCGCGCCTTGCTCGATCTCGTACGCGGCAGCGTGGCCGCGGCCGAGCGCCCGTTGATCGACGCCCTGGCACGTCACTGGTGTGAGCGTGGCGGGGAAGAATGGCTGGCTAGCGGTCGCATTCCCGACCTCGCCGCCATTCTCCTGTCCGCCTTCCGCTTTCTGGCCGAGCGCTCGACCGAGGAGTCGCGCGTGGCAGTCCTCGACCCGGAGCAAGCGCGCGATGGCTGGGAGATGTCGGCAACGGTGGTGCAGACTCTTGTCCGTGATCGCCCTTTCATCGTCGACACTGTCCGCGAAACCTTGCGCTCCGCCGGCTGTACGGTGTTGCGCTTTGTGCATCCTGTGTTTGCCGTAGAGCGCGACCCGCGTGGTGCTGTGCTGTCGATTGCTCCGCCGGGCCGCATTGGCCGTCAGGAATCGCTGATCTATGCGGAGATCGAACGTATTCCCCAACCCCAGCAGTTGGCGGACGCCCTTTCCTCCAACCTTCAAGACCTGATCCGAGCGACCAACGACTATCAGTCGATGCGTGCCCGGGCCGCTGAGTTGGCGGAGCTGCTGCGCTCGCGATCACTGGCCCCTCCCTGGAACGAGGAAGCGGCTGAAATCGCGGCGCTGCTGGACTGGCTACGTGACAAGAACTTTGTCTTCCTCGGCTACCGCGAGTACCAGTTTTCCGGGCAAGGCCTGGAACGCACCGCGATGGTGCGCCCGGGTTCGGGTCTGGGAATCCTCGCAGGGGAGGACCGTTCTTCGTATGCCACTCCGCGTGTGCTCGGCAACGACCTGCGCCGTCGTCTTAACGAGCCGCCGCTGCTGATCGTTTCCAAGACCAACGCCCAAAGCACCGTCCACCGTGCCGCGCCGATGGACTACATCGCCGTCAAAGAAATTGATCCTATTGGCGTGGTGGTCGGCGAAAAGCGTTTTCTCGGTTTGTTCACGGCCAAGGCCTACCAGCACGAGCCTACCGATGTCCCTGTGCTGCGCGGCAAGCTGACGCAGATTTACGAGATGGAGGGGGCGATCGAGGAATCACACGACCATAAGGCGATTGCGGCGACCTTCAACAGCATTCCCAAGGTCGAGCTATTGGCCACGCCGGCACGTGAGCTGCACACTGAGATCCGTACGATCTTGTCGGCAGAGGACATTGGCGGCCGTGAAGGCAGCGAGGTTGTCCTGGTGCAACGCGCCGACGTGTTCGGGCGCGGCGTGTTCGTGGTGGTGATCGTGCCGCGCGAGCGCTTTTCCGAAGAACTGTACCGCCAGACCGAGGCGCGGCTCGCCACCATACTTGCAGCAACGGCGGTGCTCGAACAACGACTGGTGCGTAGCGACGATTCGACGCAAGTACGCATGCACTTCTATTTCGCCGTGCCCGTGGATTCGGTGGGTACGGTGCCGACCAGCGAGCTGCGTGTGCGCATCGCCAGCCTGTTGCGGACTTGGGACGATCGCCTGCGCGACGAGCTGCTTGCCCACTACCCCCGGGAACGGGCGCGCGATCTAGCCGAGCGCTACGCGCATTGCTTGCCCGGCTCCTACAAGTCGGCAACGGATATTCCGGTCGCTGTTCGCGATATTGCCGCGCTGGAAACGTTGGCTGCCGATCGCGTGTCGCAAGTCGATCTCGTGAACGACGAAGCGGACCGTCGCTTCACGACGATCAAGCTCTACCTGTTGGAGGAAGAGCTGGTGCTCAGCGACTTCCTGCCGCTGCTCGAAAACTTCGGATTGCGAGTCTTTGCGGAGCACGCGGTGGCTGTGTCGCTTCCTGGGGTGGGCACGGCGCGTATCCACGCTTTTCAGGTGCAAGATGTGGCCGGCCTGCGCATCGACGTTGCCGAAGCCGAGCCACTTCTGGCTCCAGCCGTGTTGGCTCTGCATGGTGGTCGCGCCGAGAACGACCGCTTGAATACGTTGGTACTGCGCGCCGGCCTCGATTGGCGTGCGGTCGATCTGGTGCGCGCCTATGCCAATCATGGATTGCAGTCGGGTGCGGGGACGAGTCGTGCCGCAATTATCGATGCCTTGGCGAGCCATCCCGATTGCGCGCGCTTGTTGTGGCAGTACTTCGAGCACAAGTTTGATCCTGTGCGCCCCGCCCCCGCGGCCGACCGTTTGCAACGCGGGCTGCCCGAAATCGAGACCCAATTCGCCGCTAGCCTCGATAGCGTTACAAGTCTTGCTGCCGACCGTATCTTGCGGGCTTTGTTCTCCACCGCCGTGGCCACGGTGCGCACCAATTTCTACAGCGTGCCGGCAGCGCCCTTTCGCTCCGTAGCCGAAGCGGAACGCAGCGCCATCGTTCTCAAGTTGGAATGCGCGCGTATCCCGCATCTGCCCAAACCGCTGCCGTTGTTTGAAATCTATGTGCACGCGGCGTCGGTAGAGGGAGTGCACTTGCGTGGCGCCAAGGTCTCACGCGGCGGCATTCGCCAAAGTGACCGCCCCGACGATTTCCGCACCGAGGTCCTGGCGCTGATGCAGACCCAGATGATCAAGAACGCGGTGATAGTTCCGGCGGGGGCCAAGGGTGGGTTTGTGGTCAAGAGCCGAGCCGCTTCGGCGCGCAGTACGGCGGAAGCACGCCATGCGTACCGCACATTCATCAGCGGCTTGCTCGATGTCACCGACAACATCGTCCAAGGGAGAGTCACCGCACCGGTCGGCATGCTCGCCTACGACCCCTCGGATCCGTACCTTGTCGTTGCTGCCGATAAGGGGACAGCGACATTGTCCGACCTCGCCAATGAAGTCGCTCAGCAGCGGCAGTATTGGCTCGGCGATGCGTTCGCCTCCGGCGGGGCGCATGGATACGACCACAAGAAAGAAGGCATTACCGCACGGGGAGCGTGGGAGTGCGTGAAGCAGCACTTTCATGAGCTTGGCCTCGATGCCGAGCGCGAGGAACTCACTGTCATCGGTATTGGCGACATGAGCGGCGACGTGTTCGGCAACGGTCTCTTGCTGTCGCGTCGCTTCCTGCTGCGTGCTGCGTTTAATCACCAGCACGTTTTTCTCGACCCCCATCCGGATCCAGCTCGTGCCCATGCGGAGCGTGAGCGCCTGTTCTACGAACCCCGTTCTTCATGGGCGGATTACAGCCCGGCGGCCATGGGTCCGGGTGGTGGTGTGTACGGGCGTAATGCCAAGCGCGTCCCGCTCTCCGAAGAGGCTCGTGCGATGCTCGGCTTTGGTGCTGCCGATCCGAGTGGCGAGGAGGTGGTCCGAGCCATCCTCAAGATGGAAGCCGACCTGCTGTGGAATGGCGGGGTCGGCACCTACGTCAAAGCAGCCGATGAGTTGCATGTCGATGTGGGAGATGCCAGCAACGACGGTGTGCGGGTCGATGGGCGCGACTTGCGCGTGAAGGTGGTGGCCGAAGGTGGCAATCTCGGCTTCACGCAGCGCGGGCGCGTCGAGTACGCCTTGCGTGGTGGGCGTTTGAACAGCGACGCCATCGACAACTCGGGCGGCGTTGCCATGTCGGATCACGAGGTCAATTTGAAGATTGCCTTGGCCGGCCCTCTTGAAGCCGGGCAGTTGCGTCTCGCCGAGCGCGACCAGATCTTGCGCGACCTCGCCGGCGCTGTGACGCAACGCGTACTGGGCTGCAACATCCGCCAGGCACGGCTGTTGAGCTTTGATCAACAGCGTAGCCAGGAACGGCTGGCCGAGTATCGCGAGTTGATGACGCAACTGGAGTTAGAGGCTGGTCTCGACCGCCGTCTCCACCATCTTCCGGATCGTGATGCCCTGCGCGCCCGTCGCAGCCAGTATCTTGGGCTGACACGTCCGGAACTGGCCGTGCTCCTGGCCTATGCCAAGCTTTCACTCCAGCGCCAGGTGCTGGCCTCACCGCTCATTGACGATCCCCATCTGGAGCCGGTGTTACGCGGCTACTTTCCGGATGCCTTCGACTTGCGCTTCGGGCACGGGGTGCGCAGCCACCGTTTGCGGCGAGAGATCATTGCCGTCGAACTGGCCAACCAAGTCATCGACACCATGGGGATGACTTTTGTGTCACGCATCCAGCATGACTGCGGCATCGATGCCTTGCGCGTCGTAAGGGCTTGGCGTGGACTCATGGAGATCAGCGACTGGCTCGATGTCCACGAAGAAGTTCTCGGGGCCGATCCGGCGTTGCCGATGCCGGCCGTCGCACAGTGTTGGAGTATGCTTGTAGGTGCCGCCGAGCGTGCCGTGCGTTGGGTGGCCGAAACGCAAGCTGCCGATGTGGAAGCGCAAGACCTCGTGGCCGTGTTTGCCGTACCCGTCACTGCTGTACTGGAGTTTCATGCCGACGTGCTGACCCCGGCCTTGCGTGCCTCGCAGCAATCGGCCCTGGAGGCCTTGGGCCGTCTGGGAACGCCGCGCGCCATAGCCGAGCGTGTGTTGCGCCAGCAGGCTTTGGCGGCAGCGTTGGACATCGCCATCATCGCCGCCGAGCTTGGCGTGGCCCCCCGCCTGGCCGGCGAGGTTTATTACGGTGCAAGTGACCTGGTCGATCTCAACTGGGCAAGACAAGCACTCTCCGAGTTGCAGGCCGAGGATCGATGGGAGCAACGTGCCATCGAAACCCTGCACCAGGGACTCAATCGTGCACGGCGCCAGCTCACGCGCGAAGTGCTGCAGACCGGCGCCTCGCTGAAGCAATGTCTTGAGGAGTACGCGCGTTCCCATGGTGCGGAAATCGGCCGCACCGTAGCGCTGCTTCACGACATGAAGAGTGCCCGTAAACCCACCCTGGCCGCGTTTGTGATTCTCATCCGCGAACTCAACCGCCTCGCGGGTGAGGGGTAGCCGTTACGGCGTTAAGAGACCTGTGCGTAGGTCCTGCACGGTTCCCGGCACCTACTTCTGAGCCCTCGTCTTCGTTTGAACGTCACCCCGGCGAAAGCCGGGGTCGAGTGGCGAAAAGCCAACATCCGGGGGCCGTTCCAAGACTGGATCCCGGCTTTCGAGACTGTCGCTTTACTCTGAAACCGCGTCTTTGCACTGTCGGTTGTCGGACACGCGGGCACTTTCTTCTTTGCGAGGAACACTCGAAACGTGTCGGTAGGCACCCAGGCGTCGTCTCGGGCTACATGATGATGAAATGATCCAGTTGTCGGTTGGTGGTCCACAGTTGGAACATTTCCAGGTCTTGCTCGTCCGCCGATTCCAGCTTGTGCATCAGGTAATCGAAGATCGACTTGTGCTTCTTGCACCACATGGAATCGCGCATATGTCCGTGCAAGCTGCCCTGGGTCTTGTAGTTGTATTCCACCTGCTGGCCGCACCAGGGTTTGTATACGCAACTGACGCAGTCGGGTTGGCCGTCGTTGAGCCCGGCCATGACGAGGGCTCGGGTCGAGGCGTTGCTCATCAGTCGATGGTAGGTGTCGTGGACGGTGCCGATTTTGAACATGTCGTCGCCCATGGAGGCGACGAAGCGGCCTTCGTCGGACGAATAGATACTGCCATCCGGGGCATACCCCATCTGCCCAATGCAGGCTCCACCGGGAATGCGTAGGTCGAGGTAGTTTGGTTCCTCGTCGGCAAGGATCTTGTTGAGCATGATGGCGGCGTGGCGCTCCATGACCTGAACGCCTTGGCGATTGAGTTCGATGATGTAGTCCACGGCGTTGGCATAGAACTCTAGGTACTCGTCCATCGAATAGCCCAAGGTCTTGGCGCTCTTGGCGGCAAAGCCAAAGGGATCAAGCTTGCGCAAAAAGATGGCGCGGCACCCGGCGTCGACGAACTGGTCGACCACTTCTTTCCAACGCGTAAGGCTCGGCCGGGTGATGGTGGGCAATGCTTCGACGCGGTAATGGTTGATGTCCAAGCCCATGTCGGAGTAGCGCTGGTTGATCTTCTTCATCCAACGCAGCACCAACTCGTGGCTGTCGGCGCCTTTGAAGATGCGGATCTTGTTGTGTAGGTCGGGCGGGCCGTCCAGGCTGGTACACAGTTGCACGCGTTGCTCGAGCAAGAAGTCGAGCTTCTCGTCATCCATCAAGGAGAGGTTAGTCACCAGAGCAAAAGACAGAACCTTCTGCGCTTCGATGTTCTTCTTGCGTGCATACTCGACGATGTGGCGGAGGACATCCCAGTTGGCGGTGGGCTCGCCGCCTTGGAACTCGATTGTCAGAGCCCAGCTCGTGGTTTGGAAGGCGATGTCCACGCCCCGCTCGGCGACCTCGATCGACATGTCGGTGTCGTAGCGATCCATGCCGACAATCGAGCTGTGGCAGTATTGGCAGCCGTGGTTGCAGCGATGCGTGAGCACGAAGGCATGCAAGGTGGGACCGTAGAAGAGGTACCGCTTCTTGCGCCGCCAGCGGTCGGCCTGGGCGTAATAGTCGATCTCCTTGGCCACGAAATTCTTCGCCTTCAGCTTCTCGTAGAGCGGCGTTCCAGGCTGCGGGCGACCTTCGACGAAATCACGAAACTCATCCTTGCCGAGCAGCAGCCAGTCGCCAAAATCATTGGTGATCAGGACTCGTTGCCCAATCATCCGTTGATTGAAGGGGGTGGCAAAGTCCGGGTTCCAGGCGGTGGGTTGGGGCCAACTTGCGAAGTCGACCTGGCGTCCTCGCGGCAGCATAGTGGGAGAAATCATTGGCGGCCTCTGGTGATGGAGTTCGCTAGGGCAAAGTTGCAGAATTCCGCGACGACGTAGCGCGAAACCTCGCTGTTGATGTTGGTCATCTCGACGACGTAGTGTGCTCCCACCGGTGGAATAGAAAACGACGCGAAATCGGCGAAGGTAGCTGCCGCGTCGTGGATTGCGTTTTCGGAATACAGGGCTTGGTGCAGGCGCACGGTGTCGTGGCTTGGGGCAGACATGCGGTTCAGTCCTCTTCCTTCTTTACCTCCCAAGGCGCGGCCAAGCCGAGGGGATCTTCCACGAACTCCATGCCGTCGTTGACGGGCTCTGCAAAGCTACCATCTCTGCTGTCGCTTCCCACGGCACCGCTGATGGCGAGAGCTGTCACCTGTTCAATGATGTGCTGATTCACCTTCACTACCCGGTGGCGCAAGGCCTGCGCCAGGAGTTCGTTTTCGAACTCCCCCGCAAGCTCGCGCAAGCTTGCCTCACTCAGGGGCTGCTTGCCGCGAATATGCACGACGAAGCGCTCGCCGACGCGGTCCAGAAGGATGTACCCACGATCGAGAAACACATACGCAGCCGCGTATAGTGCGTCGCGGGGATAGAGGTCGATATCGAGAGAGACACTGAGCGTGGAAGTCTCTAGGTCGATCGTCTCAATCTGAGTCTGGGGCATTCGTCTTCTCCTGGGCTCATCTCACGCTGTTTGTGCTTGCGTGCAAACGGACCTTGCGCGATCGGAACCTCGTGGTCAAGCCGCACTGGGTGCCGTGGTCGCGGCGTCCTGTGCAATGTACTCAGGGCGGAGTTCGTCGTCACCGTAACGATCCAGGTAGTCCTGGCGGAGGCCAAGGCAAATCCCGTGTTGGTAGCGGCAGCCGTTGCACTTGCTGGTGTAGGCGTTGGGGGAGATCTTCGATTCCCAAAGCGCAAAGGTGGCGCGTGGCGTAATTACCAGCACGCGATCTTCGCGCAGGTCCGCCATGTGGTCCTCGTAGCCCGGAAGCATGCAGCGCGGGATATGGCGCGAGCGCACCGTAACTCCGAGCTGGCGCCCGCGCTCGAAAGCGGCGTTAATCCCTTCTCTCATTTCGGATACGCGGGGCAGGGATTCCAGATTGCCGGCATTGCGATCCGAGAGGGAAACCAGCCACAGGTTGAAGGTGTGGATACCCAAGCGAGCCCAATGTCCCACGATGTCGGCGAGGTGCATCCACGTATCGTGCTTGATGATCAGATCGCCGACCGGAGTATGTCCCAACTCCTTGAGGTTGTGCACACCCTGGGTGACGAGCTGCATCGCTCCGGCCTTACCCATGATCTTCTCGTAGAGTGCGTCGGTGTGGGCCATGAACGAGATGTGGAAATCGTTGATCCCAGCTTCGCAGGCTTCCTGGGCAAAGGTGCGGTAGGAGTACAGAAGCCCGTTCGAGGGAACCTTGATGGATTGGTAGCCGCGATCACGGCACCAGCGGACGAGCGGTAAGAGACCGCGCCGGATGGTTGGTTCGCCACCCCCGAAGCTAACCTTGGTGGCACCGCGCATGCGGGCGTCTTTCAACTGATCGAGGATCGACGCTGTTGCCATGCTTTCTTGCCGCATCTCGTCTGTGATCGAGCAGTAGTCGCACTGCACGTTGCAGGCGTATCCGATCATCACGTCGATCAGGACATCCGCGTAGTCAAAGAATTGATCGCCGAGCTTGACCTGATGCTCCATGGGAAGTCTATCCGAGCATGGCCACGGCCGGGCGCGCACGCTCGACGCGCATGTCCGGCTTTTCTTGGGCGAAGACTTGGAATCCCTCGCAAACCGTTGTCCACGGGCATTGCTGGCAAACGTCCCGCTTCTCGCGTTTCGACCCCAACCATTCGTAGAGGTTCACTTGCTCGGGGAAGCGGGGATCGGCGGCGAAGACCATGGTCCGTCCCAATTTCTGCAGGTCGCCGGCGACGTACTCCTCGTATCCGGGGAAAGCACAGAACTGCGCGTTGATCACCGCAATCTGGATGGCATCCTTGTAGCGATCGATCACCTCCATCACGGCATGCGCGGCGGTCTCGATGGGCGGAACGACTTCTTCGTAGGCTTGGCCGAACGGAGTGATGAATTGGAAATTGATCTTGTAGAAGCCCTTGCGAACTGCCAGCTCCGTAAGCGGCAGAAGGTGGCCAACATTGCCGCGTGTGATCGTCACGTTGACCCCAACGTCGAGGCCGGCGGGTCGCTGCGCCATGACATTGTCGATGCCGGCCATGGTTTGCTCGAAGCTTCCCGGGGTTCCTGTGGCCTCGTCGTGGACTGCGGCGGTTGGCCCGTGCAGGGAGATCAAGAAGTGCGTCACCCCACTTTGGAGAATGCGCTGCGCCAGCTCAGCATCGCGCAGCATGCGCCCGTTGCTAGTCAAGTTGATGGAGCGGTACCCAAGATCGCGCGCTAGCTCGATAGCTTCTACGAGCTGCGGATGCAGAGTCGGCTCGCCGCCATCGATGTCCAACTGATCCGTGCCTTCGTCGCGGTGCTGGCGTAGGATCGTGTCGATTTTCTCCCAGCTCAGGGCCGCGGTAATGCGGTCCCCGGTTGCGCAAAAGATGCAGCGGTTGGCGCATTTGTAGGTGATGTTCATGATCAGCTTGCGCGCCGCGCGTGCTGCCATTTTCATGTCGAAGGCGGCGCGTGCCTTGGCCACGTACCCGGGCGGGCACCGGGGTGGGTCGTAGCAGGGGCGGTGCTGGAAGAGCGCGCCATCCTTGAGGTCGATTCCATCGGCCGGGATGAGTCCCATTTCCACGCATTGGTCGTGCAGTGCGGTGCCGCGGATTGGTGTCGCGAATTGCATGGAAGGCCAGGCGCCGTATTCTTCGTACAATTGCCACGCCAGATCGAGGGTCGCGGTGATGTGTGCCGGGGTCTCCCACGGGAATCCGATGATGTAGTGCGTCATCAAGGGCACTTCGAGTTCCTTGCACCAGGCCGCCACGCGCTCAATCGCTTCGAGCTTCTGCCCTTTGCCGATGGCGCCGTCGAGATCTCCTTGGGTGGCGCTCTCGGCAGAGATGCTGAGGACGCTGACTCGATCCTTCATCAAGCCAACCGCCTCGCGGCTAAGGTGATCGGCACGCATGCCGTTGGGGAAGTCATATTGGAAATCGAGTTCGTTGAACGCGCGCAGCATGGCGGTGAAGTCGGGGCGCACGTTGACCATCTCGTCCAAGATCAAGAGTTTGCGCGCGCCGAATACCTTGCGCAGCAAAAAGGCCCAGTGTTTGAGCCGCGACAACGGGATTGGCTGGTAGAGCTTGCGCCCGGTCTTTCGCCAACCGGGATTGCTGGTGCAGAAGATACAGCGATGTGGGCACCCCATGCTGGTTAGCAGGGAGCGTGTGCCGCTACCGATGCCAAAGGTGTTCTGCCAAGAGCCATCACGAAAGCAGCGATGCAGGAAGCGATCGAAGTGGAAGGTGTCGATGCCGTCGAGGAAGTAAAACGGTTCGTGCGGATCGCCGCCGCGCGTGCCCGGATCGCTCAACACGGTGCGTGCGTGGCGTAGCGTGCCGAGGTATTCGGGGTCGCCGAAGAGCCGTTCGGCCGGATACTGGATGAGGGCATCGAGTTCTGGGTAGTCGTTGAGCACCCGTGGACCGTCATAGCTCATGTAGTGCTGGCCGCTGACGTATCCATCGGCGAGCAAGAGTACAGAATCCGGAAAGCGTTGGCGCAATGCCGCGATCAGCTTTTGCGTTTCTGCATGAGCGGCTTCGATACGTAGGAACACGGAAGCCCCAAGGACCACCACGTCGTAGGGCTGTGAAGGAATATTGGCGACAAAACTTTCATGGTCGACGCCTAGGACCCAGCCTCCCGCGGCGCGCCGATGGCGGCCCGATTCGGGGAGGGCGAAGGCGTCGTGCATCTCGACCTGAGCTCCAGCCCGTGCTGCCAACGCGGCGCAGGCAAGCATGCCGTGGTTGGCGAAGTAAGGGTAGTCGATGAAGTCTTCATCGAGGACCAGCGGAGGATTGAGGAAAAGAAATCGAGGCATCGGGCTACAGGGCGCGGAGCAGAGCCTGCTGCCTCTTCTCGATGGACGGTTGCTCGGTCGTCGATCGCCGGCCGCGCCGCTTCAGCAAACGATCCAGCAGTTCCGGCGACGGCTTCCTTCCCAATACCTTGACGATGACGTCGGTTGGATCCTCGAAGATCGGCGACAACTCACGTTCGTCGTAGCTCTTGGCCATCGAGTACATGCCGGCGCAAATCGGGTCGTAGCGACAGCTATCACAAGCCGTGCCCTTGCCGTGTAGGAACTCACGCTGGTGAATGAATCCCTTGAAGTCCAGGAAACGGATGCAGCGCTCCTCTTCCTTGATGATCTTACGAGCCTCGGTGGAGGCCCAGGCAAAGCGACGCATGTAGCAAAGAGGGACGCGTTCGGCGCGAAAGCTGCGCCCGGTGCTCACGAGATATTCCATGGCGCGCTCGAGCGACACTTGGAATTCGTAATGCTTGGGGATGCAATCCGGGTACTCTTCCGCGCGGTTGCCGTCCGGATCCATGTTGTTCCAGACGAAATGGCGGATGAAGGGAAAGCGCTCGCAGATCCAGCGTACGTTCTCGTGCAGGTGATCGGCATTGTAGACGTTGATGACCGTGTTGATGTCGCAGGCGATCCCCATGTCGGGAACATGGCTCAGGCACTGCACGAGGACATCCCAAGCGCCTTTGTATTGGGTGATGAAATCGTGGACCTCGCGACGGTAGCTATGCAGCGAGACATGGATGTGGTTGAGACCCGCGTCCACACAGGTGCGGAAGAACTCCTTGTCGGCCAGCTTCTGGCCGTTGGTGATCATACGGCTGAATAGCCGCTTCTCCCGCGAGTACTTGAGGGCGGGCAAGAGGAGTTCGGAGGTGCTGGGCTCTCCCCCGGTCAGGATGACGCCGTCGTATCCCATCTCCACCAGCCGATCGATGTTGCTACGCATCTCTTCTTCGTCGAGATGCACACCGGTCGGTGGATTACTGCAGAACTGGCACTTTTGGTAGCAGTTGCGCGTGAGCTGGAGGTATCCGAGGTTGGCCATCGAGTTTTCTTAAGGATTGGTGGTTACGCCGGGGAAGCTGCTTCCTTTTGGAATTCGAGGCGTCGTCGTTCACGTGCTTCGCGCGCCTTCTTGCCGAACTCGACCAGCGGTTCGACGGGGGCTGGTTCAGGTGCGGCATAGCCAGGCAGGCTCGGCGCCACGGCTTCTTTGGGGCGGCCATCACGCAGTCGTACTTCCGGTTGCGGTCGCAGGCGTAGAAGCTGCGCCTCTGCCTCGCTGGCCCAGGCCCCTTCACGCAACGGCTCCAACTGCGCGAAGCCTTGGTCGCGCAGGAAGTTGATGTGGGCGCCGTCGCAGCGCGCGTTGACTTTGCAGTCCCGACAACGCACGGATTTGCCGTAGTACCCTTCGATCACGTGCGTACGTGCCAACTCGCGAATCGCGATGCGACCCGTTTCTAGATCGAACATGTTCTCTCGCAGGACTTTTGGTGCTTCCGCGAGTTGGGTGTTGGGAGCCAGGCAAGCGGCAAGGCCACTGACCCGGATCGGCAGATCGAGGTTGGTGAAAAAAGCCTTCGGATCGCGCACGTTGTTCTCGATCGTGTCCTTCAGAAACTCGTACGTGGGCTGATGCAATCGCAGTCTGGAGGCATGCTGGCGCAGCAGGTCGCGATGGTCCAGAAGCCAAGGGGCTGTCCGTTGGCTTAGCTCGATCTCTACCTCTAGGTCTCCCGAGAGCAGACTACTCGCAAACAGCGTGTCCAGACCTTCTGGCGTGCTGATGTTGAGAAGCAATGGATTACGTACCTTGGAGCGATCCAACGGGGTGACAGTCTGGACCTTGGCATAGATGCCAATATCCTTAGCCAACGGCAGTGCTTCGAGATCCGAAAGACTGTCTATTTCAAGGCCAACATTGCGACTTCCGTAGGGGAGTTGATCCGGGGTGAGATCAGCATAGTCCTCCCACTGCGAGGCGGATACGGCCCCGAGCCCCCAGACTTCCCAGGTGGCGCGGTTCTGGCGTTCGATGACGCGATCTGCCGTGGTGCAGAATGGCTCAATGAAGCAATACTGGCAGCGTTCTTTCTCTCGGCATTCCAGAGGAACGCCTTCATCCAGATAGCGTCGCACCTGAAAGCGACGACCGTTCACCTCGTCGAGCATCTTGTGCGGGTCTTGGATGAGATCTTCCAATCCCTCGAGGAATTCCACAGGGAAACGGTTGGTCCAGATCACCACGTTGGGATGGCGGTTGAGGCGGAATACCTTTTGTAGGCGTGGCAAGAATTCGACCGGGTCGTAAAAGAGCAGGTCGCGGTGCTCGAAAGCGGATCCTTGAGGGATGACGTGGAGGAGGTCGAACTCGCGCACGCCAACCGAAAGGCACAGCTCGACGATCTTATCGATGAACGGGACGTTTTGTTTGTTGATGCAGACGTCGACGTTGACGATGATGCGGTCCTCGCGCAGGGCGCGCATCATCCCCTTCATCAGCTTCTTGAAGGCTCCGGGCGTTCCGGTGAGCCAGTCGTGAAGTTCGGGCGTGTGCCCATGCAGGCTGAAGGTGATTTCTCCCAACCCCGCTTCGACGGCAGCATTGTAGAATTCGCGCTTCGAGAACATGACGCCGTTGGTCACGGTTTGCACGCGCTCGTAGCCAATGCTCTTGGCGTAACGAACGAAGTCTACAAACTTTGGATGAATGGAGCCTTCCCCGCCGGAGAGGATTACCTTGTCGGCATGGAGCTGCTCCCGTCCGCGGATCAACTCTTTGTGTACTTCCTCTTCGGGGAGATACACGTTGCGAGGAGTGTCGGTATCGAGGCAGAAGAGACAGCGACTGTTGCAAGCGGTGACCAGTCGTACCCAGTGCTTGCGCACGTTGGCGACGCGCTCGCGTGCCAGCATTCGTCCCTTCAAATGTTCATCATCCATGATGTCGACCTTTCTGCGCTCCGCCAGCCTTTTGGTATCCCTGGGCAGCCCTGGGCCGCGCACGACGGTATCGGGCACGGCTCGAATATGCCGATCGGGTCCGACCCGCACGGCTCATAGGACACGCTTCTTCCGCAATAAATCGTCTGCTGCGATTCCGTTTCACTCGTCGATCTCGAGGGGCGTTCCTTCGTTTCTAGCTCATACAAGCAATAGGGTAGGGCGGACAAGAGGGTTGTTCGTGCCGGACCCGGTGCCATAGCCCTTGCACATTCGGCGAGTTCGTCGAGGTCGCCCCCTTGTGTGGACAGTCTAAATTTGGGTTCCCCCGGAAGTTGGCCGCGACTCCAAGCCTCCGCAAATGTAGAAACGTAGGCGGCATCGTGCAGAATTGCGTAGGCACCAATGGCGATACTCGTTTGTGCGCGCAGTCGCTCGATGCCTTCTTGCATTGCCGCAAAGGCTCCCGCGATGCCGCAATGCGCGTCGTGTGTGGCGGCGTCTGGTCCGTAGAGCGCTACGTCTAGCCGTTGCAGGTCCTTGATCCGCCGCATGTCGAGGTCCGACCAAGCTGCGATGGCGCTTGCTTCACCGGCGACCTCCACGTGAGGAAAGAGGCGAACCGCATCATATATAAGCTGGGCAGCTTGCGGATGCGCCAGCAGATCGGCGCCTACTAGGCGCAGTCGTGCCGGGCGGTAGCAGGCTGCTTGGACCAGATATTCCCGCAGGGATCGAGTGCTCTCGTAGGGTTCCTGCGGTGCGAGCGGCTGTGTGTCGCCGCAGCTTGTGCAGCGCACACGTTGCGGGCCTCTCCAGGCGAGGGTCATGGGTTGCGTGGTCTTGCCGGTCGTTTGCTCCTCGACCGTCTCGGCGACCCGAACCGCTGTCTGGATTGTGTCAGCAAACTCTTCCCAGCCGAAGCGTGCAACGTAGTCGGCTGGTGCGCCACTGCAATGCGGTGTGCCGGGACAAGAGGGGCAGCCTTGATCGGCGTGGGTGCGCGCGACCCCCGAGCCATCCGCCTGCAGCCAGATCTCGCTGTCCGTCGGCGCGAAGATCGCTCGCAGCCGTGGTGCTGTACATTGTGGAAAGTCACGCAGGATTAGCCGCACGCGCCGCTTTACGGAGAGTGCAGCCGCGCTTTCCAGCGCACCTTCCATCGCCGAGATGCGCGGAGACAATGGGACGAAGTCCGCTCCGGGAGCTTCTGCCGCGGTCAGTCTCCTGGCGCATACGCTGCGTACTCCGCTGTGTGCTAGTACCTCGATTGTCTCTGTCAGGTGCACGGCTGTAGAGCGCGTCAGCAGAATTTCCGCGTGGACGTTGAGGCCAGCATCCAGGCACTCCCGAATCGCGCGGTGTGCGATCTTAAGGGCTCCCTGTTTACCTACCAGCCAATCGTGAGCGTCTTGCCTGCCGCTGTGGAAGGGGAGGATGACCCGCTGTACGCCGCAAGCAAGCAATTGTTCGGCGACCGACTTGGTTACCCCATCCCCCGTTAGGCACAGGCTCAAGTTGCCTGGGCGTATCTCCGCGAGTTCCCGGAGGAGGTCGTACAAATCCTGGCGCTGCAAGGGTGTCCCGCCTCCTACTACGAGTGATCCCGATAGGGCACTCGCCGCGCGAACCCGCCGGAGGACTTCCTCTGCCGGAAGCTCCTCTTTCGAGGCCGTTGCTGGTGCACGATGCCAAGGCAAGCTCATGGATTCTTCGGTGAGGGAAACTCGTAGATCCACAGTGGCTCTCGATGGCTGCAATGTGTCACGAGGGCGCCCCAAATCGGGTAGCGCAGGAGAGGAGGTACTTGAGGGCATCTCTAGCGAGGAAGAAATGTGCATTGCGGTTCGTGGTATCGCGTTCCTTTAGTTTGCTTCGACTCGGGCGTGCTATTTCCGGAAGGTCTCATCTAACGGGTATCAACAAGTGCTGCCTCGGCCTGCCAACCGGAACGCGTGGCTGCTTCGTATCATAGGCCACAAGGAAAAGGCTACTACTTTCGAGCGCCCCGCAATGGCGAGGCGTCGGAGGCGAATGTCAGCCCTTGAGCCCTTGGGTTCTCGAGGGTGGTGTTACTCACACAGCGCGGCCTCGTGGCCGCAACCAAAGTCTGAAGGGCCGGAGCGGGCCGCGCAGGCAGTAGGCTGTAGACTGGAGGCCGTACGTCGGAAATCGGCGGCTCCATCACTTCCGTCCTACGGTCTACAGCCTCCGGTCTACGGCCTGGAAATCTTGAACGGCGTTCAACAAGAAGTGGGGCTTCATAGTTTAGATGTAGGCCCTGCGCAGGTCAGGTGACTCGAGCCTACCTCTCCTTGCGTCTTCGTCGGTTCCCATCTCGCGGTGCGAGATATCGACCTTGGCGTTGCCTGTTTTTGGTGCCGGGGGCAGCTCAAACCTGGCGGTGGCAGATCGGGTGTCCTCATTGCTGCAGCAACCCTATTCGCCCATCGCATCAATTCGCCACGAGGGGGCGAGTCGGGGCACCGCAAGAGTGCTGCCCGCTCGGAGTTCGAGAATTTTTATGCTCAGGTCTCCATTTTTTTCTTTACATCGCTTGCGCACGTGTGATAGCGCCAGCGCATCAATCGTAAGATCATGGGAGGTAGGTATGCTTTCTCGACGTGCATTGGTCGGTAAGCTGGCGGCTACGGCCGCTGTAGGCTGGGCCGCATCGGTTGGACGCGCAACACAATCTGAAGCTTCAACGCGAGGTGGCGAATCGTCGCAACCTTCGGGGCACATGTCTGCTTCGCTTGCCGAAGCAACTGCCACAAGAAGTGAACCTGAGTCGGTTCTTCCGGAGAACGGACCAGCTCCTTGGGCGCTCTTACGTCCCTTGGCTCCGGGCGCTGCTCTCGGGCACGGCTGGAGTGTGGGGGAGCTCACCGAAGTGAAGGATGGGTCCTGCGTCCTTAGCTTGCAAAACGATCGTGGACGGGAACACCGGGTCCACCTTTGTCGCAATGACGGCCGACCCCAGGGTCTGGTCTACACAGAGCATCTTGATCTCGTCGTAATGAACGGGGGGCAGGGAGACCTGCCGACCGATGAAGGGCTAGCCCAGGCAGTGGCCCAGGTTTCACATGTAGTGGCCGCCAACGAAGGCCAGCAGCGTCCGATAGTTGTTGCGCTGCTTCCGCATGCAGAGCGCCTTCGCTTGTTTGCGACCGGCGAACACGCCCGTCTGCGGTAACTCAAGGACTGTTTCGGAGGGAGCCAATGAGCCAGAAGAAGAATGAGCTGCCGTCGTTGCGCAAAACGCCGCTAGATTTCCTGAGTCCGGACGAGGCGCGTCAAGCTGTAAAGCCTGATGTGGTCTTAGATGCTTCCGAAGCCGCTGAAGCACTGCGTACCGACCCGAACAGCGAAAAAATGCTCTTGGCACAGCACATGTCGCACGCCTCACACGGCAGCCACGGCTCGCACGGCAGCCACGGCTCGCATGGCAGCCACGGCTCGCACGGCAGCCACGGTTCCCATGGTAGCCATGGATCGCACGGCAGCCACGGGTCGCACGGCAGCCACGGGT
>CAZGSN010000119.1:0-1860 GCA_964528465.1 uncultured Binatia bacterium (SeqCode)
GGCGAGGCCCGCCAAGTTGGGGGTAAGCAAGCCGACCACGAAACTCTCCACCTGGGGTGCGAGGCGGCGACCTAGAAAGCTGGGGATGCCGAGCTGCTCCGGGAAGACCGCCAAGTCACCGGTGATGCGAATTCGCGTACAGTGCTCGGAGTCCTCGGGATCAGGCTCGAAGTAGTTGATGCCGGAGCACTCGTAGAGCTTGGCGACACTGGCCGAGCACATCGATTGTGCCCACTCCACCTTGTACTCCGCCGGAGTCCAGTAGGCGGTGTCGATCCAACCCATGAGTTCCCGAGAAACAAACGGGCGCAAGGCCGACGGCACCGATTCGGACATCCCTTGCCAGCGGCGCACGATCTTGATGCGGCCATCCCCCAAGACCTCTCGCGACTGCAGGTCGATGCTCTCGATGTTGTCGAGAAAGGGCACGATGGCCTGCATGTTCTCGATCATCGTTTCCAAGATCAACGACGCCGGCTGCGTCACACGGCTGGTTTCTTCAAAGTGCATGCGCGGCCTACTACTTCAGCTCGGTGGGAAGCTGCAAGAGGATGCTCTGCCTCCAGATTCATCGCCTAGCGAATTGGTTGACTTCGTTTCTGGGCTCGACCTATAAGCCGCACCACCTTTTTTCAGCGAGCAGAGGGCATTGCGCACGAGTATGGAAGCAAGAACAACGGCGGCGCGAGTCGTGCACGTCTGGCTAGTTGCCGCGACGTTAGTGGTAGCCGTGGGACTCCCCAAGGCCGCCGAAGCGAGCAACAACCGCATCATTGACCATCTCTACGGCACGTCGCTGGTGGACGCCAACACCGGATGGGTGGCCGGCTCCTTCGGCATGATTGCGCGCACGCGTGACGCGGGCCGCACGTGGCAGGTGCAAAACACCGGCACCACGGAGCATTTTCTAGCCGTCTCGTTTACTGACACGGTTAACGGCTGGGCCGTCGGTCGCTCGGGCTTGATCGCACGCACGCGCGATGCTGGTGAGACCTGGGAACTGCAGCCATCAGGCACCGATCATCACTTGTTTAGCGTCTTCGCCCTGAGTCCGCAGCGAGCCGTCGCCGTGGGGGATTGGGGCACGATCTTGCGCACCAGCGATGGGGGCAAGACCTGGGCATTGGCAGCAATCGACCGCGACGTGATTCTCAACGCCCAATCGTGGCCAGATGCGGAGCATGGCTGGATCGTGGGCGAAGCGGGGACGGTGTTGGTAACAGCCGATGGTGGCGTTACCTGGCAGGACCAGCCCGCCGGCGTAGACAAGACCTTGTTTGGGACATTCTTCACCGATTTGCAGAAGGGTTGGATCGTCGGCCTCGACGGCATCATTCTGCATACGAGTGACGGAGGCACCACTTGGGTAGCCCAACACGGCGACACGCAGGTAGGTGCGCTCGACCAGGTCGGCGCCAAAGCCGGCGTCGAGAACCCAAGCCTGTACGACATCGCGGTGGCGGGACAAACCGGATTCGCAGTTGGCGAGGGGAGTGCCGTTTTTCGGAGTCAAGATGGTGGCGCTACGTGGAAGCGTACACAGGTGCCGGCGGCGGCCAACTTGCGTTGGATTCGTGCCCTTTCGCTGGTGCCTGGGCATGGATTGCTGGTGGGTGCCAACGGCCTGACCTTACGTGCAGACGGCGCTGAACTCAGCATTCCGTCCAAGTAACTCCAAGAAGGGCTTCAAAGAAACCATGCTCCCGCGCGCGCTGATCGAAAAATACCTAGCCTTCCTGCTGCGTCGCCGCGTCCCTATCTCGATCGCGATCACGCTGGGGACGTTGTTCTTCGTTTGGTTCACTGTCACCAAGCTGACCATCTTCACCAACTTCTTCGACCTCTACCCGCCCGGGCACC
>CAZGSN010000120.1:0-9259 GCA_964528465.1 uncultured Binatia bacterium (SeqCode)
CCTTGGCGCAGATCGGCAATGACTTCTTCGACGGGAGCTTTACTCATGGGCGATTCACCAGGTGTGTAGCTAGCAACAGATCTACCGCAAAGCGACGCACACGCAACGGCCCGGTGGCCATGGCTTGCGACATTCGTTGCACGCCGAGGGAGTCGAGCATGGGACGCCCATCCCCACCAACGAGCTTGGGCGCAAGAAAAACCAACAAGTCATCCACCAACCGCTCCTGCAGGAGTTGGCTAGCCACGTTGGCGCCTCCTTCGACCAGCACGGAGAGAAGCCCACGCTGGCCGAGTCGGCGCAAGACATCCCGCAAGCTCAAGCGGCCACCGTGCGTGCGGCAGCGAACCACCTCCACGCCTTGGGCGCGGAGAGCGGCAACGCGCTTTTCCGGAGCCTCCTGTGTCGTAAACACGAGGGTGGGGGCTTGGTCGGTGGTCTGCACCACCTGAGAAGACAGCGGAATACGCAACTTGCCGTCGATGATGACGCGGAGCGGATTGCGTCCGCCGCGCAGGCGGCACGTGAGTTGTGGGTCGTCGCGTAGGACAGTTTGTGCGCCTACCAAGATCGCATCGTGCTCGTTGCGCAGACGGTGGGCGTAGAGTCGCGCGTCCTCTCCAGTGATCCAGCGCGAGTCGCCACTGGCCGTGGCGATGCGCCCGTCCAGAGATGCAGCGAGCTTTAGGGTCACCAGAGGCAGCCCACTAGTAATGTGCTTGCAAAAGGCGGCAACCAGATCGTCGCATGCGGGCTTGGATACACCCGTCGTGACCGCAATTCCGGCGGCTTCCAGCACATGGCGCCCGCCGTTCGGCACTTTGGGATTGGGATCGATACTGCCGATGACGACGCGTCGAATCCCGGCCGCAATCACGGCTTCGGTGCAAGGCGGAGTGCGGCCATGATGGGCACAGGGCTCGAGTGTGACGTAGAGGGTGGCGCCACGAGCAGCGGGGCCGGCATCGCGCAGTGCAGCAACCTCGCCGTGATCGCTACCGGCACGACGGTGAAAGCCGCGGCCGACGGCAAGGCCGTTGCGCACCACCACGGCACCGACGGGAGGATTGGGAGCCGTGCGCCCAACGCCGCGCCGTGCCTGCGTCAAAGCAAGGCGCATGAAGCGTGCATCATCCCGGGAAACAGCCATGCTTCCACCTACGAGAGCAACGCGTGGCTAGCGGTTTGCCACAGCAGTTGAGCCACGGCGCCCCCGCCAACGACGGCGAGGACATTCCACCCGCGGCGCCACAGGCCAAGGAACGCGACCGAGGCGATCGCTAGTGCCACGAGATCGATGCCGCCGGCCGGCGGAAACAATACGTGTGCCCCGAAGTAGACGGCTAGGTTGAGAACTACGCCCACGACTGCTGCCGTGATCGTGGACAGAGCCGCGCGCAAGGCGACATTGCCGCGTGTCTGTTCAATGTACGGAGCACCGAGAAAGATCCACAGGAAGCACGGCAGGAAGGTGAAGTAAGTAGCAACCAGAGCGCCCACTACGCCTGCCAGTTGCGGCGACATCCCGGATGCCTTGGTCCAGCCTCCCACGTAGGCAATGAAGGCAACGACCATGATCAGAGGGCCGGGTGTGGGCTCGGCAAGGCCCAGCCCATCGATCATTTGCGGCGCCGTCAGCCAGCCATAGGTCTCGACTCCAGCTTGCGCGATGTAGGGCAGCACCGCATACGCACCACCAATCGTGACCATTGCGGCCTTGGAGAAGAACACGGCTTGCTGGAAGAAGACGTCACTCTCGCCGCGGAATACCCACAGGAGAGCAATGGGCGATAGCCACAGCGTCAAGCACACTCCGAGAACGGCAAACGCCCGCTTGGTGTTGGGCCGCGTGTGTAGGGGGGGCTGCTCGCTACCTTTGGCTGACGCACCGCCGCCATGCCCCTTCATCACCGCAAACACTTGTGGCCAATAGTGTCCGCCCAGGAGTCCCAAGGCACCGGCCCCTGCGATGAGAAGGGGGAATGGCAAATGAAACACGAACAACCCGACGAACGCGGCTGCAGCGATGGCGATCATCACCTGATTCTGTAAGGCCCGTTGTCCAATGCGAATCACCGCCGCCGCCACGATCGCCAGCACCGTTGCCTTGAGTCCAGCGAGTAGGGCGGTGATCACGGCAACGCTCCCATAGGCCATATAGACCCAGCTCAAGCCGGTCAGAACAAACACCGAAGGCAGGACGAACAGCGATCCGGCAACGATGCCTCCCCAAGTGCCGTGCAATAGCCAACCCACGTAGGTGGCAAGCTGCTGTGCCTCTGGACCGGGTAACAGCATGCAGTAGTTGAGCGCGTGCAAGAACCGCCCTTCGGAAATCCAGCCGCGGCGTTCGACCAGCTCTTCATGCATGATGGCGATTTGTCCCGTCGGACCACCAAAGCTGATGAAGCCCAGCTTCAGCCAAAAGAAAAATGCTTCTCGAAAGCTTGGATGCGCCGCAACCATCATGCGCGGGGTCATGCGCGGGGTTGTGGCAACTTCTCACCTCTTAAACAACCTAGGCGCTCCGATCCCAGCGGGAGAGCCACAATGGGCGTGCGTCATATTTGTTGGCTTTCATCCGAGATCCACGGCCTCACGGCCGCGGCTACTGTGTCTTCGCCAGCTCCGTGTAGCCGCGCGCGTGAGCGCGTGGATGGTGGAAGTTTGCCTCCCAACGAATTTGTCGCACACCCAGCCACAATAGCCCGCCTGTTCCTCGTTGACCCACTTTCCGTGCTTGAGTATGGCGCCTGGGATGTCGGTGACGCTGATGGATCTCCGCGAGCAGCACGCAGCTCTGCACGATGAGTTGGTAGCTGCGTTCGAAGGCGTCTTGGCCACGTCTATTTTCGTCGGCGGGGAGCCGGTCGAGAGTTTCGAGAATGCGTTCGCTGCCTACTGTGAGGTAGGTCACGCCATCGGCGTTGCCAACGGCACCGATGCCCTGGCCTTGGCCTTGCGCGCGCTCCGTATCGGGCCAGGTGCGGCAGTCGCGGTGCCTGCTTTTACTTTCGCGGCGACCGCAGAGGCCGTGTGTCATGTGGGGGCAGTTCCGGTGTTCGTTGACGTCGACCCGGATACTTTGACCATGGACCCAGAATCTTTGCGGGCCACGCTGCAACATAGCCGCCTGCCGGTGCAAGCCGTGATCCCGGTTCATCTCTACGGGCAGCCGGCAGACATAGACCCGATTCGTCGCCTGGCGGACGATTGTGGCGCGGTAGTTCTCGAGGACGCCGCTCAGGCGCATGGGGCACGCTACCGCGACCGGCGTTGCGGTGGTTTGGGCCGGGTTGCCGCTTTCAGCTTTTATCCGACCAAGAACCTTGGCGCGCTCGGCGATGGTGGGGCGCTAACCACCAACGATGCGGCCTTGGCGCAGCGTCTTCGCGAGTTGCGCGATCATGGCCAGCGTCAGAAGTACCTGCATGCCGTCGTTGGCTTCAACTCGCGCCTAGACACCCTGCAAGCGGCCGCGCTTCGTATCAAGTTGCGGCATCTCGATGCTTGGAACTCGGCCCGGCAATCACTAGCGGCGCGCTATCGAGAGCGATTGCAGGGCCTGCCGGGGATCTCGGTGTTGCACACGGCCGCACACAACACTCACGTCTACCACCTGTTTGTCATTCGCTGTCGGCAACGCGACATGCTGCGCAGCTTCCTGCAGGAGCACGGCATTGCCTCCGCCATCCACTATCCGCTGGCCTTGCATCAACAGGAAGCGTTCCGGTCGCTAGGCCAAGGGCAGGAATCGTTTCCAGTTGCCGAGCGTGCCGCGACAGAGGTGCTGGCGTTACCGATGTATCCGGAGCTGACAACAGCCGCGGTCGACACGGTAAGCGCCGGCATTGCCGCCTGGACACGGGAGAACCCCGCATGAGCCAACTCCTGCCGGCCACCGCCCGACTCAAGGCCATCATTCGCAAGTTCCCGCGTGCGCGTCTCCTGGTGGTTGGCGACCTCATGCTCGACGAGTTCATCTGGGGCAAGGTGGAGCGCATTTCTCCGGAGGCGCCGGTGCCGGTAGTGCGTGTCACCAACGAGAGTTTTCATCTCGGTGGTGCGGCGAACGTGGCCCACAACATTCGTGCGCTGGGCGGTGGTGCCTCGATCTGCGGCATTGTCGGAACCGATAGCGCCGGCCGTCGCGTGCTCAGCGAACTCAAGAAGATCGGAGTCGGCACGGCGGGGACCGTGTCCTCGCAAGCTTCCGTAACCATCCGTAAGACGCGGATTGTCGCGCACGGCCAGCAGGTCGTACGTTTCGACCGCGAACACAACGACGCTCCAAAGACGGCGCAACAGAAGCTTGCCGCTTACTTGGCTCGCCATATCTGGGATTTCGACGCGGTGATTCTCTCGGATTACGGGAAGGGCGTGATCCAGGCCGCCCTCCTCGATTGCTTGCGCGAACTCTACGCCCGCCGCCGCTTTGCGCTCATTGTCGATCCCAAGAAGCCCAACTATGGACACTACCGCGGCATTACACTGGCTACACCGAATCAAGCCGAAGCGGCGGAGGCCACTGGCATCAGCATCCACGACGAGACGAGCTTGCGTGAGGCGGGGCGTGGTTTGATCGAGCGCTGGGATGCCGACTCCATTCTCATCACGCGCGGTGAACAGGGGATGACCCTCGTACCCCGCCGCGGAGCCTTGCGGCACTTCCCCACCGTGGCGCGTCAGGTGTTTGATGTCACCGGAGCCGGAGATACCGTGGTGGCGACCTGCGCTTTGGCGCACGCTGCCGGTGCTGCGTTGGATGAAGCAGTGTACCTCGCCAATCACGCTGCCGGGATCGTTGTCGGTAAGGTCGGCACCGCCACCGTGAGCGCAACCGAGCTAGCCGGCGATGTCCTCGGCGCCGCTTGAGCCAAGCAGGAAAGCCAGAGCGGATGCGCCCCGAAGATTTGTTTTTCAATACCGCGGCTCTGAGCAATGGGCGTGTAGACCTGCAACTAACTTGGCTGGGGACGGCCGGCTTTGCGTTGGAGTGCGAGCAGCATGTGTTGTTGCTCGATCCCTACCTGACACGGGCCTCGCTCTCCCGTTGCGTGCTGGCACCCCTGCAAGCGGATGCGGCCTTGGCCACGCGCCTGATCCCGCGTGCCGACGCCATCGTCTTGTCGCACACACATTTCGACCATGCCCTCGATACGCCTGCGATTGCGTTGCAAACCGGGGCGCGTGTCTTCGGGTCCCGTTCGGCCCGCCATCTCTGTCGCAGTTTTGGTGTGCCGGAGTCCCGGATCACGTGTGTCGAGCCAACGGAAACGATCACGTGCGAAGCGGAAGTGGGCCCGTTTCGTTTGCGCTTTTGGCCCAGTGCGCACTCGCGTTTCTTGTTCGGGCGAGTGCCCTTTGCGGGCGACATCGCCGATTGCAGCGACGTACCCATGCGCACCGAGGCCTATCGCTGCGGTGCCGTGTTCGGCGTGGAGATCGAGGTGCGCGGCTATCGCTTGTTTCATGTGGGAAGCGCCGAGTTGGTCGAGCACAACTGGAAGGTGAAGCCGGTCGATCTGGCGCTGGCATGCGTAGCCGGATGGACGGCCAGCGAGCGCTATCCGGAGCGTCTGGCCGCAGCCTTGTCGCCGGCCGCCGTCCTGTTCCACCACTGGGACAACTTCCTCTGCTCCATCGACCGCGACGCCAAGGCTCTTCCCGCAATGCGCTTTGCACAATTGGCCGATCGTCTGCAGGCTGCCGCACACGGGCTGCGTTTGGGGACCCTACCCCTGCTCGGTAGGCTGGCCATCTAGCCGGATCATCCAGATGGTTGACCCGTCGCCGTCTCTCTCATAGTTTCGTCTTTTTGGGATTGTCGGCAGCAATCCCGAAAGGGCAACCGTGAGGGAAACTGCGTATCGCATTGGAGGGCAGCGCTCTCTGCTGCTTGTCGTCGCCAGGCTGATCCTGGTGCTCGGCCTCCTTTTGCCCGCAGGCTCTGGCCGGGCTGGCGACCGCGTGCCACGACAGCGGCGTCCTGGTAGCCCGCGTGCCATCAGCGGCCGCTCGCTTCGCACGGGAGGCCGCGGCTTTGCCAACGACAAACAGATCGCTCTGCGCCTGCGAACCTTTCGTGGCCACACGACTCCCCCCAACCGTCGAAGTGGCCGAGGACACGGCGTCGGACTGGTCCTCGCCCAAACCACGACTGCACCTCCAACGCTTGGTAGCCTTACGGGGCGCCCCTCGGCTGCCAAAGCACCGGCCGCACGTCGGTACTTTCCAACTATCGGTCGGTCTCCACCCTTGTGATTCTCTCCTGACGTCTGCCTGGGCACATTGCGTGTGCTCCTGCCATGGCCAAACAACTCGGCGATGGCATACCTATCGTCACGACTCCTAGGGCGTCCCCTGAGGTATCCCTCGGAGAGAAGGATTCACGATGAAGAAGCTTATCGAGGGCGTGTTACGCTTTCAGAAAGAGATTTACCCAAAGCAGAAGGCGCTCTACCTGGAGCTTGCCGAGCAACAAACTCCGCGTTGGCTAGTCATCACTTGCAGTGATTCGCGGGTGGTGCCGAACTTGATGGCGCAAGCCGGTCCTGGCGAACTTTTCACCTGTCGCAATGCCGGCAACATCGTCCCGGCCCATGGAGAGCATTCGGGAGGTGTGTCGGCCACCATCGAGTATGCGGTTCAGGTTCTCAAGGTACGGCACATCATCGTGTGCGGGCATTCCGATTGCGGCGCCATGCGCGCGGTTCTGCATCCCGAGTCGGTTGCGCATCTCCCCGCGGTGTCGCGTTGGATCGGCTACGCCGCCAGGGCACGCGCCGTCGTGCTCGAGGGCGGGGAACACGCATCCGAGGAAGCACTCACGGACGCGTTGACCGATGAAAACGTCCTCACCCAGCTCGACAACCTAAAAACGATGCCCTGCGTTGCCGCCAAGCTACACAGCGGGGCTTTGCACATCCACGGATGGGTCTACGATATTCGCACGGGACAGGTGCGTGTTTGGGATGAGGCTGCCCACACCTGGCGTTCGATTGAAGAGCTGCTGTTGACGGAGGAAAGCCAAGCCCCCGATTCCAGCCCGCTCGCGACGGTATGAGCAACGCCGGTTCTTCGTCGCCTAGGCCGGCGACTTTGGCAGCCGACCTTTCCGCCGGGCTTGTTGTCTTTCTCGTTGCCTTACCTCTGTGCTTGGGCATTGCTCTCGCCTCGAGTGCTCCCTTGTTCTCCGGCATTGTTGCCGGCATCGTCGGTGGGCTTGTGGTTGGTGCCCTCAGCGGGTCGCACACCAGCGTTAGCGGGCCAGCCGCGGGGCTCACGGCGGTGGTTGCCACCCAGCTTGCGGAGCTCGGCACTTTCGAGGCGTTCTTGCTGGCACTGGTCTTCGCGGGAGGCCTGCAGATCGGCTTGGGGATGCTCGGAGCCGGCTCGATCGCCGACTTTGTCCCTTCCAGTGTGATCAAGGGGTTATTGGGAGCCATTGGCTCGATTCTCATCCTCAAGCAGATCCCGCACCTGTTTGGTTACGATGCCGATCCGGAAGGGGAGATGGCATTCCATCAGCCGGACCATGCCAACACCTTCTCCGAGCTTACCGACCTTGTGCTCCTCCCCCACATTCATCCAGGCGCAACGGCGATTGGCCTGCTGTGCCTCGCGTTGCTCGTGTTTTGGGAGCGCAGCAAGAGGCTCAAGGAGTCGCCGCTGCCGGGACCGCTGGTCGTGGTTCTCGTGGGTGTTGTTGCCAATCAGCTCTTGCGCCGCATCGGTGGGGGCTGGGAAGTCGGAGGAAGTCATCTCGTCCAAGTCCCTGTCGCCGACAGCTTGGCCGCGTTCATCGGCTTCCTGCAGCTCCCCGACTTCACCGCGATAGGAAATCCGGTCGTCTATTCCGCTGCCGTAACCATGGCGCTGGTGGCATCGCTGGAAACGTTGCTCAACCTCGAAGCGGTCGACAAGCTCGACCTGCAGAGGCGAACCTCTCCTCCGAATCGAGAATTGATCGCGCAAGGTGCCGGCAACATGGTCGCGGGCTTGATCGGCGGCTTGCCCATAACCTCGGTGATTGTTCGCAGCTCCGTCAACATCAACGCCGGCGCCCAGAGCAAGAAGGCGGCGCTCTTCCACGGCGCGCTGCTTCTGCTTTGTGTTGCGCTGCTTCCCACGTGGCTGAATCTGATTCCCCTGTCGGCACTGGCCGCGGTGTTGCTCGTGACGGGCTACAAACTCGCTAGCCCCAAGCTCTTCCGGCAAATGTGGGATGCAGGAATCGAACAGTTCCTGCCGTTCTTGGTAACCATCGTGTCCATCCTGATCACCGACTTGCTCATCGGCATTTTGATCGGTCTAGCCTTCAGCATCCTCTTCATCTTACGCAGCAATTTGCGCCGGCCCATCAGCCGAGCTCTGGAAAAGCGCATCCACGGCGAAGTGCTGCGTATCGAACTCGCCAATCAAGTGAGCTTTCTCAATCGAGTGGCGCTGCGTGCCGTCTTGGAAGAGGCTCCGCGCGGCGGGCATGTCCTCATCGATGCGCGCGCCACCGACTACATCGATGCCGATGTGTTGTCGGTGATTCGGGAATTTGAGTCCGAGACCGCGCCGGCGCGCCAGATACAGGTGAGCTTGCTCGGCTTCAAATCGCACTACCGGCAAATCGAGGATCGTGTGCGCTACATCGATTTTGCCACACACGAGCTGCAGCAGAGCCTGACGCCGGACCAAGTTCTGCATCTGCTGTGCGAGGGCAATGAGAGGTTTCGAAGCGGCCGTGTCTTGACTCGGGATATGACACGGCTGCGTGAGAGTGCGGCGAGCGGACGCCATCCTCTCGCTGCCGTTCTCGGTGGCTCGAGTTCGCGCACTCCGGTGGAGCTAATTTTCGACGTGGGCCTGGGCGAAATCTTCTCAGTCCGTACGACGGGAAGCGTGGTCGGGCCGAGCGCGCTCGGCAGCCTCGAGTACGCGTGCGCGATTGCCGGTGCCAGGGTCATCGTGGTGCTTGGCCACACGGACAACAAGGCGGTGCACTTGGCTCTCGACGCGCTACAGACCAAGGAGCGCACAGGAGACATCGACCAGTGCGTAAATCTGGACGGCATCTTGGGCAGCATCCAGGAAGTCATCAGCCCAGACCAGAAAGCGGCTTGGCCGTCCGCCACAGCGGAGCAGCGCTTGGATATAGTAGATGCGGTGTCGCGGGCTTGTGTGAGACAAGCGGCAAAGCACATCGTGCAACGTAGCCCAGCTTTGGCGCGCTTGGTGAGCTTGGGCAAGATCAAGATCGTCGGTG
>CAZGSN010000121.1:0-4492 GCA_964528465.1 uncultured Binatia bacterium (SeqCode)
ACCGGGTACCGGCGCACCAGCCCCCGGCGCATCGATTCGCCCCCGAACCTCCGCACCCAAGCCCGCAGAAACCGAAGACCACCAATCGAATCCATTGCTGCCCCCAAACTCCGGCGCCACGGGCAAACCCCGGCCACCGGCCACGGCGCCAGCGATCCTCCAAGCGGAGAACCAACCAACGCGGCCAATCAGCAAAAAGATGTGAAGAGCGAGCGAGAGAGGGACAAAGGGAGAGAGGGGCAGAGGGACAGAGGGAGTGGTGGTACAGAGAGAGAGAGTGTGTGTGTGGTGTGTGTGCGAACGGCTTGCCAAGTGAACTCCCCGACCACGCATGCTTGGCCTCCTACTGCACTCGTCGATTAATCGTCAAGAAGAATCTTCGCTATTTGGGAGAGGACACCGATCCTTGCTGCCTTTCCATTCTGCTGTCGGTGTCCAGCCGGCCGATTTGTGGGTAAGGCTCAAGGGCTACTCCCGGGCTCGGCACTCCTTGCGCCGCTGTCGGCGGGCGGTTTGACGGAGCGAGCGCAGGTACAGAGCTTCCACCTTGGCACGCGCCCAAGGTGTCTTGCGAAGGAAGGTTAGGCTCGACTTGATGCTGGGGTCGCTGTTGAAGCACTTGATGCGGATCAGCTCTCCGAGCGTCGGCCAGCCGTAGTGGTCGACGAGATGCACGAGGATGTTCTCGAGCGTAACCCCATGCAGCGGATTGTTGGGCTGTGGGTCGGCCATGCGCCGGGATACTACGCGGACTTGTGGTAATCCTGGAGCGCTTGCACCTTCAGGGCTTCGCGCTGGAGCAGTTCGACACCTTCGGCAGCGGCTTCCGCACCGGCGACGGTCGTGAAGTACGGGATCCGGCAATCCAGTGCACTGCGGCGAATCGCAAACGAGTCTTGGTTGGCGCCGGGGCCTTCCGGCGTATTGACGACCATCGAGATCTCGCCACTACGAATCGCATCAACGATATGCGGGCTACCCTCGGCGACCTTGTTGATCACGGCAACCTGCAAGCCGTTGCCTTGCAATAGCTCCGCCGTGCCGCGTGTGGCGACGACCTTGAACCCGGCACCGACCAACCGCTTCGCTGTACCAACAATGGCTGCTTTGTCCTCATCGCGGACGCTGATGAAAACATTGCCTTCTGTCGGAAGTCGATTGCCGGCTGCAATCTGAGCCTTGGCGAATGCCGCACCGAACGAGCTGCCGATGCCCATGACCTCGCCCGTCGACTTCATCTCCGGACCGAGAATCGTGTCGACACCCGGGAACTTGGAGAATGGGAAGACCGATTCTTTGACCGAGACGTGCGCCGGCACGATCTCCGTCGTAAAACCTTGGCTTGCCAAGCTCTGCCCGGCCATGACGCGGGCGGCAATCTTCGCGAGTGGGACGCCGATCGCCTTACTGACGAAAGGAATCGTACGCGAAGCGCGTGGGTTAACCTCGAGAATAAACACCTCACCGTCTTTCACGGCGAACTGCACATTCATGAGGCCAATAACGCCGATCTCGAGAGCCAGGGCCTTGGCTTGACGCCGCACTTCCTCGAGCACCTCGGAAGACAGGGACTCTGTAGGCAGCGAACAGGCGCTATCCCCGGAGTGCACACCCGCTCGTTCGATGTGCTCCATGATACCGCCAATCACCACCATCTTGCCGTCGCACACTGCATCCACGTCGAGCTCAATGGCATCATCAAGAAACTTGTCGACGAGGATGGTGCGCTCCGGTGCCGCGTCGAGCGCACGCTGCATGTAGCCGCGCAGGCTAGACTCGTCGTACACGATCTCCATGGCGCGGCCGCCGAGCACGTAGGACGGTCGCAGCAAAACCGGGTAAGTCAGCCGCTGCGCAATCTCCACGGCTTCGGCAATGGAACGCGCCGTACCGTTGGGTGGCTGCTTGAGTTGCAGCTTTTCGAGCATGACCGCGAAGCGCTCGCGATCCTCGGCGCGATCGATGGCGTCGGGACTAGTACCGAGAATCGGTACACCGGCATTCTGCAGCGCCACCGCCAGCTTCAACGGCGTCTGCCCGCCGAACTGCACGATCACCCCCTCGGGCTTTTCGTGTTCGACAATGCTCAACACGTCCTCCAACGTGAGCGGCTCGAAATAGAGTTTGTCCGAAGTGTCGTAGTCCGTGCTCACCGTTTCCGGATTGCAATTGACCATGATGGTCTCGTAGCCGTCTTCTTTGAGAGCGAAGGCGGCGTGCACGCAGCAGTAGTCGAATTCGATGCCCTGCCCGATTCGGTTTGGCCCACCGCCGAGAATCATGATCTTACGGCGATCGGTGACTCCCGCCTCATCCTCGGCTTCGTAGGTCGAATACAAATAGGGAGTGCGCGCCGGAAACTCGGCACCGCAGGTGTCCACGCGTTTGTAAACCGGCCGTATGCCTGCCGCGAGCCGTACCGTACGAATCTCCTGCTCCTTGCGTCCGCTGAGTTGAGCCAAGCGAATATCGGAGAAGCCCATGCGTTTCGCTCGTGCGAGCACATCTGCGGACAAACCCTTCGCGGAGGTCGCTTCTTGGCGAATGGCATCTTCGCAATCGAGGATCTGCTTGATGTTGTCGAGAAACCACGGATCGATCTTGGTGATGGCGTAGAGCTGCTCTGTCGTGAATCCCTCGCGAAAGGCGTCGGCCACGTACCACAGCCGGCGTGCATTCGGCACGCGTAGCTTCTCTTCCAGTTCAGCGCGTGTGGCAGCTTTGGGTCCCCGGCCCTTGTCGTCGAACCCGTACGAGTCAATTTCGAGAGACCGAATGGCTTTTTGCAGCGACTCCTTAAAAGTGCGCCCAATGGCCATGACTTCGCCTACCGACTTCATCTGCGGACCGAGCACATCCTTGGTGTTGGCAAACTTCTCGAAGGTGAAGCGCGGAATCTTGGTCACCACGTAGTCGATGGTCGGCTCGAAACTGGCCGGCGTTTCCTTGGTGATGTCATTGGGAATCTCATCCAAGGAGTATCCAACCGCGAGCTTGGCGGCGATCTTGGCGATCGGAAATCCGGTAGCCTTGCTAGCTAGGGCCGAGCTACGCGACACGCGCGGATTCATCTCGATGATGACCAGGCGTCCCGTATCCGGATGGACGGCAAACTGAATATTCGATCCGCCTGTATCGACCCCGATCTCGCGAATGATCGCCAGCGCTACGTTGCGCATGATCTGGTACTCTTTGTCGGTCAGAGTCTGCACCGGCGCCACCGTGATGCTGTCGCCGGTGTGCACACCCAGCGGATCAAAGTTCTCGATCGAGCAAATGATCACGACATTGTCCTGGGTGTCGCGCATCACCTCGAGTTCGAACTCCTTCCATCCGGCAATCGACTCCTCGATCAACACTTCCTGCGTCGGCGAGGCGTCGAGCCCATAGGCGGCAAGATGCTCAAACTCTTCGTCGGAGAAAGCCAAGCTGCCACCGGTACCACCAAGCGTGCGCGACGGCCGGATGATCAACGGCATGCCGACCTCTTTACGGATGGCACGAGCCTCTTCCATTGAATGCGCGTAGCCACTGCGCGGCAGGTCCAAGCCGATGCTCAACATGGCACGCTTGAAGAGGTCGCGGTCCTCAGCCTTTTTGATTGCCGGCAGCTTGGCGCCGATGAGCTCCACGTTGTGCCGCTCCAAGATGCCGCGTTCGGCCAGTTCGATGGCTGCATTGAGTCCGGTTTGTCCACCAATCGTCGGTAAGAGGGCGTCGGGTTTTTCGATCTCGATGATCTGCTCGAGCATCTCGCTGGTGATCGGTTCGATGTAGGTGCGGTCCGCAGAGTTGGGATCGGTCATGATCGTTGCCGGGTTGGAGTTGATCAAGATGACACGATACCCCTCCTCTTTGAGGGCCTTGCAGGCTTGCGTCCCGGAGTAGTCGAACTCGCACGCCTGTCCGATGACAATCGGCCCAGAGCCGATGAGCAAGATACTGTGGATGTCTGTTCTCTTTGGCATTCGTTACCCTATGCAAGCTCGCGTCTTACGCAAAACCATCGCCATCGCGTTTCCCAGCGCTCGCCCACCTTTCATCGCTTCCCCTGCATCAACTTGGCAAAGCGCTCGAACAGGTAGCTGGCATCGTGCGGCCCGGGCGATGCTTCCGGGTGATACTGCACCGAAAACAGCGGCAGCGAAGCGTGCGCCAAGCCTTCGACAGTTTGGTCGTTGAGGTTGATGTGGGTAAGCTCTGCGGCCCCTTGCAGCGAGGCGACGTCGACCGCGAAGCCGTGATTTTGGCTGGTAATCTCGACCTTGCGTGTGGTCAGATCCATCACCGGCTGGTTGCCGCCGTGATGACCAAACTTGAGCTTGTAGGTCTTGCCCCCCAAAGCCAGCCCGAGGATTTGGTGGCCGAGGCAGATTCCAAAGATAGGTCTTTTGCCGATGAGTTCACGCACGATGCTGGCATACGGCCCAACATCGGGATCTCCAGGACCATTCGAGAGAAAAACACCATCCGGCTGCATGGCGAGCACATC
>CAZGSN010000122.1:0-6859 GCA_964528465.1 uncultured Binatia bacterium (SeqCode)
GAGCCGCCTCCTGAGTAGCGAAGCGTATCGAAGGATTTTGGCGGCGTCTCGAAGCGCTAGGCCAGTCGCCGTGCACGCCTACTGAGGTTTTCGGGATCAGTGAGAGCAGCCGCACTCGGCTCGGTCAGGTGACTCCCCGCTGCGACGGATGGTGACGGTGGTTGGAAGACGCAACTCGGGTCTTCGGCGAAAGGATTGCCGGTGAGAGCGTAGGCGCGAGCGCGCGAGCCACCGCAGGCGGAGCGAAACGTGCAGCGCCCGCACTTGCCCTCCAGCTTGTCGGGATCGCGTAGCGCCTGCATGAAAGGATGCTCACGATACAGCGACGCCACGGACTGGTGGCGCAGGTTGCCCACCGTGACCGGCAGAAAGCCGCTGGGGTAGACATCGCCGGTATGGGATACGAACACAAACCCCTTGCCATCATTGACCGCGGGAGGATGAGGCCGGCGCGTGCCGCAAGGCCGTGGGTGATGCTCCACTCATAGAGGTAGTGAAAGGCGCTCTCGCAGGCTTCCGCGGAAAGTTGTTGGGATTGCTTGGCGCGGCCAACCGGCACCACGAAGAACACGCTCCACAACACCGGCCCGATGTCGGCCACCAAACGACCAAGGGAAGCAAGATGGTGGAACGTCGACGCCGAAAGGCTGGTGTTGACTTGCAGGGGAAGGCCGGCGGCGCGCACGTGGCGGATAGCTTCTAGGGTCGCCGCAAAGGCACCGGGCATGCCGCGAAAGCTATCGTGAACCTCCGCCTCGGGGCCATCCAAACTGAGTGCAACGCGGCTCACCCCTGCGTTGGCCAGGCTCTGGATCGCCGCTTCCGTCAACAGTGGGGTGACGCTTGGCGTGATCGCCACGCTCAGACCACTGGCAACGGCTTGCCGAACTAGAGGCAGCAAGTCCGCGCGTTTGAGCGGGTCGCCGCCAGTGAGAACAAGCACGCCTGGACGGAGCTCTCGTAATTGCTCCAGCAACCGTTCTGCTTCCGGCGTGGTGAGTTGTCGCGGATCAGCGGCGGCATTGGCGCTGGCGCGGCAGTGCACGCAGGCCAGGTCGCAGGCTCTTGTCGTCTCCCAAATCGCCACCAGGGGCGATTGATCGAAATCCACGCTTGGCTGCATGTGTGGATGGCAGGATCGGCAGCCCGCTTAGTTGGCCCGGCTGTCGGCGGCATCCAGCAACTGCAGGAGATGACGCATGCAGTCCGTCTCGCTCAGTAGTCCGATCAAGCGTCCGTCATCGACGACCGGCAAGCACCCGATGCGGAGGTCGATCATCTTGCGTACGGCGTCTTGCAAGGATGCTCCAGGAGCCACGGTGTGCACCGGGGCGTGCATGATCTCGCTAACGCGGATACGCGACAGCCATTCGCGCTCAGAAGCGGGGCGAAACTCAAGAACCGAGGAGATGGCCGCACGGAACAGGTCGCGTTGGGAAATAATCCCCACCACACGATCTTCGTCCATGATTGGCATATGACGGATGCGTCCGAGACGCATGATGTCGTCGGCCAAGCCAAGCGTGTCCGAACTGTCGAGCGTGACTACCTCCGCCTGCATCAAATCGCGAGCTTTCATGCTCTTGCGCATGTCCAAGTTGCGTGCCGAAAAGGCTTTTACCCATCTAGAACTGCGTCAGCTCTGTGCATCGCACTTCGTGGGATTCAAGTGACATCAAGTTCCTACTTGGAGGAACCAGACCCGGGTCAAACCGCCTCGGCGCATTCCCAACTCAAAGAAGAAGCTTCGCGTGCCCGAGAAGCAACTCGTGAAGTGAGAGCCACCAACGTTGCCATCATAGCCAGCCCGTTCTGGCATGCATCCTGCCTAAGGCAGTTCGCGACCTTGATGGAGGGAGCTAGCAGAAGACGACGCCATAGAATTTCATGGAGATCGACTTGATCGCACCGGCCCAACGGCAGTCCTTGCCACAGTGTCCACCCCCTGGATTTCACTGTAGGTAGCAACCTTGCCGGCGAGGTCATCTCCACTGGCGCCGCAAGCTAGCTCTCTCCCATCTTTCATCACCAGAATCGGCCTACGAGAAGAAGTGAGGTCCCTGTTGCACAAAGGGCCAGCTTTTGGCCGGCCCTTTGTTATCGAATCATCGCTCCTGCGAGTCTCTTACTGAACCCAGAACCCGCCGAGCAGCAAGAACATCTCGTCTTCGGTAGTAACACCGCCAATGGCGGGGCAAGCATCGCAAAGGCCGTCACCAGCACCCGCTGTTGAGTCGCACGAGCGATTGCGCGCGGCGGCGAGGGCACCGGTGCAAGGTGCCCCAACCTTACCGCCAGTGCAGTGCGTAGCAACGTTGCAGGGTCCGCCAGGTGCCAACGGATTGGGTGGGTGTGGCGAATGTGACTTCCTCTTGACCTCATCGGGATTGAGGAAGCCGTTGTCGTAGAGGCCGCAGTAGGTGAGCGACCGCTGATCCGCGTCCGGCGATTCAAAGATCATCGGTGCATCTTCGTAGCGCACGACGACGGGATCGTTGTAAACGTGATTCACATACAGAAGACTCTGCATGCCATCGCGCGGGCGCGGCGCGGGCATGCCGTTGGTCGCCGACTTGGCAGCCGCGACCAAGTCTTCAATGGCTACCCGATAGTTGCTGTCCACATCGATATCCGGGCAATCATCCATGGACATCTTGCCGAGCGCGATATCGACCCCGGTAAGCACTTCATCTACGCTTACGGCGTTGTCGTAGTTGCAGTCGCCGCCCCGAGGCTTTTCCATGGCCACACAAGGGCTGCCACCGCAGACATCGGGGCTGGCCATGTCGTAGCCTAAAGGGGAACAAGGCTCACGATTGGCCGCACCGCCTTGGCAGCGGAAGGCACCATGGAACGTGCGCCAGCGTTTCATATGGCGATGGCCGTGAGAGCTGATCTCGTACAAGCGTGCGCCGCGCGGCAGGGTATGAACGCTGCACCACTCGTAGGTCTTGAACGGCTCCACCGCACAAGCGCCCTTCTCATCCTTGAAGCAGGTCGGGTGCTGCATCCCGCCGCTGGGGGCGCGCTTACCCCAAAAGATATTCGAGGCATCGAATATCTGTTGCGAGGCGTACACGGACTCTCCTGGCTCGGCATATTCAAAATTCAGCCACGCCTCGACCTTGCCGGGCTTGTCGGAAATATTGAAATGGTGCGTGTTCCAGATGATGACCCCGGAAAGTGGTAGCTCTCGGTAGACCCCGGGAGGAAAATTAAACTCCGAAGCTGTCTCTTGCGTACCGGTAAAGCCCGACGCCATTAGCCCGAGATTGTTGTCCTCGGGGCCGAAGCCTATGCAAGCCACACTTTGCTGAAACTGCGACGCGCATAAGCCTTCGCCGCAGAAGGCTAGGTCGGTCGGTTCGCACGCCTGCCCTTCCTTTGCACCGCCAACACAATGAAAAGCGCCCCAGGAGGGATCGTTGGGTGCGGCCACACCGGCGTAACGGCTCACGATGAGGTGGTGGCTGAGCGGATCCTGGCGGGTTTCGTTGCGCTTGTAGCGAAATGACTTGCCATCCGCGCTCTTGAAGCGCGCAGGCACCTGATTGGTGATGTCGTAGTAGGTGACGAAGCATCCTTCGTTTTCGTAGTCTGGCGGAAGGTCGACGCGTGGCATGCGGAACTGCACGCCCTTGTCGGGTTCCGGAGGCGGCAGCGGGGCAATGGCAATTGGGTCGGGAGGAGGCAAGCAGGCATCGAGAAGATCGGCAGTGCCCTTGATGACCCCCTCCTTCGGCGCTCCCGATTCGATCCACAGCCGCACCGCTTCCAATTGCGCGTGCGACAGGGCCGGCACCGGATCCAAGGGCATGGAGCGTAGCGGTGCGGTGTAGTCCGCCGGCGATGTCTTGGCGGCAAGGTTGATGAACAGCAAGCTGAGGTCGCGCCGCCCTGGATAGACTCGCTTCATCCCAGGAACAGTTAGCGCGTCACCAAGCAAGCTGTCGTAAGACTTTCCGGGCCGCAGATCCAAACCCCCCATTGCCTGAGCCCCGTGACAAACACTTTCCGTGCAGCCACGGTTCTCCCACACCGCTTTCTCGATCAAGGCATAGGTGCTGGTAAAATTTCCATTGCTGCAATCCTCGGCTGCAGCCAAACTGCTCGTGAGCGACATCGCGACTAGCGAAGCCACCCAAAGCCAACAGCCCACACCGAGCTGGAGAATCTTGTGCATATCAAGGTCCTTCCTTAAATCGCGAACCGGATTCCAGTTTTGGATCTATCCGATTCGAAAATACCGCAAGTTGCCGTCAAGACAATCCAAAAGAGCCCAAACTGTCGCTGTGGCGCCCCAATGGTTGCGGTATGGGGCTGACCGTACGCGCCGCTCGTGGGTATCGCAAGAGCAATCAGACATTTGTTGGCCGCTCTTGGGCCGCTTCTGGAAGTGCGCAAATACCGGTTTATGCACACCGCAACCAAACGGTCCTAGGTGAATCCCGTCATCGCGGTGGCGAATTGAGGAGGCGGGCGAGCCGGCTGCTGGGACGGTAGTGCTTTACCAGGGCTTGGAAGTGGTTGTCGTACAGTCCGCGCAATGCGGGGTTTGGGTGGAAGGTCTTGTCGATGGGCACGAGGCCGGGGATGTCCTCGAACCGCAGCCACCCTAGTCCCCTGGCGGCAAGAAAGGCGGCGCCACGGGCGTTGGCTTGCATGGGATCGACGACCCGCTGCACATCGCGCTGCAAGACGTCGGCAAAGATCTGGCACCACAGATCCGACTTGCCACCACCACCAACGAGGCGAATCGGGTCTAAGCGGCGGCCGCAGAAGCGCTCGACGTAGCCGAGGCTCCAGCGAGTATTGAGCGCAACGCCTTCGAGCACGGCGCGAACCATGTCATCCATGGTTGTGGTCGTCGTCAGGTTGTGGAAGCCGCCACGCACGTGCGGGTCATCGACCGGAGTGCGTTCGCCGTTGAGCCACGGTGTGAACAAGACGCCATTACTACCGGGCCGCGCCGCCGCCGCGATGCGATCAATCAACTCGTAGCGTGCCTCGGGAACCGGAGTTCCAAGCAGCTTATGGGTGCGAAAGAGAAGGTTGTCGGCGAGAAACCCCAGGGCACCTCCGGCCAGGTCTTGCTCGTTGATGCACTGGTAGCGCCCCGAGACGAAGGTCGGAAACGAGGCAATCGAGTGCAAGGCATCGGTCTTCTTGAAGGGCACCAAGCACTCGATCCACGACGAGGTGCCGATGTAGAGATGCGCCTCAAAGTCGCGCACGGCACCGGACCCGGCCAGAGCACACTGATGATCTGGCGAACCCAAAACGACCTGCACGTCGCGCGTGAGTCCGAGTGCTGTAGCCCCTGTCGCCGTCAGGGTGCCGAGCACAGCGATCGGGTCGCGCATTGGGGGCAGCTTGGCGGCGTCGATTCCGAGCATGGCGATAAGCTCGGGGTCGTAGTGAACGCGGCTGGGATCGCGTGTGTCGGTGCACCAGAACAAGTGCATCGAATCGTAGGAGGCGGCGATTTCACCGGTGAGGCGAAAGTTGAGATAGTCCTTGCTCGGCAGGAATACGTGCGTGCGCCGGTAGAGTTCCGGGCGCTGCTGCTGCAAGAACAGCACATGCGCGGCATCGTCCTTCCCGGAAAGCGAAGGAGCACCACCGCTCCGCCTGATCCACTTGGCCGCGCGCGCCAGGTTGTAGCCAAGCAAGCTGGGGAAGCCGCCGACCACGCGGCGCACCGCCGCGCCGCCGCGCCCGTCCATCCACGTGAGCGCCGGCATCACCGGAATGCCGGCAGCATCGATTGCCACCGTCGTCGAGAAGGTGCTCGATACGGACACAGCCCGAATCGCTGCCGCCGGTACCGCGGCTCGTTGCACCAACCGGCCGGCCGCCGTCACCAGCGCGTTCCACCAATCCTCCGGGTCTTGCTCGACCCCTCCATCTTCAAGAAAACAAATCGGCGTGGTTACAACTTCGAAGTCACGCACCTCCCCACGCGCCGAGACGATCGCGGCTTTGATGCCGGAAGTGCCATGATCAATAGCAAGGATGTGGGGTTCCATTGGACCTGGGACTCGGGGCTTGGGGCTGGAGACTTCGACTGGCAGGCTGTTGAACAACCGAGCTCCGAGTCCCACGCCCCAAGGCCCATACTCCTAGTTACATCTCTACGCGCGCCACCGAGCCGTCAGCGTGGATCGTCTCGAAGACGATAGAGGCGTTGCGTTTGCCACCACGATCCTTGGCGGACTCCGACATCACGCTCAACGACACGGCCATGAAGTCCCTCGTATCGATACATCCCTCGGGCGGCAGCACCCCTTTATTGGAGATCTTCCCCTGCTCCATCAGCATCACGCCGATGGCGGCAGGAATCCCCGTGCCGTCGCCGAGACCGCTCTCCTCCGAGAACATGTGCACGCGCACCTCGCGCGCCTCACCGTCTTTGCGGCCCTTGACGATTACCGACATGCATCCGCGCTGCTCGCCGAATTGCCCCTGCTGCAACATGCGGTCGCGCTCACGAATCAAAAAGGCCACGGCAAAGTCGTAGGGAACCACCGGCGTGCCGTTCACATCGAGTGGTTCACGGCTGGAGAGGCCGAGGCGGCACATCTCGCCGGTGAGGTTGTAGTACTCGATCGGCAACACCGAGCCCTTGTTCGTCACCTGCCGCAGCTTGAGGAAGCGCGGCAACGTGACTTGCTCCGGATGTGGATACGGAAACAGTGGTGTCGGCCCCAGGAGGGGGAAATCGAAGGTCTCGCGCATGGCAATGCCGTCTGGCTCGAAGTACTTCACGTACTGCAAGCGGCCGTCGAGATACATGGGGATGTCGATGCTCATGCAGTGGAAACGATGGCCGATCACCCCCGGCCCCTCGGTCGGCTCG
>CAZGSN010000123.1:0-9257 GCA_964528465.1 uncultured Binatia bacterium (SeqCode)
GGGATGCCCAATGCTGTCTAATTCTCCGTGGTAGCCAATTCGTGATCCACGCAGCGCCGACCCCGGCGGCAATCACCTGAAGAGCGCATGCAGGAGCGAGCCGATGCAGTATCGTAAACCCCCCGCTAGTCGTCGTCGCGAAGGGCCAGACGACAAGCAGCGTGGCAACTGCGGCACCCAAGCCGAGACGCAGCCTGCGGCTGCAGATGCCAGCGGCGGTGCCCACGAGTACCAGACCGACAAGCAACGGGTCGTTGTAATCCGTCGAAAACAACCCGGCTCTTAGAACGGACTCGGCCGACATACGTTCCAGTGGCAGCGATCCAGCAGCATTGGTGTGGCCGGGAAAGATGATGGCGAAATGTACACTCAGCAGGCCAAGGCCGACGGCTAGGGCCTGGGCACTTGCTAGAGGGCTACGGCCCAGGTCGCGGAGCAAAGTAGGCAGGGGCAAGAGCAAGGCCGAAGCTAGAAGGTAGAGGCTACCCTCAGCACGACAGGTTGCGGCAACGCCAAGCAGGGCGGCCGCGCCTATGAGTTGCCTAGGACCGACTTCCTCGGCTGTCAGCAGCGCCAGAGAAAAGAACCACGTGGCAAAGCAAAGGCTATAGGGTGCATCGGTCGGTGCCATTTGCACGAGAAGCGGATGCACGGCGTAGAACAAGGCAACGAAGAGTGCCGCCGTACGGTCTGCCGTGCGCTGGCGAACGAATAGGTAAAGAGGCAGAGCCGCGAGAGAACTGACAACACCGTTGACGTGCATCACCAGCCAGAAGGGATCCTGCGCCAGTGACTGCACGAACATCACGTACAGGGTGTAGACCACCGAGTGACGGTCGAAGGCGTCGTTCCAGCGGAAGTGCAGCTCGATGCCCTGCACGCCGTGACGCGCGTATAGCTCGCGAATCGCTAGCGCGAACAAGAAGACCGCGAGCGCAGGCCAATCGGCACGCCGCGGCGTGCCGTACCCGAAAGCTCCGGTGAGTGCGGACCAAAGCAGAGCGAACAGCGGGAAAACGCCAAGCAAGACCCAGCGATTCGCCGTCAACCAGGCATCAAAGCCCGACGCGCTCGGAGCCTCATACGGCAATAGAAGGAAAATCGCGACGATTCCAAAGAGGCGAATCTTGCCAATGACGGTAAGATCGCGAAAACGCATCCGGCTCCAAAGCCAAGAGCTCTGGAGCTTCGCCCTGATGGGCCGGCGAAAGGCAAAACCAAGAAGCAGCGTGCCCATAGCCCATGCAAGCGTAACGCGAGGGTCGGAAGGTAGCCGTAGCCGTGGCAGCCCAAACATGTGTTGTCCAGTGACGTCGCGCAGCGCCAAGGCCAGTCTCAGCACCGCTCCTTCGTCGGGAAGCGGGTCGTGAAAATCCGCCGGTGCAGTGACGGTTATGCTGTGAGGCTCGCATTGTTCGTCGACTTGCCAAGCGAGAACGACAGTGCCCCCCGCCAGCTCGAGGATGACGCGGGCCTGGGTCTGTTCGAGGCCAAAACCGGACTTTTCCTTTAGATATCCCCGAAGCGCATTGGCGCTTACCCACTCGTTTAGTGTTGCTTGCCCGGATGCGGGGTCGCTCACGGGCCCCCAGAGACATACGCGTGACTGCGCCAGACATGCGCTTGTCGACAGGCACAACAAGACAATGGCAATGCGAAGGACCTTCGATGCGCGCACGATATGGTGCCGAGATGCGGCCTGCCGAGTTGCGGAGGAATCCAAACGATACCTTTCTTTGCGCTACGTAAGGGTGGTGCCGGGTCGTCTTTGCTTCATGGAGTCGCCGCAGGTGGTGCCGTTGCCGCCGGAATGTTGGCGTGTAGCCACTTACCCATCAAGGCGTGACCGCTGGCGGCAAAGTGAATGTCGGCGGGATGCTCGAAGAATAGCTGCTGGCCCTCGACGACTGCCGCACGAAACTCGGCGGAGGCATCGAGTACAGGTACGCCGACGCGCTGGGCGATCTCCACGATGCGAGGGGCGTAGTGTTGCCATGTGCTCAGGGTCTCCAACCATGTGCGCGCGGGAATGATGTCGACCACCAAGGCGATGTTGTGTACCGCAGCCTCCGCCTTGGCAGCGCGCAAAATCAGTTCGAGATGCTCAAAGCGAGTGTCCATCGGTTGATCTACCAAGAAGAATGGCTCGATCGTCATCGCTCCCGCCAAGAATGCGGCGGCGCTGGAGGTGCCGACCAAGGCGCGCACGAGATAGGGCGGTGGGTTGTGAAAACGCAACCAGGTAAGGCCCGCGTTGCCGAGATCCGGCTGCGTGGGCTGGGGGCAGCGTGCTGCCGCGCTGCCATCCTTGTAAACGAGCAGCGACTGCCAGTTGCAACAGGCGTAGTGACTGTCGAGGCCCTCGAGATCGTTGCCTTCGTAGATATGCAGAACCACCAAATCGAAGCGGTGCATGGCAAGCCAACTGTGCATCACGCGTAAGTAGGCATCGGGCGCAGTGCCGGGGATTGCCGCGTTTACGTGCTCGATGTCCGGCTGCCACTGCTCGAGGATCGAAGTGAAGGTCTGCTGTCGTGGTAAACCGAACCCGAAGGCCATGGAATCGCCGAGATGCAATACCCGTCGCTGCACCTCGCCACGTGGTACGAAGCGACGCGGCGTCACGATGTCGCGCTCGGCGGCGCTGAGGTCGAGCAGGCTCTGGTAATCCCCCGGGAATAGGATCGAGCAAACCAGCTCCTTGCAAAGCGTGTCCCAGGGTTGATGCGTCAGGTCACTACGCAGCACGTCGGCCAATAGGAAGTGCGGCCCGTTATTGTTGGGAAAGCCTGGCGGCGGCGGCAAGAAGGCTCGACTTAGGCCCTCGAGCAGAAGTAGGCTAAGAAAAAATGCCAAGCCCAGGAGCCAGGCGTTGCGTCGATCAGCAAAACCCCGGTGGGCCGAGATCAAGATGCCGATGCCGAGGAGGAACCCTTCCGTGCCGGCGTCCCAGAGTCCGATCACAGGCCAGCGTATGACCAGGGCTACGGCCGTTGCGGTGGTAGCCAGTAAGCATGCCAACACTACGGCGACGCCTCGCCAGTGACGGCCCCGAAGGCGCCGCAGACGCGATCCCAACATGGCGCCAAAGCTCAGCGGGATGGCGATCAGGAGAAGCGAGACTAGCGCAGTGGAAAGCATGCTGGCGGCTTCAACCCAAGGTCGCGAACATCTCGCGCGTGAAGGCGTCGAGGTCGCAGAGGGATTCCACGCGTCGCCGGGCGTTGAGCACCAGCCGTTCCCGTAGTTCAGGTTCGCTGTGCAGGCGCACTAGGGCATCGCGGAAGGCGCTGGCATCACCGGCGGGTACCAAGAGGGCTTCCACTCCGTCGGTTACGTACTGCTCCACCCACGAAGTGCGGGTTATCACCGCGGCTACGCCCAACGCCATAGCCATGGGCAGCACGGTGACGCCGCTGGCCCCAAAGCCCGGTCGCACTGGAATGGCGATGACCGATGCCGCGGCCATGGCATCGCGAAAGCGCCACAAGGTGAGGCGTCCGTCGACGCGCACGTTGGGCGGCAACCCCGGCGGCACCTGGCGGGTAACGAGGTGAATGTCATAGGGCACGTCACGCACCGCCTCGACGAACAGCGGCCAGTCGCGACCGCTGTCGCCGCCGGCAAAGAGTAGATTGGGTTGGCGGGGGACAACGGCGCGGAAGTACTGGAGATCGAGCGGCCACGGCCGCACTTTGACGCAAGCCAGGCCGGCATCGAACAGATTCTGGTTGCCGCGTGTGAGCTCCTCACCGGATCCGCCTTGCAAGCTCCATATGCGAATCGGCAGGTCGGGGGCACGGTCTGCCACTGCCTGGCGGCGTTGATACTCTTCCTTCAATCCATCGTGCAGATGCCGATCCCACACTAGCGTTGGCACCTGCAACAGGCCCGCCTCGAGCAGGTCGTAGAAGAGCCGGGGGCGTGTGTTGATGACCGCCAGCTCGTATCGACGTAGCGCCAAGCACGGAACAACCTTGGGCAGCACGCCATCCTGTTCGGAGGCGATGACCACCTCGATACCGTCAGCAAGTGGGGCCAGGTCCCAAGCTCCCATCTCGCCCGCCAAATCTCGCTGCGTTTGGTAGTCGATGAAAATCCTGTCCACCCGCATCCCACGCTCGTTACAGCGGCGCTCGATCGCTTGACCGAATTGAAAGCTGTAAACAAAGTCATCGGCGTCGACGTTGACGAGCAAGGCGCGCGGCGAAGTTGCCAGGGGCGCTGCGGCAGCGATCGAATCGTGGATAGCAGCCAACAGTGCCTCGGCTTCTGTTGTGGGGATGGCAATGGTCTCGAGATCGGCAAGATCTCTTTGGATCGTTTGCACGGCCTCTGTCCGATTCTCTCGCCAGGGCAGCGCCACAACATCACCACATAGACGCGCCAACAACTCATCGGGGCCTATTCGTTGCCGCTGCCGAACCGCGTAACCAAGTGGTTCCAGCACGGGCTCGCTACGTAGGGCTAGGCGCACAAAGGCCGACTGGGCCGAGGCCACCAGATCCGCAGGACTCGCTTCCGCTCTCCGCGCTTCTCCACAGGCGGCGAGGCCATCACCGATGCACACACGCTCGAGACGACCACCGGGAAGGGACGCGGAAATGCGTGCGAGGGCTTGGCGGACCTGCTCGGCGGTTGCAGGGACCGGTGCCGTCAGGGCATCGGTGACAAGCACGGTGCGCTCGTAGGTTGGTAACTCGGTCACCACACACTGGCCGGTTGGCACTTGGCCCGTGTGCCCCAGGACAATGATCCCCTTGTCGGTTGCCGCCAAAGCCCGCACGTCGCCGAAAGCTAAGACCCGTGGCGCATGCGGATCGACGACGTGGGCTTGAAACGGCCCGGCCAGTACCAGCGGCTTGCTCAGTCCCGGGTGCCCGGCGAGTCCAAGCCACAAGGTGATCAAAGCACGCTCTAGACGTTCCCCATCGACGGGAGCCCCCGTGAAGCGCAGCCGTCCGATGTTGCCTGCGGCCAGGTCTTGCAGCGCCGGCATCACGTCGACCCGACTCACTGCATCGAGCACGCGCTTGCCGTCGCTCTTCAGCAGCGAGGGAAGAGCCCGCAATAACGGCGGCCAAATCGCCGCCCGTGGCCCCAAGCGATGTGCGGGCACCGTCATCAAATCGCGCAGTAAGGCGGTGGCAGAACGCGCCATTACCTTGGCGACGGTTGCCGAGCTCGGTTGTAGCCATGGATGATGCGAGGTCATAGCCAAAGGTGCCCTCTCGGGAATGAGAGACTTGGCAGGGCTCCGACCGCTGTGCGCAGATATCTCCGAGGCAAAAAGAGAGAAAGCACGGCGCCACGGCTACCCGAGCCCCACGCAAGCGTCAACCTAATGGTCTTTCCGTGGCTTGAGGAAGAAGGATCACCACCAAGACGCGAAGGCACCAAAGTGAATGAAGGCTACAAGGACCCATGTGCAGGTACCTCTGATTCGCGATGACGTTAGGCACTCGCTACACAAGTGGCTCCGCAGGCTGATCGGGGTTGGAATCGGGATGATCCGCGACACGGGCCGCATCCGTGGTTTCAACACATTGGTCCCGGGGCAGCGTTGGGGCCAGCGTTTCCAGTTGAGCCGGAAGCAAGGTGTCTCATCTTGGTGTCTTGGAGTCCTGGTCGTGAACCTTTCCCGTGTGCAGGCTTGTGGTCGGGAGCATCCGGCGGGGTGTCGGCCGGCTGTGAAGGGATTGCACTTCATCACGCCGCCAGCGGCCATCCTCCGACTCTTACCGCTGAAAGATCGGCCGACCCCTTGACGGCAATCGCGGTACTGCCAGATTGGGGCACCTCCATGGGGCCTTACCGAATCAATAGCGCCGGGCGCAGCCTGTTGGCTGTGTTTTTTGTAGCCGCTGCTTGCAGCGCGAGCTTTGCCTTCAACCTCGACGATGTGGCTTTGCGAGCCGAGAGCTTGGCCAAGGAGCCGGCGCAGGATCCGCGTGGCCAGGTGCCCGAATGGCTCCTCCAGCTTTCCTACGACCAGTGGCGAGACATCCGCTTCCGGCCGGAGCGGGCGTTGTGGCGCGGCCTCGGGCTGCCGTTCGAGATCCAGTTCTTTCACCCAGGCCTCTACTACGATCGTCCTGTGATTCTGCACAGCGTCGACGGTACCAAGATCGAGACGATCAGCTTTTCCCCCGGCAACTTCAACTATGGAAACAACGACTTCGCCAGCCGTGTGCCGCAGACGCTCGGCTATTCTGGTTTCCGCGTTCACGCCCCCATCAAGCGCGCTGACTACTACGATGAGGTTATCGTCTTTCTCGGCGCCTCTTACTTTCGAGCTGTCGGTGTGGAGCAGTCCTTCGGCATGTCGGCGCGTGCTCTCGCCATTGATACCGGGTTGTCGTCGGGCGAGGAGTTCCCCTATTTCCGTGAGTTTTGGCTGATGCAACCCTTGCCATGGTCGACAGAGATGATCGTGTACGCCCTCTTGGATAGCCCGAGCCTGACGGGCGCGTACCGCTTCATCATTCGCCCTGGAGCGGAGACTACGGTCGAAATCGAAGGGCGTTTGTTCCTCCGCCGTGCACCCCAGAAGGTTGCCATTGGTGCTCTCACCAGCATGTTCTTTCATGGCGAGAACAGCGAACGCTTGTTTGACGACTTTAGGCCGGAGGCCCACGACTCCGATGGCTTGCTCCTGCAGTTCGCTTCAGGGGAACGCTCGTGGCGACCGCTCGACAACCCTACGAGCTTGCGCATGAGTGCCTTCGAGATGACCAACCCGAGAGGCTTTGGCTTGTTGCAGCGAGATCGCAATGCCGATCACTACCAGGATCTCGAAACTCACTTTGAACACCGTCCTAGCACCTGGGTGAAGCCGCAACGCGACTGGGGGCACGGGCGCGTGGAGCTGGTGGAGATTCCCAGTAAGGCCGATAGCAACGACAATATTGTGGCCTTCTGGATTCCCGAAATGCAGCCGGAGGCGGGTAAACCATTCTCCTTTGCCTACACGCTGACCTGGTTTGCCAGTGATGTAACACGAGCCCCTGGCGGGCGCGTCGTGGCTACCCGTCGTGATCGTGCCGGTGGTGGTGACAAGGTTCGCTTCGTAGTCGATTTCGAGGGCGAGGCCCTGGCGGCGCTGCCCGCCGATACCGTTTTGCGTGGCGTCATCACCTTCGCGTCGGGGGAGGAGAGCGCCGAGCTTGTCGATCAGCAGGTGGTGAAAAACATCGTGACCGGCGGCTGGCGGCTCGCTTTTCGACTGCGTCCCAAGCGCAACGAGCCCATCGAGATGCGCGCCTTTCTCGACAAGGGTGGGCAGAGCCTCACCGAAACTTGGTCTAACGTCTTGATCCCGTAAGCTCGTGGAACCTTCACAACCTGTGCAATCCCCAGCGCCGCAGCGGAATTTTGTCGTTTCGCCGCTGCGCATGTTTCACGACTGGAAGGCTGCCTTCCAGCGTGCCGTTGCCTACGTCGATGCGATTGGCGTCGCCGAGCCAGAGCGAACCAGCATAGCTGCCGAGGCCGTGCAGCAAGCCTTACAAGGACACGGCTGGGCAGCGGATGACAGCGCCCTCACGGCTACCTTGGCCTGTGCCCGCCGTTTGCTGATGCAAATCTATCCGGCAGCCCACGCAACGCCCCGCCTGCCGGCGTTTGCTGCTTGGCGTCTGGACGCCTTCGCCGCGCAACGCTTTGCGCACGCGCGCCGCCCGCTGTCCGCAGCTCCTGCGCCGCCCGACAGCTCAATGCCCAAGCTGAATCGCCGAGCGATGGTACCGGAGCGCATCGAGCGCCGCGCATCGCGTCGCTGGTTCAATCGCTTGCTCTCGCGTCCTTCCGCCGACACGGCTCTGCGTGGCCATGCCTTGCGGCGCACGCGCAGCCGCTTGCCGTGGGTGTGGACGGCACGCTACCGCCGCGTCCTGCTCCTCTTGATGGTTCTGGCCCCTAGCGTGGTGGCTAGCGCCTTTATGGTGAACGTCCTCCCGCACCAGGGCAAAACCTGGCTCGAGGTTGTCATCGTACTCTTTTTCGGTGCCTTGTTCGGCTGGATATCGATCGGCTTTTGGACGGCCTTGTTTGGCTTCTACACGCTGATGCGCAAGCGCGATCGCTTTGTCATCACCACCCTGGAGGAAAAACAAGAAGCTCCCATTGCCGCAGACACACGCACCGCGATTGTTATGCCCATCTGTGAGGAGCCGGTGGAACGGGTGTTCGCCGGCCTGCGAGCCATCTACGAATCGCTCGAACGAACCGGCGAACTCGAGCACTTCGACTTCTTCATCTTGAGTGATTCCAACAATCCGTCGACCTACGTGCGCGAAGAAGAGGCGTGGGCCAGGTGGTGTCGCAGCATCGGACGTTACGACAAGATTTACTATCGCCGCCGCAAGGTGCGGCTGAAGCGCAAGAGCGGCAACGTGGCAGACTTCTGCCGGCGCTGGGGCAAGAGCTACCCGTACATGATCATGCTCGACGCCGACAGCATTATGCGCGGCGATGCTCTGGTGCGTCTGGTGCAAATGATGGAGCGCAATCCGACGGTCGGCATGATTCAAACCGCGCCGGTTGCGGTCAGCCGCCGCTCTCTGCTGGCGCGTGCGCAACAGTTTGCCGGCCGCGTCTATGGACCGATGTTCGCCGCCGGTCTGCACTTCTGGCAGCTTGGCGATGGTCAGTACTGGGGCCACAACACGATTCTACGTGTCTCTGCCTTCGCGGATCATTGCGGTTTGCCGCGTCTTCCGGGCAAGCCGCCCTTGGGCGGCGAGATCATGAGCCACGACTTCGTCGAGGCGGCACTGATGGGACGGGCTGGGTGGACCTTGTGGCTCGCCTTCGATCTCGACGGCAGTTTCGAGGAGGTGCCCTCGACATTGCTGGAAGAGATGGGGCGCGATCGCCGCTGGTGTCAGGGAAACTTGCAGCATCTGCGGCTTCTGTTCAGCGAGGGCTTGTTCGGCGCCCATCGGATGTTGTTCGTAAACGGTGTCTTGTCGTACGTCTCGGCCTTACTGTGGTTCACCTTCCTGAGCTTGAGTACCGCGGAAGCCATTCTCGACGCCATTCAAGAGCCGGAGTACTTCCCGCATGGCCCGAGCTTGTTTCCGGAGTGGCCGATCTGGCGCCCGGATTGGGCCATTGCCTTGCTCAGTGTTACCGCCGCCATCCTGTTTCTGCCAAAGGTGCTGAGCGTTGGCTTGATCTTGCTGAAAGAGAAACGCGGTCGTTGGTTCGGCGGCGGTTCGCGGTTGATTCTAAGCGCACTGCTCGAGGTGATCTTG
>CAZGSN010000124.1:0-7358 GCA_964528465.1 uncultured Binatia bacterium (SeqCode)
TTCAGGCTCGATCGAGACCAGCCGCGCAGACTGTAGGCCGTAGACCGGAGGCTGTAGGTCGGAAGCAGATTTCCCGGATAGCGATTGTTGCCGAACATCGCGCGGATACCGAACCTCGCCGCGAGAATTTGCGCGCGCCGACAAGATTTGGATCCCAGGTTACACAAACGGCCAGGGAGCCCTGCGCAATTTCTCATCACTGCGATGAAAAGAGCGGCAGGCCTTGCGACCTGCCGCTCCTAATCACGTAGCAGCGAGGATCTTACGGTATGGGGACGGTGCCTTCGCAGTAGAAGTCGCCGTAGCCGCCTTTGCGCGCGGTTTCGAAGTCGTCGGCTATATCGTCTTGCTGGGTGGCCCCTAGGCACGTTGGGCAAGTGCCGCCGGATTCCAGCTTGTCGGAGGTGGCGTCGTATTTGGCGCGGCAGCCGATCCGGCAGGCGGGTTCATCGAACGTGTTGCCCGCGAGCAGGGAACTGGCCACTTTGGCGTGGCACTTGTCGAAGCACTGGCCCAATTTTGTCAGTGCCTTGGAAACCGCTCGCTCGCATTTCAAGGCAGCGCCAGTGGCTGTTGGATCGCAGTAGACCATGGCGGTGACCGCAGCGGCGTCCGTCACGGCCGTGTCCGCTGGTCCGCCTTGCTCGCCGGTTGTGTCGAGGCAGTCGGGGCAAATTCCTTTGTCGACCGTCTTTTGCGAACCGCGGTCGTACTTGGCGCGGCACTCCGCCGTACACGTTGCCTCATCGAACGCGGCGTCGGAGGCTTCGGCGCTGGCGCACTTGGCGAGGCAAGCCGACAGCTTGCCGACGCTTTTCGCGACTTGCGTCGCGCATTTGAGAGAATCCTTCGAGGTCGGCACGTAGCCGGGGTTCTCGCACGCTTGCGTGTTGCAGCTCTGATAGTCGGACATTGCCGGGCATGGCGCACCGCCGTAAGCGGCGGGTGTAATCACCGTGCGCGTGCGTGTCTGCGTCCCACCGCCGCAGGTTGCCGAACAAGTGCCCCATTCGCTCCAGTCGCTGACAACGCAATCGACGGGACAGGGGAACCCGTTGCAGGCTTGCGATTCCTCCAGCACGGGGCACGCCGCACCGCCGTTCGCAGCCGGCGTGATGACTGTGCGCGTGCGCGTCTGTGTGCCCCCTCCGCACGCCGCCGAGCAGGACGAGAACGAGCTCCAAGCACTGACGACGCAGTCGACCGGAGCCGGTGGCGAACCGGCAGTGCCGTAAAAGACGAAGTTGTCGTAGCAGGCAGTGCCGGTGCCCGAGTCGCGCCCGGCAAGAATCACGATTCGGTTTGGCGTCTGCGCTCCGACATCGCAGCCTGCGGACGCAAGAGTCGTCATGCCCTGTTGTATGGCAACACCCACCGAACCCCCGGGAAGCCACTGCATGTAGAAGGTGTACGTCTGCCCGGCAGTCAGCGAAACGCCGCTACTGGAGCACAGCACGGTGTTCGACTCGTCCCCTTGCTGGATCTCCAGATGAAAAGTGTTGCCGATATCCTGGCGTAACTGAGTCGCGAAGTAGACGGGGCTTGCCCCTGCGAGGTTGGCGAAAATGATTCCGAATTTCATGCTGTCGAGCGTCGATGCGGTGACGTCGATGAGAGCCGCGGAGCTTTCCGATGGGTCGAACGTGCTGGCGTAGAAGGCCACCGACTCGCTCATGGCTGGTGTGCACGCCTGGCCGGCGCTGAGCGTCGGCAGCGGCCCGAAGGGGGACAGTTCCCATGCGGCACCGAGCGGCCCATCGGGACGATTGAAATCATCCGTGTAAAGAGCGGTTTTCCCCGCCAGTGCGGTTTGAGCCGCCGCCAGCATCGCGACGCTGGCTAGTAAGGTTGCGAGTATGGGTTTCATGATCGATTCTCCTCGAAGTCAGGCCACCGAGGTGGCAAGTTGTGAACCAGTGTCCAACAAGTCCAACGCATGATGCTGGTGGTGCCCTCAGCATCGGCGCACCAAGCCAGAGATGAATCGCAGCAGCGCCTCGGCGTCGCCGAACTCGACGTCCTGCCAAGACGAAACATGCTCGACGCGGCCGTAGAGCCGTCCCGTCTCGCTGGCCGCGTTTTGGTGGATCTGGACGACGAAAGCCTGATCCAGGGGATAAAGCGGGCGTCGGATGTCGTCTTCGTTCATGGCTGCGAAGATCGCAGACCCAGGCCGGCAAAGTCTTGAGAGGAATCTCCAATTTTCATGAGATCCCGCGATCCGCCCGCGACTCGCGAGGTGCTGTGACCCCGACGAAGCGAATGGGGCCAGAGGGAGAGCGTCCAGGCGTCCGTGTTGGACTTCGTAACGGAGAAGCAACTCGGCGGGAGTCTTGCTGTTCTGGCGGACGCCACCGAGCCCCAGATTCGGCGCTAACACCCTCTTTGCCTTCGCTGGACGGATTATCCGGAAACCCGCACGGTTACCCCAGAGCTGGCGCGTCTGATTTCGGGAACGCTGCACCGGCGCACCGGGCACCTCCAGATCCGGCGTTAGCGCCGGATCTGGGCGAGCGAGTCCCCTTTGATCGCGGTGAAGTTCCACGATATGGGAGCCGCGGTCCCGGCATCTACGGCGCGGATTTTCTAGTGGAGCACGATTCCGTAATCGCATTTGGCGAGTTTCGCCTAGACCTCGCGGCGCAGTCTCTACGGCGTGGCGACAGCGAGGTGCGTCTGCGACAGAAAGCTTGGGAGGTGCTCGCCTATCTGGCGCGGCGCCCAGGTATAGTGGTGTCGAACCGCGAACTCCTGGACGCGTTATGGGCCGATGTCGCTGTCACCCCAGGGGTTCTGAACAATATCGTCTGGGAGTTGCGCAAGGCCCTTGGGGGAAAGGAATCCAGCGCTCCCTATCTGCAGACAGTGCCCAAGCGTGGCCTGCGGTTTACGCCTGCCGCCAGTGTGGCGGCCAGCGAGCCGGAATTGGTCGAGCCACCGATCGCGATTTCTGCGGATCGTCCGCTCGGTCGCGATCGCGAGATCGCCGAACTCTTGCATGCTTGGCGCCGGGCGCGGTCGGGACAACGGCAAGTGATTTTCGTGAGCGGTATGCCGGGAGTCGGTAAAACGACGACCATCCATGCCGCGTTGCAGGACATTGGGGCGGCAAACGAAGACCTTCTGGTTGCGCGCGGGCAGTGCTTGCGCCTGCAAGGCGAAGCCGAGCCGTACCTGCCGATTCTCGAAGCGCTCGAGCAAGTTTTGGCGACGATAGGCGAGGCGCGGTTCACGATGCTGGCTCGCCGCTATGCTCCCTCCTGGCTGGTACAGCTCCCATGGCTGGTGTCGGCAGACGAACTGCGCGAGTTGCGGCGCGCATTAGCAGCGAGTGGCACTCGGCGCGTGCTGCAGGACGCGGTGCGTCTGCTCGAACGTTTGTCCGAAGAAGCTCCGGTTGCCCTGGTTCTCGAAGATATGCAGTGGGCCGATGCGGCGACGCTCGATTTCCTGGTGGCATTGGCGGCGCGAACGACCGCTGCGCGCATTATGGTCGTCGCGACCTACCGGCCGCTCGAGGTGTCGCTTACCGGCCATCCCGTGGCTACTGTGGCGCGTTCCATTTGCGCAGAGGCTCGGGGTGTGATGCTGCAACTCGATTCGTGGCCGCGCGTCATCCTCGAACAATACTTGGATGTTCGTTTCGCCGACCCGAGAATCACGTCGTTATTGGCGTCTCCCCTTGAAAAGCACACGCGGGGCAATCCTCTCTTCGTTAGAGAGACTGTCGATTACCTCGTGGAACACGCCTACGTAAGGGCCAGCGCTGGAGGGTGGGCCATCGCTCCTCACCTCGACCTCGAAACGCTGCGATTGCCCAATAACGTAGCGCGGATCGTGCATGCTTGGCTGGCACATCAACCGACTGCCCTCGTGGATGCCCTGGAAGCCGCGAGCCTGATCGATGGCCCGTTCACGGCGCAGGAAGTTGCTGCAGCGTTGGGCCGCCCCGAGCGTGAGGTCGATGCCGACTTCACGACGTTGGCGCAGCATCACCGTTTGATCGAAGCCGTAGGGGTTGGGCGCTGGCCGGACGAGACGATCACCTCCGCGTACACGTTCTCCCATGCGCTGTATCAGCGTGCGATCGCCGAGCGCGTTGCGCCGCTGCGCCATCAAGCATTTCATCGCAGCATCGCGCTGCGTCTCGAAGCGGCATTCCGGCCAGCCTTGGCGAAGGCGGCGCCGCGTTTGGCGCTTCATTTCGAAGCAGCCGGAGACGAGCCCAAGCACGCCGACTATCTGGAGATCGCCGCGGCCAGTGCCTTCGGCCGCTATGCCTATTCGGAAGGTGCGGCCTACGTTCAGCGCGCCATACTTAGCTTGCAGCGCCAGCCTACATCGCCGAGCATTGTCCGTCGCACGGCGGAGAGGTGGCTCGATTACGGAAACTCTGTTCATATGATCACCGGCCTCGGCAACCCCGAGGCAGGGCATGCTTTCGCGGTCGCGGCCGAACTGGCGCGTGAGATAGATGAGGCGCGGTTGAGCTTCCGTGCTCGGCTTGGCCTCGCGTTCAACCATTTCTTTTCCGGCAAGCCCAAGCAGTCCAAGGCTGTCTCCCTGGAGTTGGTGCATGCGGCGACGACTACGAATCCAGGATGGTTGCCGGCCGCGCACTTCTACGTGGCCATGGGGGAGGTGGCGCTCGGTGAATTCGACAGCGCTTGCAGCCGTATGCGCGCCGCACTGGAGATGGATCCGGAACCCGGTATGCCAGCGGCCTTCAACCTAACGCTAGCCTTGCGGTTTACGATTGCCTTCTCGTTAGCCGGGCTTGGCCGTATCGCCGAGTTGGACGAACTCCTCGCGAGCATGCTGCGGCCGGGAATCGCTACGATGCCGCGTAACGAGCAAACGGAGCTGTGTACACAGGCGGCGTTTGCGCTTGCGCTGACGCGGCGTTGGCAGCAGGCTCGTGCCTTGAGCGCCGAAGGCGTGCGGCTTGCCGAGGAACTGCAATTCACGCCCTACCATGGGTTTGGCGCCATCGTGCATGCGCGTGCTTGTGCCGGAGCATCAGAAGACGGCCGCATTGATGTCGACGAGATTACTTCTCTTATTGGTTCGCGCGAACAAAGAGGGGATTGCTGGCTCAACTCGTGTTTCTACAACTGGCTTGCCGAGGGATATGAGCAGCGCGGCGAACTCGATGCGGCGCTGGCAACGACTGACCGTAGTCTGGCCATGGAGGAAAGCGCCTTTCGAAGCGAGACGTGGCGCATTCGCGGCATGGTGCTTGCGGCGCGCGGGGATAACGCCGGTGCTGAGGAGTGCACACGCCAGGCGTGGAAGATTGCGCGGGAACAAGAAGCTCAGGGCTTTCAGTTGCGTTCCGCAGTGGCGTTGCATCGGCTGCTGAAACGGCAAGCAGATGCGCGCGAAGCCCGGCGGCTCTTGTCGCAGGCCCTAAGCGAGTGTGCGGCTGCGCGCGGGGGGCAGGACTTCGACGACGCCTACGCCGAGCTGCAGTCGCACGGATCGCCGTAGCTGAAACCTTGCCTCCGACCTACAGCCCCAGACATTCCTGAGCCCGAAAACATCAGTTCAATCACTCACGTTCTCGCGAGGGCACTGGGAACGGCCTTCGAGACGCGGCCTGGACATCATTCGATACGCTACGCTACTCAGGAGGCCGCTCCTCAGGCCGAACGGGAAATTTGTTGACTGAGCCCAGCAACCGTTCGCACTGAGGAGCCGCCTCCTGAGTAGCGAAGCGTATCGAAGGATTTTGGCGGCGTCTCGAAGCGCTAGGCCAGTCGCCGTGCACGCCAACTGAGGTTTTCGGGCTGAGGTCGAAGACGGCAGGCCAGAAAACTTTCGCGGAAAGGTTTTAGGTTCCTTGCTCCTCTCCGGGCTCTCTGTGTCCTCGGCGGTTGAGAACCCTATTCCCCTAGCCTGCGCCGCTCGTTGGTTCGGACCTCCCGCCCGGGCTAGGGTACGACCGCAGTTCCCAAGACCAGCGCCTGCGCCCCGGATCCATCATCAATGGAGACAAAGCTGCTCAGCGTCGTACCAGTCTGCAACGCGGAACTCGCTTGCGCGAAGATGACCGGATTCACTCTGCTGCCAGGATTCGCGAATTGCCATTCCACAACGGCATCCTCGCCCGGTGGTGCATCGAGTAGGGTCGGCGGCGGTGTGACCGACTGAATTCTCAGCGCCGCCGGCAAGACCGCGCGCACCACTAGCGTCGAGAATCCTTCCGCTCGCATGGAGGTAACCCGGATACCGTAAGCAACCACAGCCGATGGGCTGATCCGCTTCGGACCCTTGAGAAGGGCGCGGAAGGAACTTTGCCGTTCTTGATCCAGCCGATCTTTATCGGACTTGCCGACGCGGCTCACGCGTGTGCGTTCGAACACCTCACCGGCATCGTTCTCCACGCGCAGAGCTGCAGTGAGGACAGTGTCGAACGGTGTGTCGGCACGCACCATGGCCCGAACCTGCAACGTACGGTTGGCTGGGCCTGACAGGTCTCCGAGAGCCCAGGACACTACCCCGCTGCTCCCCACGTTCGGAGCCGAGGAGGGGGCGGGCTGGACACTCACAAGTGTCAGTTCGGGCGGTAAGTTCAGCTCGGCGCGGACGTTCGGCACGTTGGCTCGCGAGTAAACCAACAGCACCGCCGAATAGACAATCTCAGCTCCCGGCTTAACGCGACCGACAGACACAAAGCGTACACCCATGGAGCCAAGGGCATAGGTCGGCGTCACCGATGCCGTCGGCGTTGGGTCGCTCGACGTCGGCGTAAACGTCGGCGTGATGGTTGCCGTCGGGCTTGGAGTGGAGGACGTCGCTGTCGGAGTTGCCGTCTCCGTCGGGACTTCCGTCTCCGTGCGCGTCGCCGTCTGCGTAGCTGTGCGTGTGGGAGTGCGCGTGCGTGTCGAGGTCGGTGTAGACGTCGCCGTCACCGTGGCGGTGGGAACAAATACCCCGGAGATCGTGGCTTTGGCGTTGGCGCGAGATCCGTTGCTCGAATCGCGTTCGCCCAACGATGTCCCTGGGCTACCCGGGGTCGCATTACCCGTACCTGCTGCCCCAGGTAGACTCGTCCACGACAGTGCCGCGGCATTGATCACCGAGGAGGCAACCGTAGGTGGCGCAAACGCATCGAACTCCACAGTCACGTAACCGCCGGGAGCAAGGGAGGCGATGTACAGGTCCACCTTGTTAGCCGTGCTGGAATCGCTGATCCCAGTCGCTCCACTGTTGGTGATGGAGAGGTTGGTCAGCGACTGCAGCCCTCCCGGCAGGGAATCGAACAGCGACAAATCGTAGGCCATCGCTTCCGAGGCATCCGACGCGTTGGACAGCGTGATGGTGTAGGAAATCGTTCCGCCCGTGTCTTTGTTCAC
>CAZGSN010000125.1:0-11192 GCA_964528465.1 uncultured Binatia bacterium (SeqCode)
TCGAACTCGGCTTAGGCGACGTGGATTACGCGGTGGGCGGAGGCGTGGAAGCGGGCGAGATCGTCGTATTGGCGGCTCGCCCCTCGCATGGCAAGTCGGCAATTGCCCTGCAATGCGTTCACACTTGGACGGCAAACGATAAGCCGTGCATCATCATATCCGAAGAAATGAGCGCCTTGGCGCTGGGCAAGCGGGCGTTGCAGTTCTTTGCCGACGTGCCTCAAGAGCATTGGCCTACGTCGGTTGATTCGCTACAAGCGGCAATTGAGTTTTACCGCGAGCGGCATGTCAAAGCGATAATCGCCGAATCGTGCGGGACCGTTGACGCTGCCGTTGAGCAAATCGACAAGGCGGTATCGGAGCAAGGCGTAAAAGTCGCCGTGGTGGATTACGCCCAACTTCTCCGGGCACCCGGCAAGACTCGTTACGAGCAAGTGACGGCGACCTCGATAGCGCTCAAGGCGTGCGCCGCGCGGAACAAGATCGTGTTGCTGATGCTCTGTCAGTTGTCGCGGTCGATTGAAAACCGGAATTCATTCGTGCCGGTTATGTCCGACATCAAGGAATCAGGGCAGCTAGAGCAGGACGCCGACGTGATTATCTTTCTCGTTTGGCCGCATCGACTCGACGCGAACAAGCCGGCGCACGAGTACCAGTTTTTCGTGGCGAAGAATCGAAACCGGGCAATCAATCAATCATTTGTCCAAATGCGATTTCTGCCGTCTCGGCAAATGGTCATGCCCGAGAAGCCGAAGCCAGTCCGCGAACGCGATCCAGTTTTCGACGACTACAACCGAGGGGAGTCTTTCTAATGCTCCGTCAACTCACCATCGACGACGCCATAGCGGCACGCGACGCTGCAATGCGAACCGTCGAACTCAACGCGGGCGAGACCTTCCGCGAACAAGCCTGCGAATTCGTGACGGCGTACCTGTCAGACCACGGCGAGACACCCGGCGAACGCATTACCGAGGCGTGCAAGGCGGCTGGGATCATCCCTCACGACGACCGGGCTTTCGGGCCGGTGTATCAGCGGCTAAGCAGGGCGGGCGTTATCGAGATCGTGGGGCAGTGCAGACGGTTGCGGGGGCATGGTACGGGCGGCGGGAATGTTTGGAGGCTGAAACCGTGAGACCACACTGGACAAGCTTTGCGAAGGGCGCAGCAAAGCGTAAACGCGGCGCGATGAACAAAACCGAGGCAGCCTACGAGGCGCACCTCGAAGGTTTGAAGGTGCTCGGAACAATCCAATGGTTCGCGTTCGAGGGAATGTCCCTGCGACTCGCGGAAGGCTCACGGTACACGCCGGATTTCGTCGTGATGATGGCGAGTGGCGTTATCGAGTGCCACGAGGTCAAAGGTTTCTGGGCCGAAGCCGCCAAGGTGCGGATCAAGGTAGCCGCCGACAAGTTTCCGTTTCGGTTTGTGGCCGTGCAAAAGCAGCCGAAGAAACGCGGCGGCGGTTGGAGCGAAGAGGAATTTTGATGAGCAGCATCGGAGTGGCAAATACTTCCAAAGGTTCTCGGGTGAGACCGTTGACGACGAAAGGCTAAAAGCATGGCTGCAACGACTGAAATTTCCTGGACCGACGCGACGTTTAACCCGTGGATCGGCTGCGCCCACGTCCACGCCGGCTGCACCCACTGCTACGCAGAATCATTCGCGAAGCGATACGGCAAAGCCAAGTGGGGCGTCAACGGGACGCGGGTAAAGACGAGCGAAGCGTACTGGAAGCAACCGCTCAAGTGGAACAAAGCGGCGGCCAACAAGTTCGCGTCCTGGGAGAACATGGTCAGGCTTGGGCACGATCCTGAGAGCCTGGTTGCGCAGGGGTTTATTCCGCCGACTCGGCCGCTCGTGTTCTGTGCCTCGCTGGCCGACGTCTTTGAGGATTGGGACGGCAATATCAGCGACAGCCAAGGGCGGACGTTGTGGGAGTGCAGTGATTGCGATTTTATCTCACCCTACGCTCCAATTCAGACGCTACGAAAGCAATGGTTGGAATCAGCGTGCTCTTGTACGGCAGGACCGGACTTCGTTCCGCTTGGGATGGTCAGCGTTCGGAAACGACTCTTCGCCCTCATCGACGCGACGCCGAACCTCGATTGGCTGCTGTTGACGAAGCGGCCGGAGAACGTGCGAAAGATGTGGCCGCTGCCTCATTACACCGCCACGTATCCCGAAATCGTGAAGGGGGCAAAGGATGTTGTTGTTTATCGCAAGAACGTCTGGCTTGGCACCTCCATCAGCGACCAGCAGACCTACGACGAATTGGCCCACGATCTTTACCACGGATGCCGCAACCTGAGCCCGGTTTTATTCCTGTCGGCTGAACCTTTACTTGGTCCGATCAAGCTCTGGCACGACTTCGACGGCGACAAGGTACGGAACTGGAAGGGGTGTTTTGACTGGCTGATTTGTGGCGGCGAGAGCGGCCACCACTCGCGGCCGTGCAACGTGGAGTGGATTCGCTCGATCCGCGACCAGTGCAAGTCGGCATCGGTGCCGTGCTTTGTTAAGCAGCTTGGGGCTGCGCCAATGGCGTGGAACGGTCCAAGCGACATAGAACGCTGGCGAGAAGACGCCATCGAACCGCACCAGATTGACCGGCTCAAGTTGCGCGACCCCAAGGGCGGCGACTGGAACGAGTGGCCCGAGGATTTGCGGGTGCGGGAGTTTCCCAGGACGAAAGGCGACGCATGAAGAAACACGACCTACTACCGGCGACGATGAACCTCTGGGCGATCCAAGACGGAGGGCGGCTCGACTGCCTAGAGAACGGCTACCCGCGATGTTTCAGCACGCGAGCGCGTGCTAAGGCGGCGTGCATCCTCAAAGGCGAAAAGCCCGTGGCGGTCACGGTGACGGTCACTAAGCGGGCACGGAAAACGAAAGGATCGAAGTGATGGGCGAGCAACACAACTGGCACCGAACCGACGAGCAGGGCCGGTGTAACCTGCGGACGAAGGGCGGCACTCCGATTCACCGGGTGCTGGCGACGGACATTGCGGCTAGTCCGTATCCAGTACTGGCGACGACGATTGATTGTCATGGCAACGAGCAGATTCGGCGCTACACGCTCGATGGCCGATACCTCGCGTCAACACCAGGCGTTTGCGACGTCGATTGGACCGAGCCCACGGTCGAGGTGACGCGGTGGGTTGTGTGGGCGGCGAGTGGCAAATCGCTGTGGCCGAAAAGCTACTGGACCACGGAAGTTGATGCGCGAAGAGACGCCATCGGGCCGCATGAAGCCTACGTCGTCACTCGCGTCACCATCCCCCTGCCCGCGTCCATCGCGAAGGCGGTGCAGGGATGACACTCCGCGAACTATCCGAGATTGTCGCCGACATCACAACCGCATCGACCGTCGAAGGAACAAAATCTATGACCCTCCGCGAACTGGCCGAACTGGTGCGACGGGAGAGAGAGTCGAGAGACTACGTTCGCGCATCGTTCTGGATGACTACCGAAGCGCACGCCGAAGCGTTGGCCGACCACCTTGCGGCCGAAGCGGCCCTAACGCAAGCCGTCGAACAAATCTTAGCCAGCGAGGTGCAGCAGTGAAACTCATCTTTTTGGACGTTGATGGTGTTCTCAACGGCCACGAGTTTCAGCCGGGCGCGCAGTCAAACCTCATTCGACCTGATTGCGTGGCCCGCCTGAATCGCATCCTTGACGCGACCGGCGCGAAGCTCGTTATTTCGTCGGCGTGGCGGTACATGATCCACGGTGGGGAGATGACTCCGCTTGGTTTTGAATACATGCTTCGCACGCATGGACTGCCGGCGGGGTGCGTTGTTGGTTTCACTGCGAAAGACGAGGCGATACTACTGCGAGGCGACCAGATTCGTGGATGGATCGACCGCAACGGCTACGACTATGATTCCTGGCTCGTTATCGACGATCTAACCGTCGGCATGGAGCGAGTGTCCCACCGGCAAATCGTGACCGACGGAACCAAGGGACTGCAAGACGACGACGTTGAGCGGGCGATTGAAATGTTGAGCGAGGTGCAACCATGACGACCGCGACCAAAGCCAGACCGATTCTGTTCAGTGGGCCGATGGTGCGAGCCTTGCTGGACGGAACCAAGACGATGACGCGGCGGATTATGAAGCCACAACCGGCGGGCGGTTGTCACTACGCGATGAACGGCAATTACGACAAGGCTTGCCACATCTACATCGAGGCATGGGAAGCCAAGCAGTACGACCGTTGCTTTGTGCCAGTGAAGGTAAACGGCACTTCGCACTTGCTGCCATGCCCATTCGGCAAAGTCGGCGATTCGCTTTGGGTGACGGTTGACGCCTCAGGGGACTCGCGAACAAAAAGCCTGATGGAAAGATTTGAAAGCCGAGTGTTCAAGCCGCACGGAGGCGATGGATGCTGGGAATGGTTTGGTAGGGTCAATAGAAAGCGATATGGCGTGATCCGACTCGGTACACAGAACTTGTCAACGCATCGACTTGCATACGAATTCGCACACGACTGCAAATTGACGCCAGAGCAGCATGTTATTCATTCTTGCGATTTGCAATGGTGCGTAAACCCAGCGCACTTAAGTCTCGGAAGCAATTCAGATAACGTGGCAGACAAGGTAACAAAAGGAAGGCAGCCCAAAATTTGCGGAGAACGCAACGGACAGTCTCGGTGTTCACTGGAGGACATCGTTGAAATTCGGCGTCTTTACAAAGAATGCGACGTTCATCAATCTGAGATTGCGCATCAGTTCAACATTACTCAACCACAAGTTTCTAAGATTGTGAATGACAAACGATGGTCGCATGAGTCTGTTTTTCCAAACCAGAAAACAGGAAGCAGATTACTCGCAATCGAGAGCGTGCGGGTTGAACGGCTCTGGGAAATCAGCGAGGCGGACGCAAGGGCCGAAGGATTTCCAGGAGACGATCCAATCGGCGACTTCCGCAGGGCATGGCGGCAGATCAACGGCGCGGAATCATGGGACGCGAACCCGTGGGCGTGGGTGCTGGGATTCAGGAGGGTGCAACCGTGAGATTCAGTAGCGACCACGAACGCAACGAAGTACGGCCGGCGCCACAAAGCCGGCGAAATGAACAAGACCGAGGAAGCCTACGCCGAACGATTGGAAGCCCGCAAGGCACTCGGTGAAGTTCTGGCGTGGTACTTCGAGCCAGTCAAGTTCAAGCTCGCTGACAGTGCTTGCGGCTACACGCCCGACTTCATGGTGTTGCTGGCGAATGGCTCGATTGAATTCGTTGACGCGAAGGGCGGTGGGCCAATGGACGACAAGAGCCGAGTCAAGGTGAAGGTGGCGGCAGATCGGTATTGGTGGTTCCAGTTTGTGATTGAACAACGGCAGTCTAAATCTAAAGGCGGCGGCTGGAAGCGGGAGGAATTTTGAAATGCGAGTAGAACCCGAAGAGACAACGCGACTCAAGGCAGCGATTGCCGCGATTCACAACCACTTGCACGCCGGCAACGTCAACGCGGCGCACGAAGCCTGCGAGTGTGCAATGTCCGGCGGTGGAGTGTCGCAACCGAACCTGACCATCCCGCAGGCGGCGAGAGTCCAGGTGTTCTCAGTACGGTTTAACGCTCTGGCCGAAGAACTTGGAATGCGGGCGGCATGGGTTGCGCTTCTGCCTTCGGCAACCAAGGCGGGCTACACGAGCATCCAGATGGGCGGCGCGGTTGAGGCGTGCAAGTACGTAGAGGCGGCACTTGGCAAGCGGAGTATCTATCAGGGAGAGCATAGGTGATGTTCTACAGCGTCCGCAACATTCGCAACTCCACCATCGTCTATGCAGGCCCGAACGAAGCGCTGGCCGCGGTGGCGCTCGAGCCGGGAACGTGCTACGGCAAGGGCGTAACGCAGCAAATCGCCGATCAATACTCTTTGGCGTGGCGTGAGATATTTGCTGACGATAGTTCTCGCGTGACCCCCACCCAACCCGAGCGAGCGAGGACGTGACGTGTTGACCGTAGGTTCCCTGTTTTCTGGCGTCGGCGGATTCGAGTTGGCTCTTGAGCGTTCCGGCGCGCGGTGCGTCTGGTCCGCCGAAAGCGATCGGCAATGCGTCTCGGTTTTGAAACGGCACTTTAGCCGCCATGATTGGCAACTGGCAACGGACGTGCGCGATGTCTCAACAGCGGAGTTTGTTCGACCAGGAATCGTTACCGCCGGTTGGCCCTGCCAAGGCAATAGCGTGGCTGGATTGCGTGCTGGAATGGCTGACGAGCGAAGCGGGCTCTGGTCCGAAGTGGTTCGCATTCTCCGAGACTTCCGCCCCCAGTGGTTTCTGGGAGAGAACGTGCCCGGCTTGTTTTCCGTTAACAGTGGGCGAGACTTCCGGCGATGCCTCATGGACCTGGATGAACTCGGGTTTGGTATCGCGTGGCGTTGCCTTGACGCTCAATACTTCGGCTTGGCCCAGCGACGGAAGCGTATCTTCATTGTCGGATGTCTTGGAGACGTGCGCCGTGCCGCCCAAGTATTATTTGACGCCACGAGCGTGCCGTGGCATCCTGCGCCGCGCCGAGAAACGCGGGCGCGAGTTGCCGCCAGCCTTACACGCGGCTCTACTGCAAGTAGCGGAGTCAACGCCCCAGGACGACGGCGCGAAGACGACGTGCAACAGGCGGCGGAGAGCGGGCAGTTGATCGCGGAAACTTTTCAGAACACCGGACAAGGATGGTGGAATCAATCAGACGTTGGTCAGTCGGTTAGGACACCGAAAGGCAGTGGATCACTAGAAGCGAACATCGTCGCCCACACGCTGCGCGGCGAAGGCCACGACGCTAGCGAAGATGGAACCGGGAGAGGTATTCCGCTGGCGGTGGCCTACGCAATCCAGGAACGTGCCGCAAGCGAGAACACATCGAACGGCCCGCAAGGCAAGGGCTGGCAAGAGGGTCTTGCCTACACGCTCGAATCGAGACACCACCAACAGTCCGCCGCGTCACGTATGGGCGTGCGCCGTCTACTGCCCATCGAGTGCGAGCGGCTTCAGGGATTGCCGGACGATTGGACCCGCTACGGAGTTTACGGCGAAGAAATGTCAGACTCGGCGCGATATCGAATGATCGGCAACGGACTGGCAATCAACTGCGTGGAATGGATCGGCAGACGCATCGTAGAGGCCCACGAACAACCCGAGCAAGCGAGGTGAAGCGATGAAGAAACACGACCTGCTACCGTTCAGCGTAACCATGTGGTGCATTCACGACAAAGGCCGACTCGTGACGCGCGACGACGGATACCCGAGGATGTTTTACTCGCAGCGAGAAGCCAAGGCGGTATGCATCCTCAAAGGCGAAAAGCCCGTGGCCGTCACGGTGCGAATCGAGAAGCGGGTCAAGCGAAAGGTGGTGAGGCGTGACCGTTAAGGAGTTGGCCCAGTTGGTGCGACGGGAGCGGGAGGCGAGAGAGAAGACGCATGATGTTTGCGCAGACGAAAAAGACTGGGACCAATACTGGCGATCCGAAGCCGCGTTGACGGCGGCGGTGGCGGAAGTTCTTGCGACCCCACCTAACCCCTAACCCGAGAGGCGACAGACCATGAGCGTTGACCACCACGGAAAGAACGCAAGCAAGTTCATCAACCAGCTACTCGGACAAGAGCCGCGCGAGTACACGTCGGGTCGCATGGGCGCGGACGATGACGGCGTGTTGGCTTACGCAATGGCCACCGACGATAGACACCGGACGATTATCATTCGCTTTCCGAAGCCTGTCGAGTGGATCGGGCTCGGCGAGCAAGAGGCGACCGAACTTCGCGACCAGTTGACCGAACGGCTGATGGCGCTGCGTGGCGTCAAGGCGTAACCCCTTTCTTGGAGACCGACAATGGACCTCGTGCAAATGCGATTTGTAGACAACGGCAGTGGTAGCCTGATTCTTCAATTTCGATGCGCACAACCGCAAGGCGACGCATCGGGAGCCGTCTGCGGCTTCGGCGAATTCGGCGAATGGCAGACTGTACCAACCGAGCACGTCGGCAAAGTCTCACACGTTGACTCATTCGACACGCGGAACCAGTAACCCCCTAACCCGAGAGGCGAGCATGGCGACGATTGAAATTGGAGTGTGGTTCCCGCGATTATGCGGTGGCGCAACGTGGCAAGCCTCTCGGGTTGTCGAGTGTGTCGGCGGATTCAAGATCGAGAACGATACCGAGAACGATTATGGCAACTGCGCGGAAGCCCAGGTGCGCGCCGACGAACTCAACGCGCCGCCGAAACCGTGGGAAGCCAGGACAGGCGACCACGGCGCGCCGTACCTTTTCAAGTACGGTTCGACCAAGGAAGAAAACCTAGCCGCAGCCGCTCGGCTGAACCGGGAGGAGCGGAAGGTGGAACCGTGGCGAGTCGAGGCAAGCGGTGCTCACTACGGGCTGAAAAACGGCGATGTGTGGCTTACCGGAGGCGCTGGATATCGAATGGAGTTTAGCCACGAGACAGCGCGTGCTATTTGCGACCAACTTAACGCGGCGCAGGGGCTGACCACATGAGCCACCCCACCGGCATCCACTGCCCAACCGACCTGCTGACCTGCAATGTTCCGCGCGTGGTCCTGTTGTCCAGTTTCTTCGACCCCGAGGGATTCCAACACGGCGAGCGCATCAACGGCTACGACCAGTGTCCCAAGTGCGGGCTGTGGTGGCCCTGCGTTGAGGAACCCGATTGCTGGACCGAGAGCGCGAACGGCGAATGGCTGGCCACGGGCTGGTGGGGCGCGGCGGTTTGCTGCGAGTGCAATCTGTTGATGGTCGATCAACCGGACGGTAGGGGCGAGTGTTACAGGCTGGGAGGGTAATCTATGTACACCACCTGCCCTAACTGCGAATCCAAAATGAACGCGGGCGAATACTGCCCGGAGTGCGACCACAACGACACCGGCGATTGCGACTGCGAACATTGCTCGCGCGTCGAGTGGGAGCAAGATCAACAGGCCCGCGAAGAAACCGAACGAGGTGAACGATGAAACCCGGAGCGATAGCCAATTCCGTCTTGCGTGCATTGCACAGCAATTGCCGACACGACGAAGAGAAAGACTTCTTCGAAGGCGTGGCGGAGTGGCTGGACGAATGGAGTGATTACTACGTGTGCAAGACTACAAGCGATCTGCGAGACGCGGCATTGCAAGAAACAAACCTTGTTGAACCGGAGAACGAAACGTGATCCCAATTACCGACGACCAACTTGAATTGCTACGCGACTTCTTCGACGAGGAGGAGCCGCCGCAAGACTGCGATCCTTACATGATCGGTCCCGAGACGTTCGCGGCACTGAAGGCGGCGTATGAGTGCGCCAGGATGGTATACCGTGGCTGATCTGACCCCAGCAGAAAAGCTTGCATCCCGCAAGCAGTGGAAGCGACCGAAACGAAACCCACCCGCGAAGTCAGAGCGAGTCCTCTGGACCTGCAAGCTGGCTGAGTGCCGAGAATCGCTAAACCTCAACATGCACGAGACAGCTAAAGCCGTCGGCTTGTCGTCGTCGGCTTACTTTCGGATCGAGAAAGGTTACGCCGACGTGTGCTTGTCGAACGCGATGAAGCTGGCTCAATTCTTCGGCAAGACGGTTTACGAACTATGGCCGCAGTGGAGAGTTAAACCATGACCCTCGACGACCACCTCGCAGCCAACGCCAGCGCGGCAGCCGAATCGGACTGGACCGATTGGACCGACGACGATTGGGAGGGGCTGATTACTGTCGAAGACGATTTGAGCGAAGAGGCGTGGGGCCAACCGCGACAACGAACTTTGTGGGAGGGTGAGACGTGAGCTACTTTTACACCATCTTTGAACTCGGTGACAAACTGTCCGACCTCGTGACCGATCAAGCCGCGTGGTCGCAAGCCACATTTGGGCTCGATTCGGAGCGCGGGCCACTCGGCGCGTTGCGGCACCTGGAACTTGAGGCACGCGAGGCACAGCAGAACCCAGCCGACGCAGAAGAATACGCAGACTGTTTTCTGCTGATTCTTGACGCGGCTCGACGTGCCGGCATTAAGCCAATGCAACTAATCGAAGCGGCGCAGTCCAAGATGGAAAAGAACAAAGCCCGCCAATGGGCGGCGCCTGTTGCCGACGAGCCAGTATTACACGTCGCCACCCCCGGAGCCTCGCAGCCATGACCGACCAGCGACTAGCGGAGATACGCGAGGCGATTAAGTCGCACGAAACCAACTGCGCCGCTGACGTGCTATCGGAACTCTTGCTCGGCATCGTGGACGAACTCCGCGAGCGCGAGGCGCGGCTGCGGGAGTTAGTGCGGGTCGCATTTAACGAAGCCTACGACGAAGGTAAGTACGACGGCTTTGGGAACGAACACGAAGCATGGGAGGTATCGCGAGCCAAGCAGCAACTCGACCAACTCACAGGAGGTAACGACCTCTCGAAAGGAGCGACGACGTGAGCACCGAACCGAAAGCGACCTGCCCGAAGTGCGGCGCGGGCGCAAAGAAAATCAAGAGCATGGCGGCATGGTGCGTCTGGGCTTGTGGTTCTGGCCCTGAGTTCCAATCCGATGCGTGCCGCGTCAGAGAACTCGAAGCCCAGCTTACCGCCGAGCGAGCCCGCGCCGAGGCGACCGTGTGCATCAAGTGTGGGCTAATCGCAGACGAAGAGTGCGACAACGCTGGGCACCCGTTCGCGAAACAGAGGGTGACGACGAGGATTATCGAGAGAACGCTTGCCGAACGCGACGCCACGATTGCCGAACTGCGGCGAGAACTCAACGACTGGCGAGACCTATACGGAGCGCAAGACCCAAGCGACGGAGTAATCGGTTCTGCGGTGGGCAAGATCGTAGAGCAGCGAAACCACGAGATTGCCAACCTGAGGGCGCTCATCCACGACCTAACGCAGCCGAGCCGAGTGGTCGAGGAACTAAGTCAGCGGCTTGAAAACACCGTAGCAGCGTGCCAACTGCTAACACAAGAGAACGAGCGGCTACGCCAGCGAGTCGCGGAGTTGGAGGCTGCCGCCGACGCTGCCGCGTGGGATCGAGCGAGCAACGAATCATTGAACCGTGTTGACCCGCCCGCGAGCCGCGAGGGCGACCGATAGCGATGGCAGACGACCACCCCGAGACTTGCCCGCGCTGCGGCGCGCCAAAGACAAGCAAGAACGTCTATCGTTGCGGCTCGTGGTGGCGAGTCAACGGTTCGCTCTATCAGCATCGTGATTGTGAGGGGCACGAGG
>CAZGSN010000126.1:0-1515 GCA_964528465.1 uncultured Binatia bacterium (SeqCode)
TGCCCCCTTCGATCTCGAGGCGGCCACCGGCGAAGCCCGCGCCCTCGTGCGCCCTGGCCCACGTCACCATTCCGTCGTGGAGGAAAATCGCAATGGCTGATGCCATGACCATCACCATCGATGGCCGCGTGCTGACCGCCCAGCCCGGCCAGACCGTGCTCGAGGCAGCCGAGGCCGCGGGCATCTACATCCCGCGACTCTGTCATCGCGAAGGCCTGACGCCCGCGGGCGCCTGCCGCGTCTGCATCGTGCTGGTCAACGGCCGGCCGCAGTCGGCCTGCACCTTGCCCGTTTCGCCCGGCATGGTCGTCGAGAACGATTCACCCCGCCTCCGCGAACATCGCAAGTGCCTCATCGAAATGCTCTTCGTCGAGGGCAACCACTTCTGCATGTTCTGCGAGAAGAGCGGCAACTGCGAGCTGCAGGCGCTGGCCTACCGCTTCGGCATCACCGCGCCGCGCTACCCGTACCAGTTCCCGAAGCGTGCCGTCGATGCTTCGCATCCGGATATTTTCATCGACCACAACCGCTGCATCCTGTGCGCCCGCTGCATCCGCGCTTCGCGCGACCTGGACGGCAAGAATCTGTTTCAGTTCGTGGGCCGCGGGGCCCACAAGCACGTCGGCGTCAACGCCCAGGCTCGGCTCGCCGACACCGACGCCGATGTGACCGACGCGGCCATGTCGGCCTGCCCCGTGGGCGCGATCCTCACCAAGCGCGTGGGTTACGCCGTGCCCGTGGGCATGCGCTTGTACGACCATCAGCCGATTGGCGCGGATATCGAAGCTGGCCCCCGGGACTGAACAAGGAGTGCGCACGATGGCAAAACCCAAGGTGGCGACAACCTCCCTCGCCGGGTGCTTCGGCTGCCACATGTCGCTGCTGGATATCGACGACCGCATCCTGCAGCTCGTGGAACTCGTCGATTTCGACAAGTCGCCGATCGACGACAAGAAGCACTTCGACTGCCAAGTGGACATCGGCCTCATCGAAGGCGGCTGCTGCAACGAGGAAAACGTGCGCGTGCTGCAGGACTTCCGCGCCCACTGCACCACGCTCATATCGGTGGGGGACTGCGCGACCATGGGCGGCCTTCCCGCCCTCCGCAACGGTATCCCCCTCGCCGAGTGCTACGCGGAAGCCTATCTCGGCGGCCCTTCCGTCTACAACCCCAAGGGGCAGATCCCCAATGATCCGGAATTGCCCCTGCTCTTGGATAAGGTCTATCCCTGCCACGAGGTCGTCAAGATCGACTACCACATTCCCGGCTGTCCGCCGCCCGCGGATGCGCTGTGGCAGGCATTGGTGGCGCTGCTTACGGGCAAACCGGTGGAATTTCCGTACGAACTCATCAAGTACGATTGACGTCGGCGGAGACGAAAGATGGTGGCAGGCAACACACGTCGTGTCGTGATCGAGCCCGTGACCCGCGTGGAGGGGCACGGCAAGGTGACCATTCTGCTCGATGAAGCGGGCAAGGTGTCCCAGGCCCGGCTCCACATCGTCGAGTTCCGC
>CAZGSN010000127.1:0-3252 GCA_964528465.1 uncultured Binatia bacterium (SeqCode)
TCGGCGGACGCGCCGAGGATGCTCGTAAGGCCTTCACCAAAGGGCCGATCGGGGTCATGTCACGATCCGGCGGTATGACCACGGAAATGTGCAACACACTCACGGCCGCCGGCCTCGGGCAATCGACAGCGGTGTCGATCGGGGGTGACGCGGTGATCGGCTCGACTTACGCGGATCTCATGCCTTTGTACGAGGCCGACGCGAAGACCAAGGCCATCGTCATTTACTGCGAGCCGGGTGGACGCATGGAAGCCGAGCTTTCCAAGTATGTGGTCGAGAAGAAGTCACGCCTGCCGATCATTGCCTTCATGGCGGGTCGTTTCATGGACGAAATGCCCGGCATGCGCTTTGGCCACGCCGGTACGATCGTCGAGGGGAAGGCGGACACCACCGCGGACAAGATTGCGCGCATGCAAGCGGCCGGCATTGCCGTGGCCGAGCGCATCGAAGACATTCCGGGCTTGGTCAAGCAGAAGCTTGGACTGAAGTAGGACTCCGCGTCTTACGTTCCGATTGCTTAGGAGTTGCTGATGGCACTGTTCATTGAAGTAGAGGTCGCTGCCTCCGTGGCCGCCGATGCGGAGTTGGTCAAGAAGCTTGCCGAGGTGTGTCCTGTGAACATCTTTGCGGCCGCCGACGATGGCAAGCTGAAGATCGTCGACAAGAATCTCGATGAGTGCACGCTGTGTGAGCTGTGCTTGCACGCCGCTCCGCCCGAGTCGGTGCGGGTCAAACGGCTGTACGGCAACGGCGGAGTTCTGCAACGCGCTGCTTGAGGAGAGCATGTCCCTGGCGGGTCGGGTAGCGGTTGTTACCGGAGCTTCTTCCGGAATCGGCGCTGCGCTTGCCGACAGTCTGGCGGCCGCCGGTGCCGTGCTGATGCTCGGTGCGCGCCGCGCCGAGGCCTTGCAGGCCGCTTGCCAGCACATCCGCGACGCGGGCGGCACGGCGGCCTTTGAGCCCACCGACCTCGCCGACGAGGCTCAGGCAACGCGCCTGATAGAAGCCGCGGTCGAGCGTTTTGGGCGCATCGATATTCTGATCAACAATGCCGCCGTCGGTACCGTGCGCACCATCGCGGAGGGGCGCAGCGACGAATGGCGAGCAACCATCGACACCAACCTTCTGGGTACTCTGTTCACCAGCCGCGCTGCCTTGCAGCACATGTTGCCCGCGGGCCACGGAGACATCGTCAACATCACCTCGGCGAGTGCGCACGAAGCTTGGCCCTATCTTTCGGTGTATGCGGCAACCAAAGCCGCCGTGCACACGCTCTCCAACGCCTTGCGTGCGGAAGTTGCCCCCCTGGGCATTCGCGTCATGACGGTGGAGGTGCACAACGTGGCCGGGACAGATTTTGCCTCGCGCTTCGACCGCAGTGTCATGCGTGACGCCGTGCAACGCTGGGAGCAACTCGCGCTCTTGCGCCGCGACAGCCCGATGATCGCGCCGGCCGATGTGGCGCGGGCGATCGTGCACCAGCTCGAACAGCCCGATCCGGTTAGCGTCCACCATCTCACCATCCGCTCTCGGGCCAACTGAGCCCGAAAACAACGATTGAACCGCGGATGGACGCCGATGAACACGGATATAGGCAAGAGCCACAAGGGCAGAAGGGAAAACGTTTTGGGTTTACCCGTCCACGGTCTTGTGTTTCTTGGCATTTGTCCGTTTCGCAAGCAATCCGCGTCTATCCGCGTCCATCCGCGGTTCCAACTGATTTTTTCCGGCTGGGAACGATTGGATCGGATTTGAAGAAATCTCACCACAGAGGCACAGAGAGCACCGAGAGAATCGACGCCAAGCGAAGAATGGCCCGTCCTCGGCTGACTCATCTCGGCGCCTCGGTGGTGAAGTCGCTGATCGACCGGCTCGTGCTAAGAACTCTCAAGCTCGGAACATGACTGTCCTTTACCTCGCGATCGGTGTGCTCGTCTTGTTTGCCTCGACGCTGGCCTTGGCGGAGGCGTCGATTAGTCGCATGACGCTGGTGCGGGCGCGGGCCTTGCGCGAGCAGGGCCATCGCAACGCCGTTCTCTTGGAAAGCATCGAGCTGGATCCGGCACGTGCCCTCAATGCGGTTTACTTGTCGGTGATGTTTGCCCAGAACGGCTCGGCGATTCTGGTGGCGGTGCTGGCTGAGCGTCACTTCAGCGAGATCGGTATCATGGTGGTCTCCGTTGCCTTCACCCTCGCGTACTTTGTTTTCGTAGAGGCCATGTGCAAGACGTTCGCGATTTTGCACAGCGATCGCGTGGCCTTGCTAGTTGCTCCGCTGGTGTGGGTGCTGGGGCGGGCTTTGGCATTGCCAACCCGTGCGTTGATCGGCATCGCCAACATTCTTCTTCCGGGCAAAGGCCTTCAGCAGGGGCCATTCGCTACCGAGGCCGACATCCGTTCTCTCGCCGAGGCTGGTTACGAAGAGGGAATGATCGAGCATCATGAGAAAGAGATGATCCACTCGGTCTTCCGTTTCGGCGACCGCGTGGCGCGCGAGGTGATGACTCTGCGCCCGGACATCGTGGCTCTCGAGGCCGACACGTCGCTCGCCAAGGCGGTGGAAGTTTTCTTGGAGCATGGGCTGAGTCGCTTGCCCGTATATCGGGAGGATCTCGACCACACGGAAGGGATTGTCCTGATCCAAGACGTGCTGCGAGCCGTGAGCGAGGGGCGTGTCCTTGCCTCGATCGCCACCCTCGTTCATCCCGTGCGCTTTGTTCCCGAATCCATGCCGGCCGCCGAGCTGTTGCGAATGATGCAGGAGGATGGATTGGCCCTGGTGATGATTGGGGACGAGTACGGATTCGTCTCCGGCCTCGTCACAATCGAGAGTCTCCTGGCACAACTCGTAGGCGGCATGACGGAAGAGGCGAGCGACGCGGCCACGGAGATCGTCGACCTCGGCGAAGGTCGCTACCGCATCGACGCAGCGTTGCCGATTACCGACCTTAATCTCGCCTTGGACGCGAGCTTGCCCCACGACCGCTGGAACACGGTCGGTGGACTGATCTTCGGCCTGCTCGGACGCATCCCCGGTGAAGGCGATAGCGTGCAGCTAGAGGGCCTTCGCTTTACTGCCGAAAAGTTGCACGGGCGCCGCATCGAGTCGGTACTGATTGAGCCATGTGCCGAGGCGGTACATACCGACGACTCGTGAGTGCGGCTGAGGCGGCTTTGCCCGCCCATTCGCGTTTCCGTAGGATGCGGGACGAGGGTGGTGCGTCTCAAAGGGCGAATCCTCAATGTTCGTAA
>CAZGSN010000128.1:0-10135 GCA_964528465.1 uncultured Binatia bacterium (SeqCode)
CCTCTCTGGATTCGACTCCCCGCCGCTCGGCCGTCGATTGCGACTAATAATCTCCTTTGCCTCCCGAAGTGTTCCGGGCAGCAAAGAGCAACCCTGGAGCGCGGGAGTTCAGCCGGCTCTTGTCGATGGCGTTAGAATTAGGCGTATCTGCTTCTCACTTTCCTCGCGCCCTACTTCTTGCACGAAGCGCAATCGGGGCAGACACGGCAATGCTCGGCGTCGTACTGGATGGGCAGATCGTTGAACTTTAGGGAGTCATAATACGATGGGGAATAACCACGCGGCGGGCGTGGATACGCATCCGGATCGCTAGCCTTCGCCTTCCGGTAACCTTTAGCAACTAAGCAGCGCTCAAAAAACAAAACCGCCATCATCGCACCCTTAGGCCCCTCGCCGGAGTTCTGGCCCGCGAAACGTTCACATTCGGAACGATCGCGAGCCCAATCGGCTTCATTGATACCGGATTTTGTCCAATGGGCTGCCGCACAACCTGTAAGGATGAGGAGTGCGACGAGAAAGCATCGAGGGGTCAACGGCATTGTCAATCTCCTGCGTCGTTTGTTTACTTTTCGTTTCGGGAAATCGTACCGAGGTTCCTTGGCGGCGGCAATCGCTTCACGCCGTTGGTCATTAGTCCGTCGGGGGTCCCCGCGGTTACTGACGAGGAAGCAGCTCGTGCCGACCCGGAGCTGGCGGTGCTGTCGGCGATGGCCCATGGGCAGAACGCCGACACAGAGACGGCGGTGCGCATCGCCGTGGCAGCGATGGCAGCAAGCGTTGGTCTCGACCCGGATCGAGCGACGTTGCACTTCGACCTTGTCGAAACAGCGCTGAGCGAGGCGGCGCGAAAGGCGTTACGCAGCGTGGACCCAAGCAAGCAAGCAAGCGAGTTCGCCCGGCACTACTTCCTCAAGGTGTCAACGAGGGTCTTGCGAAGGGCAAGGCGAGGGAAGGACGGAGCTGGGACTGAAGCTCCGGCGGCGGCTTGTCAGCGTTCCGTCGCTTATACTTGGTCGTAGCCTTTGGATTGAGGCGGCCACTCGGCCGCGCGGTGTGCCTCACAGAGCAACGACCTCGCGCACGCGACGGATGGCTGTGGCGCGGCCGCTTTCTGCATCCACGTCGACGATGGCTCCTTGCACCAGCGCCGGGCCAGGCGCGACTTTGAATTTCACCGGCATCTGCAGGGTGAACTTGCGCAGAATGATTTGTGGCTCGACGCCAATGATGGAATCGCGCGGGCCACACATGCCAACGTCAGTGATGAACGCGGTGCCCCCATTCAGGATCGTGTCATCTGCGGTTTGCACGTGGGTGTGGGTTCCCAACACGGCGCTGACCTTACCCGCAAGATGCCAGCCCATGGCATTCTTTTCCGAGGTGGTTTCTGCGTGCATGTCGACGATGACGGTTCGCGTCTTGGCGTGTAGCTCGGGAAGCAGGGTATCAATGGCGCGGAAGGGACAGTCTGTGCCGTCCATGAACACCCGCCCCATCAAGCTCACCACGGCTACGGGATCCCCGTTTGCCGTCTCGGTGATGGCCCACCCTTTGCCCGGGACACCCGGCGGATAGTTGGCGGGGCGCAGCAAGCGCGGCTCGTTCTCGATCAGCTCCACCGCCTCTTTGCGCCGCCAGATGTGATTGCCACTGGTCACGACGTGGACACCGGCATCGATCAAGTCCGCAAAGGTCGTTGGATCAATACCGGCGCCGTCGCAGGCGTTCTCGCCGTTGGCGATGACCAAGTCCAAACGCTCATGATCGATCAAGCGTGGCAACACACGGCGCAGCGCGAGTCGGCCCGGCTTACCCACGACATCACCCACAAATAGAAAACGCATGCAGGCCTTGTAGGCCACTGTCGCGCACAGATCCAATCGCCCCCGGCAGCGCCGGCTTCGTGCACCCAGCCGCGCCATTTCGCGAGCAGCGCAATATTCGAGGAGCCTCAGAGAACTGCATTCCCAGGCGGAGGCGGCTTTGCCCGCCAATTCGACTGGGCGGACAATCCGGCTGGTGCGCCGCGGGGGCGCGGCGTCTCCATTGCTTACAAACATGGAGGATTCATCTGTGGAGACGGGCCGCCCTCGGCCCGCATCCGATGGACGCGCGAATTGGCAGGCAAAGCCGGCGGAACTCGGGAACGAGGTGTAATCCGCATCGACTGTGTCGTGAAGGTAGCAGGCCTCTCGTGCTGGCCTCGGTACGCTGATAGACGTGCCCGCGCAGGAGGAAATGCGCGTGGCCATTGATTTTACATTCCCCCCAGAGGTCGAGGAGATTCGCCTCAAGGTTCGTCACTTCATGAGCGAGGTGGTCAAGCCGGCGGAGCAGGAGCTGCACATCGATCGGCGCGACTCCGACTCGCGGCGCCAGATCATCACCACCATCCTCAAGCTACGCGAACAAGCGAAAGCCGCGGGGCTGTGGTTGCCACAGATGCCGCCAGAGTGGGGTGGGCTTGGCCTGGGAGCTACGGCAATTGCGGCGGTCTCCGCTGAGGCAGCGCGCACATCGTTTGGTCCGTTCGCTTTGAACTGCCAGGCGCCGGATGAAGGCAACATGCATACACTGTTGCACTTTGGAACCACCGAGCAGAAAGAACGCTATTTGCGGCCGCTGTGCGAGGGCCGGGCGCGCTCGTGCTTTGCCATGACCGAGCCGGAGGTCGCAGGCTCCGATCCGACACTCATCCAAACCCGCGCCGAACGCGATGGCGACGATTGGGTTATCAACGGTCACAAGTGGTTCATTAGCGGCGCCAACGGCGCCAGCTTTGCCATCCTGATTGCCAAGACCGATCCGGAGGCGGACCCGCCGCAAGCCCGCAACACGGCCTTCTTGGTCGACCTACCCAGCGCTGGCTGGGAAGTGGTCCGTGATGTCGAAACCATGTCGGGCGGGCACAACCATTGCGAGATTCGGATTTCCGACTTGCGCGTGCCGCATGCCAACATCCTTGGGGAGCGCGGTGGTGGTCACCGCCTCGGCCAGGTGCGACTGGGCCCAGCGCGACTCGCCCATTGCATGCGCTGGATCGGGCAAACCGAAATGGCCTTCGAGATGATGATCGAACGTGCCACCAACCGCTTTGCCCACGGTTCCCTGCTTTCAGAGAAGCAAGGCATCCAGTGGAAGATCTCCGAATCCGCCATGGAACTCTACGCGGCGAAGCTCATGGTGCTGCATGCCGCCTATCTCATCGAGCAAGGTCGGCCGTTCGCCACTGAGGTCTCGATGTGCAAGTACCACGTCGCCAACACCCTGTGGCGGGTCATCGACCGCGCCATCCAGGTGCACGGCGCCCTCGGCTACTCCAAAGACACACCGTTGGCCAGCATGCTGACGCAAGCGCGCTGGGCGCGCTTCGCTGATGGCGCCGATGAAGTGCATCTCATGCGCATTGCCACCAACATCACCGCCGAGTTGAAGAAGACCGGCAGCACCGCCGGCGCCTTTGGACATCTGCCGGTGTAGGGGCGCCCACCGTCGCACGCTGCCACTGAACCCGAACACCAATTGAACCGCGGATGGACCTCACCGGTGGGTGTGCGACAAATTTGTTGGGAGGCAAACTTCCACCATCCACGCGCTCACGCGCGCGGCTACACGGAGCTGGCGAAGACACAGTAGCCGCGGCCGTGAGGCCGTGGATCTCGAATGAAAGCCAACAAGGATGACGAACGCGCCTCACCGGTTCTCACCGGCGCCTTGATTTGACAAAGCGCAACAGCCACTTCACTCTACCTGCATGAGCAACGTCATTGATTCTTGCGTCGGCCTTCCGCAGCGGACGTTTCGAGCCGGTGAGGTCCTACTCGAAGAAGGGCAACAATCCGGCCGCCTCTACATTCTGGCCAGCGGTTCGGTCGAAGTAGTGAAGGGTGATTTGCAGATTGCGACGGTGGACCTTCCCGGCGCGTTTTTCGGCGAAGTCTCTGTGCTGCTCGACCTGCCGCACATGGCCACGGTACGGGCGCTCACCGATGTCACCCTGTATGAGGCGACCGACCCGCGTGCGTTTCTGCATTCGACCCCGGAGATCACCTACAGCTTGGCGGCGCTTCTAGCCAAGCGACTGCATTCGGTGACCACGTATCTCGTCGACCTCAAGCACCAATTCGAGGATCACCAGAATCATCTGTCGATGGTGGACGAGGTGTTGGAGACGTTGGTGCACCACCAGGCCGCTCCGTCAACGCCGGGTTCGGATCGGCATCCGGATCCCACGGTCGAGTGAGTTCCGCCAACGTCTGCGTTGGCAATCCATCGAGGCGCACGACTTCGTTTCCCGCCAGGGAAAACCACATGGCTTGCATGGTCGCCGTATCCATGGTGACGAAAGTTGGGCAGGGGCCTATCTGCCGCCCAGCGTTGAAGATCCAGGTCGTGCCGATGCGATCGATCCAGGACCCACCCGAGCGGAAAGGAGCCTGGTGGATGTGTCCGGTGAGCACGAAATCTGGGCGGTACTGTTCGATCCAACGCACCAGGTCGCTGTCGCCGTAGTGCTTGGTACCCGTCCAGCTCACCGGCGATTGATCGGGAGGTGCATGGTAAACCCAGATCCAACGCGAACGGCGATGAGCAGTGTCGGCGGCGAGTTGAGCGCCGACACGATCGCGACCGCTCGGGCCATCCCACCACGGACACACCGTAACCAAGGTGTCCTCGATCTCGATACGATCACCATCGACGACGCATCCAAGGCTGCGCGCTTCGGTAACCCAGCGCGCAAAGCGTTCCCCGTCCTCCCCATCGGCGTTGAGGTCGTGATTTCCGGAGCTGACGAGCAGGCGCGTTGCCGCCTGAAGTCGTTGCAGGTACTTGCGGATGACGACGATCTGCACGTCCATGCCGACTGCTGACGAAATATCGAGCTGATCGCCGGCGATCACCATCACATCGAATCGCCGTGCCACGCTGTTTAGCCAATCGAATTGCTTCACCGCGTAGTGCAAGTCGGAGACGAGAAGGAGCTTCATGCGAGGTGCGGTTTACGGTGAACTGGTTTCGACATCAAGTAAATAGCGGAAGCGCGCAGGAATGGCTGCCGCCGACTGGGGCCGTCGACGCTGCCGCGCCCTCGCGCGCTACGCGCCGATTGGTTACCCACAGCCGCATGTCGCTGCTGTTGAGTTGCCAGTCGATTCGTAAGGCCTATGGAGCCGAGCCACTATTTGCCGATCTTTCGCTCGGCATCTTCGCCGGCGATCGCATCGGCTTGGTAGGACCCAACGGCTGCGGCAAGTCGACGCTGCTGCGGATTCTTGCCGGCGTGGAGAGCGTCGACGCCGGCACGCGCTCGCTACGCAAGCAGTTGCAGATCGGCTACGTGCCGCAGGACCCGAGCTTTTCCGGTAAGCGCAGTGTCGAAGCAATCCTTCTCGAAGCACTAGCCGACAAGCACCTCGACTCCGACCAGCAGCACTCCCGTGTCGCCGCCATGTTGGCCAAGAGCGGCTTTGCCGATGCCGAGCAACCTGCCGATGCATTGTCCGGTGGTTGGCGGAAGCGCCTCGCCATTGCCTGCGCCTTGCTACATGAGCCCGAGCTGCTGTTGATGGATGAACCTACCAACCACTTGGATATCGAAGGTATCCTGTGGCTGGAGAAGCTGCTGCGCACGCAAGCCAGCGCCTACCTCGTGGTGAGTCACGACCGCTATTTTCTGGAAAACGTCACCAATCGCATCATCGAGATCAATCGCTGCTACATCGCGGGGGCACTCGACACGCGAGGCAACTACAGCGCCTTTCTCGAGAAGAAGGATGAGATCCTGCAAGCCCAGGCCACATACCAGGAAGCCTTGGCCAATCGTGTTCGCAATGAAGTGGAGTGGCTGAAGCGCGGGCCCAAGGCACGTACGCGTAAGTCGAGTGCTCGCATCGAAGAGGCGGCTCGCCTGCAGGAAGAGCTGGCGACGGCGCAAAGCCGTGCGGCGACACGCGCGGTGGAGATGGGCTTCGACGCCAGCGAGCGCAAGACCAAGCGCTTGCTGGTGGCCAAAGGGATTTGCAAGAGTTTCGACGGGCGCCTGCTCTTCGATGGGCTGGATCTGACTCTGACGCCCGGCCTACGGCTCGGCATTCTCGGACCCAACGGCAGCGGCAAGACCACGCTGTTGCGGCTCCTCACCGGCCAGGAACAAGCGGAGGAGGGAACCATCGAGCCCGCAGCCAACCTGCGTGTGGCCTACCTCGATCAGCACCGCGAGCACATCGACCCGAGCGTCAGTTTACGCCGGGCTCTGGCTCCCGACGGCGATCAAGTCGTGTACCGCGATCGCCCGATCCATGTTGCCGGCTGGGCTCGGCGCTTCTTGTTTCCGTCGGAGCAACTGGAGATGCCAGTGGCGCGCTTGTCGGGCGGCGAGCGTGCACGTGTTGCCGTGGCCCGGCTGCTGTTGCAGCCTGCGGACCTTCTCATCTTGGACGAGCCCACCAACGACCTCGACATCCCGACCCTGGAAGTGCTGGAAGAAAGCCTGCTCGATTTTCCCGGGGCTCTGCTGCTGGTGACTCACGATCGGTACTTGTTCGAGCGCGTCACGACGCGTGTGCTGGCATTGGACGGCAAGGGCGGCACGCAGGTGTTTGCCGATTACCAGCAATGGGAAGAAGCGCAACGCGCGGAGCCGCAGCGTGCGGCACCATCGGATGCCTCGCAGGCCAAGGCAGGTGCCGACGGCAGCACTCAGAAACGTACCGCCAGCGGTATCAAGCGCCTCACCTACAACGAGCGCCGCGAGTGGGAGCAGATGGAAGCTACGATCCTTCTTGCCGAAGAAGCTGTCGAGACATGCCGCCAGGCGGCGCACGATCCCAACATTGCCGCCAACGCCGCAGAACTGCACCAACGCTACGTCGCCCTACAGGAGGCCGAAGCCGAAGTCGCGCGCCTATACGCACGCTGGGCCGAGCTGGAGGAGAAGCAAGCCTCTGCCTGAGCCGCCTCGAAGCGCGCGTACGGTAGGAATCGGTTGAAACGGACTCTCATTGTGGCGAAAGAGAGTGTCGGCGCCGCGTGCGCTTTTGCGGGTTGTTGCTTGCGCGTGGGTCATTGCCACGTAAATGACCCACGCGAGAGACAGGGAGGTTGGCGCCAGGCCCTATTGGAAAATCATATCGCGCCCTTGCTTTGGACTGCAGACTCTTTTCAAAGAATGAAATGGCCAGAGCATCGACACGAGCCGCTCGCGAGCTGGAAGCGGGGCGGGTATCAGAAAGCGAGTCTCGGTTAGTGGACGTTGCGCGCTATCGAGTCCTCTTCGCCGACTGCGACCCGATGCGCATCATGTACTACGGGTCATACTTCCGCCTCTTCGAAATCGGCCGCGCCGAGCTGTTTCGTAAGCTCGGGCACCCGTTTCCTGAGTACATCGCGCAGGGCTTGTACCTGGCCGTGATCGAAACCCAGTGCCGCTACCGCAAGCCGGCGCGCTACGATGACGAGTTGATCTTACGCGCGGGGGTGACCGAGGTGCACGGTGCTCGCCTCACCATCCGCTATCAGGTGGTGCACAGCGACGGGGAGATTGCGGCCGAAGGATTTACCGAGCACGCCGTGGTCAACGAAGCTGGCCGCCCGCGCCGCATTCCCAACGCCTTCCGCGACGCCGCGCTGGCATCCAGCACGACGGAAGTAAACGGATGAACTGGACGGTATCCAGCTTCGGTCTGACCTTACGCGAGCACGCGACGGCCTGTGGCCAGTCCGCGCAAGCTGTGCGCACGACCTTCCTGGCCCACATGCGTGGCGAAAGGGCTGATCTATTGCCTCTCCCGTCGCGATTGGAAACACAGGGCGGCTTGGTGAAGTTCTGCTTGCCCGTCCCCATGCCCGAGCCCGTGACGCCGGTGCCTTCCGTGGCAGCGTGGGAATCCGAGTCGGTCATCATCCCGATGGACAGCTACCGTGGCAGTAACTGGCATACGCTGTGTGTGTCCTCGCAAATCGGTTGCCGCATGGGTTGCACGTTTTGCGAGACCGGACGCATGGGCTTGCTGCGCAATCTGTCGGCGGCAGAGATCGTCCTGCAACGGCTGGCGGCGCGGCAGATCATGATCGAACGCCATGGCCCTCAGAAGAAGCCGTTTCGATACTTCGGCGACGGGATTCAGAATATCGTGTTCATGGGCATGGGCGAGCCGCTCGACAATCTCGACAACGTGATTCAGGCCATCCGCGTGCTCAGTGACCAGAACGGTGCCGCTATGCCGCTTACCCAAATTACCGTGTCTACGGTCGGCCGCATCGACGGCCTGCGGCAGTTGGCCGAGGTCGCACGCGCCGAGCCGAACTGGCGTAACCTGCGCTTGGCGATCTCGCTGAACGCGCCCAACGATGCTCTGCGCGAGCAGCTCATGCCTATCAACAAGAGCATGCCGCTTGCCGAGCTACAGCGCACCTTGCTCGAGTATCCCTTGCATCCAAGGGGCCGGTTTCTGATCGAATATGTGATGTTGCAGGGAGTAAACGACAGCATCGAGCATGCCGAGCAGGTGGCACGGTGGTGCCGACCTTTGCCCTGCGTGGTGAATCTGATTCCCTACAACGCGCAACGCGACGCTGCCTATGCGGCGCCCGGCGAAGACTCCATCATGCCCTTCTTGAAACACCTGCGAGCCAGCGGGATTTTCGTCAAGCGACGGGTCACCCAGGGCCGCGATCTGATGGGGGCGTGTGGGCAGTTGGGTAACCCCGAGCTACGCCGCCGCCCGCAACCATCCATGCAAGCCTTGAGGAGCTAAGCGGTATGCACCGCCAACCTCTCCTACATCTGCTGGATGGATACCTGCGACGTTATCCCGAGGAGCAGGAAGTGGTGGCCCGTGTGCGCGAGCTGGTCGAAGCGCATACGGACTGTTTCGAACGCACTTGCTTGCCGGGGCACATCACCGGCTCCGCGTGGATCCTCTCTCCCGATCGCGCCTCGGTGTTGCTGACACACCATCGCAAGCTCAACCGCTGGCTGCAGGTCGGAGGACACGCTGACGGCGACAGCAACGTCAGAGCCGTTGCCCGTCGTGAAGCAGAAGAGGAGTCGGGGCTGACCCGCTTCGAAGACATCGCCGGTTACGAGTTCGACCAACCGTTTGACATCGATGTGCACCTGATCCCACAGCGCGGCGATGAGTCAGCGCACTGGCATCACGACTTCCGCTTCCTTTGGATTGCAGCCCCAAACCAGGAGCTGCGCATCAGCGACGAGTCTCACGACCTCCGCTGGGTGCCTCGCGACCAGCTTAGGCAGCTCAGCAACGAAGAGAGCATCCTGCGCATGGAGCGCAAGACGCGCCTACTCACCCAGAGCCGGCGCTAGCGCCGGCTCTGGAGGTTACGGCGTACCACCGATCGAACATAGCGGTCTTTATTTTCAGGCGAGGACCTCGAAGAACACATCATGGCTCTTGTCGAGAACACACACGCGCTGTCCGGGCTGTAGGCCGTCGCGAAGAAGTGCGTTGGCAACGACATTTGCGCGCCGATCCAATTGGGCATACGTGGTGTCCCGTTCTTCATGTCGCAAGGCGATTTGCTGCGGATGCTGGAGTGCGCGCCAACGTAGAACCTCGGCAACTGTCCTCATGACTTCTCCTGGTAGGCTAGGGATGCCAACGAAATGGTGTCCTGGCGATCGACTCTGTGGCTGGCGCGGACAAGTCGCTGCTCGCTTAGGTGTCAGATAGAGGCGGGCGCAATGGCGGGCAGATCAATGAAGAAAGTGGCACCGGCACCTGGGCTCGACTCCACCGACACATCACCGCCGTGCTCGCGCACAATGCTACGTGAGATGGCGAGGCCCAAGCCTGTGCCTTGCGCCTTGGTGGTGAAAAACGGGGCAAACACCTGGTCCAGCTCCTCCGTCGCGATTCCCGGTCCGGAGTCACGAATCTCGATTTGCAAGCGCTCCACCTCGCCCAGGAGCAGCACCCGCGTCGCAACCCACACGTTGCCCTGTGGGGGCGTCGCTTGGATGGCGTTGAGTAACAAGTTGGTCAGAACTTGGCGGATCTTGTCACCATTGCCGAAGAAGCCGGGAAGATCGCCCGCCAGGTCGAGGTGCAAGCTCACCTGTCCCTTCTTGGCTTCGGCTTGCAGGATGGTCACGGTGCGCTCGACGAGTTCG
>CAZGSN010000129.1:0-23633 GCA_964528465.1 uncultured Binatia bacterium (SeqCode)
CCGCGGCTGGTCGGGACCTCGCTGAATTCCGCTCAACGCCTCACGAAAGTAATTTGCCTCGGCGCTGCGGCTTTCACCGGAGGCCCCCCGCGAAAGCCGATCGTAAAGCCCCTGCTCGAGCTCGTGCCGACGGGCCTGCCAGCGCGCTTGTTCGTCGTGGTTCTCCCACTCGCGGGAGAGGATCGATTCGACGATGGCTTGCGGATCAATCGTCTCGGCCGCCGTGGCGGCCTCTGCGCGAGTGATGCGGTCGCCATAGGCATCGCGCCACCCACGCGCGATCGATCGCAGACGCATCGGGGGGCCATCGTCTATTGCCTCTTCGAGGGAACGACCCACCGGGAGCACGTCGGCGGGATCGCCATCGAAGTACCATCGCGGAAGGTCGGCCTTTTGCCACGTGTCCGAGGTATCCCGAAAGCAAAGACCCTGCGCGAGCTCTTGAGTAAAGGATAGGTTCAGCCAGAAAGGGCGTAGCGGCTGCAACAGGTGTGGGACGCCGCCCTTGTGCTCCCCGGGAAGAGGTACGCTGCGTAGGCCGAGCAGCTCCACGATCGGCAACTCTGGGTAACTGTTGATGCGTACATGCAGGGGCGTCTCGATCTCGCGAATCTCCCGCAGATCCTCGATGCATCGCGGTACGACAACGATCGATTGGTAGCAGGCGCGGTCGGTGTACTGCACATCGCGAAACTGCTTCATCGTAAACAGGTTCCAAGGTACGCCGTGGACCAGGGTTTCCAGGGCCAGCACCCGGGCTGCTCTTGCCTCGCCGTCATGGACTCGTTGCATCGCAGCCTTGCGCGCAAGCTCCTCGACGAGTGGCGGGCCAAAGGTCTCGGCGTGTGCGAGCCTTGCCCCCGCTGCCTCTATCGGGACAGGCTCACCGCCGCACAGCTCGACGATGGGGTGCTCCCGTATCTGCTGCCCGAGCCCGAGCGAAGGGAGAACCTCGGTAGAGACGGTCAGAAGCGCATGTGCGCGTCGCCGCGATGGATCGGTCATCCACATATTCGGGGGGCAGTTAAACCGGCCCATGCGCGTCGGAATGCCGAAGATCTCGGAATTGGAGATCATCGCGGTGTGGTTATCCGTGAAGGTCACCACCGGGAGAAGGCCCAAGCTGGTCAGGCGTTCCCCGGTGCCGGAGCGGGTGTACCATTGGACGGGAACGAGAAAGGAAAGCTCGCGCGAGGCCCAGGCGCCGATGTTGTTCGACGCCGAGGTTACATCGCCAAAGTGCGTCGCGACCAGGTAGATGTAGGCGTGCCCATCGTCTCGATTCGGTGGGCCCCAGACTCGGAAGCACCATCCGGTGGGGGCCGATGTGTCACGATTCAGAGGGTGGTTGAGGTAGCCGTCGATGAACGACTGAAGCCGTTTCCGATCAGCAAGTAACGGCAGCACTTGCATCGTCGTATCGGCAAAGCGGAACGGCCCCGCGATCGCCTGCGAGGCGCTGCCGAGTGCGGTATTGAAGCGTGTATCCAGCTTTACACCCGCGACAGGCGGGCTCGGAGAGACAGACTCGGCATGTCCCTCGTCTGCACTGTTCCAGCGACCGTCGAATGCACGGTAGGCGACGTTCTCGAAGTGCTCGTAGACCATGTCGGATTCGTACCAGAGGGGCATGACTGGGTGCAGCTCGGCAACCGGTGCGCCGTCGCCTTGCCACTCGCGCGCGACCTCCAAACCGAGAGTGTCGACGATGGGAAGGTTCGGCCAGCGAACTAGATGGATAGAGTAGCCTCCGCGTGCATCGCCCGGCGGTGTGCCGATTTCGCGCAGAAGCCCACCACCGTTCACCGTGGTGGTGAGGATGCGTCCGTTGGTGAGCGCCTGGTAGCAGTAATCGTGCGGCGAGGAGGCGGAGCGAAATTGCTTGAGATTGATCGAGTTGGCGTACATCTCACGCTGGTAGGGATCGAACATTCGTAAGAGATGCTCTGCCATGCGGCGGAAATTCCCAGGGTCGTGCGCCGTGCCACCAACGATCCCACCCAGGTTCGCGAGCAGGGCGGACATGTCGCGACTGAGGTCGATGGCGCCGCGAAGGGCGTCGCCCATTACCTTCCATGGGGCGAACTCTGTGGCTGTAGCCCCCGACGGCAACGCGAAGAAAGGCACGGGCGGATCACGACGCACCTCCAAAAACACGCGCTGTTCGGGCCGCGCGCCGGCGTAGACCTTGGGGTAGACGAAGGCGCTGACGGTAGCGAGTCGATCAGGTGCACGTGGATCATCCACCCAGCGGTTGACGGTCGGCTCAAACACACACAACGCCTTCGGCCAACCAACGAGTTGGCGCCCGAGTGTGAACGAGGTCTCGGAGTCCACAAAGATGAAGGGAGTGGTCGTCGCCCAGTCGTGGAAGATCCATTTCCCGTTGACGACGCGGTACCACTCGAGCGGAATCGCAAATAGGATTTCGTGCTGCGAGAACCATCCCAGGTTCTCGGAACGTTGCGAGAGCTTGCCGTAGTCGAGAATCATCAGGAAGACATACGGCAGGAAAGCTCGGAAGCGGCCGCTCTCGGCGGGAATGATGTTCAAGTACTGATCGACGAAGCTCTGCAATACGGGTAGTCGTGCGCGCAGGGGAAACAGCCTCGTCGTCACCCCATCGAAGCTGTAGGGTGGCGCGAAGCGCTGCATGTAGTGCCGGCCGTCGGAGTCGCTAAACGGGGATAGGCTCAAGGGTGCCTCCTGTACGCCTCGTGGGAAGTCAGCTACGTGCGATCACCCAGGCGGGAAGCGCCTCGATGAAGCGTTTGTCGCGCGACTCGGGCAGACCATCGAATAGCGCACGGAATTCGTGGAGAGCCGCGCCTGCCAGCGCGTGCGCCATCGTTCGCGCATAGTCGACGGTGCCGTAATGATCCATCCGTTCCCGAACCCATTGCACCTCCGCCACGTCGCGTGTGGAGCGCGGCCGCGCGAATAGCTCCTCCAACCGTTGCCGCTCGCCCGCCGTCGCGGTGCGAAAAAGTCGGATCAAGGGGATCGTGCGCTTTCCCTCATAGATGTCGCCGGAGAGCTCCTTACCGTAGGCAACGGGATCGCCATCCAGGTTGAGCAGGTCATCTTGGATTTGGAAGGCGGCACCAAGGAAGAAGCCAAACCGGATGAAGGCGTCGGTGTCGATACGCCCCCCCGTCCCAATGAGGGCGCCTACGCGGCTGGGGTAGATGGTGGTTAGCCAGCAAGTTTTCTTCAGCACCATCACAAGGTAGTCCGCCTCGCTGACGTCGAAGGAATTGTCACGCCGCCAGCCAAGCTCCATTGCTTGACCCTCCGCCGACTCCCGCGCCATCTTCTCGGCTTCTTCGACGATCCGCAGCGCTAAGGAGGCCCCAAGGCGATGTCGGTTTTCGACGAGTGGGCGCAGGCTGAGGAGTGACAACGCGTCGCCGGCATTGATGGCGATCGGTACACCGGCGGTCACGTGCAGCGCCGGTCTGCCACGTCGCTCCAAGCTCTCGTCCTCGATATCGTCGTGGACAAGCATGGCGTTGTGCATCAGCTCGATCGATGCGGCGGTAGCCAACGCGTCGTCGAGCGACCGTCCGAACGCGCGAGCGGTGGCGATGCACAGCGTAGGCCGCAATCCCCGCCCCCCGCGGCGCGGGTAGTCGGCGACGAGATCGTAGAGATGTCGCCGGGGCTCGGCATCGGGCAAATACGAAAACAGTGCCGCCCGCGCCGCCTCCCCATATTCGCGCAGCAGCGAGGGCACGAGGGGATCACCGTTCATCCGTCCGACCCGAGTGCCTCAGGGTCGCGTACGACCACGGTGACCGTACCGCGTGCCTCGTGGCGAACACGATCGACGATTGCTCCGACATAGACGCCGGAGGGCTGATCGCGTGGAACACTCATCTCTACGCGCAACCGGCCATCGATGGCATCGCATCGCACCGCGACCAGCGGCGGTTTCTCCGCGTCGTCCACCGCGCGTAAATCCTGCACGGCAAGGTCTGTTACCGCCGATCCCGGCTGGAGATCGACGGTGACCTGACTTGGCTGCTGCGAGGCGACCGATAGGGTCACCGCTAAACGCTCGCCGGCAACGCTCCGTTCGTTGGTGTTCGTCGTGGTGGAACAGGGACTCGCGTCGGCGCCACGATCCCAAGCGGCATCAGGATTTCCCCCCGCCCAGGCTCGCCAGGGCGCGGCTTGCGAGAGTGGCATCATCCATGTTTCCGCCATCTCGAGCCAGAAACGCATCGCCAGCGTTGTGATCTCTTGTACGTTGCTTGTGAGAGGGTTCATGGGGCGTTCTCCGGTTGGACGGTGGCGGGCAGCGCTTTGCCACCCGAGTTCGATGTACTCGTCGACCACGCGGTAGGCTGTCCGCACCGCCTCGTCGATCGCCCCGGAAAAGGGGCTCTCACCAGCGACAGACGCTGCCGTAAATGGTGAACGAAAGGACTCTGTGGCTCCACGGATGGGGCCGGTACGTATGGGGAGCGGGCGACGATGACGTTCTTGGCTCATGGGTGGTCGTATCCGATGATTGATTCGAGGGGAGGGCTAGTGCTCAACGCGTGCGCGGCAAGCAGCCCCGACATCACGGCCGATTCTACGCAGCCCGAGTCGAGTCCGCTTTGCGTCCAGTCACCCGCTACGGTGAGATTGTCGAAACTCCGGTCGAGAGGTGAGAGCCGATAGCGAATCGTTCCCGGGGCCGAGAGCGAGTAACGATCAGAAGGCGCGACGTTGGCGGTGTAAAACTGAGTGTCGAAGCGCTCCTGCCCATCGTGCGCGTTGGAAGGCGCAGCATCGGCGGCGAGCAACTGCCAGCGGAAGGTCCCGTCCGCATCGAAGGCTCGGGGCCAGAGGGCACGTAGATCGCGATCGATGAAACGCATGGCGTTCTCACGTACGGCGGCTCGTTGCTGGGCATGGAATTCTGCGTCCGGGCCGCGGCTCGGCGTCCGATCGCGGAGCACGCTGCAAAAGTATGCGATCGATCGCACCGGCCGCGACCATCGTTCGCATGGCGCCAGGTGGCTCATATCGGCCCAAGTATCGAACGGCTCGACGTAGCCGGAGAGGTTGACCTGCGGGTGCGACCATCCCAGCTCACGGGTCTCCTCGTGGAGCCAGAGTTGAAAGGCCTGCGTGGGAACCGTCTTCACTCGCTCGACGAGATCGCGCCAGCGCTGTGAGCGTGCGATCAGCTCGGATGCCACCTCGGGAATCGCGGCAACACCGACCGCCAACACCACGAAATCGAAGTCTCGCCCGACGAGGAGTTCTTTGTGACCATGGGCGCGCTTCTCCCAAGGGGCCTCCAGCTCGAGCCCCTCATTGGCGAGCGTCGCACCCTCTTCGAGCTGTGCCCAATCCGGAGTTGCCGGCCAGCAAGGCAAGCCACCGATGTCAACGAGCGGCCGGTAGGCGCCGCCACCACGGACCGCCGCCTGTACATCGAAGGCAAGTCGCTCCACGTGAGCCTCGTTGCCGGTATCGTCGCCGAGGCTGATATGACGCAAGCGGTGGAAAAACTCGAAGCGCACCCCGCGGCGCTCGAGCCCTTCGTAGAGGGGGGCAAAGACGATGTCTCCCATGCCTGCGTTCATCCGCCAGAACAGTGCGCCCCGGTAGGTGAAGAACATGCGCAGCGCACCGCGCAGGGCGACCCCTGCTGCCAGGGACGGGCGTGCCGGATCGCCATCCTCGAAAGCGAAAACGAGGTCATAGATTCCACGCAGGAAGCCAGACTGTAGAGACGTCTCCGATGCGCCGCACAGTTGCAGCCACTCCCGCCAGTCGTAGTCGTTGATCGCGTCGAAGCCGCGTGGATCTAGAGCGAGGCCGAAGCGAATGGAGCCCCGCAGAATCGCCAGGATCAGATCAATCACCGTCCATACGCGGCGAGCCTCGGGATCCGACTCGACTAAGGTATCGAGCCGCGCCCGCGCCGCGCTGTCAATCGCGTCCACCAACCGCGCCATCGGTCCCCCGGGCTGCAACGAGCTCGGGAAGAGCAGCGCAAAGCCGGACTGTAGAAGGTCGATGGCCTCGTGGAGCGCAGCGCTCGTCGCCAAGCTCCCGTACCGCATGAGACTCTCGACGGCGTTGATCAGCGCCGTTGGTTCGAGAGGGTGTCGCGGCAGGGGGCGTTCCGGGTCCTCGGCACGGGCGTTGGCGTGCGCCGAGCGCAACAGCTCGCCGACGAGGGCAACCGACTGGCGCAGATAACCCGCCACGGAAAACGGCTTGCGCTCGGCGTCGGCATCGCCAGGCAACCCTTCTCCGGACGGGAAGTGGGCGACCCAGGGAGAGAAGTCTCCATTCGGCGTGCGATCCGCCACGGCAACCACGGGGGCTGGCGTGAAGGCCTGCTCCCATGTCGCGATCGGGCAGGAGTTCGGGTCGCGGCCTAACTCTGCGTAGCACTCCCGCATCAGCCGAAAGGCATTCTCGTAGAAGCCCATCCACAGGTGCAGGCCGTGCTCCTCGATACGTCCCGATGCTCCGCGCCCCGATGCCCCCTTGCCACCCACACGCCAGCCGGCCTGGTAAACGGTCACCTCGTAACGGCCACGGTGCTCCGGCCGCGTGAGCTCCCACGCGGTCGTCATTCCCGCGCACCCCCCGCCGATGATTGCCACCCGAATAGGCCGCTCGGTGGAGGCCCGCTCTTGCTCAGCATCTCGGGCGTCTTGCTGTACGGGGCGGTCGTCGGCCCGCGAAAACTTTCGCGACCTCGATGAATCGTGCATTGGCGAAGTTAGAGATGGCGAGTCGATGCTAGATGGACCATCGAAATTGTCACTTTTCCCATGTGAAGACTCTCCTCGCGTGAGGGACCGCAGCAGCTACAACGAGTCGCGTCCAGATTCAAGTCAAGCGCAGGTAGTGGGGCTGTTTGATCTTGGAGGGCCATCAATGTTCGGACTCGCCGGGAGCGCCTCCTGACTCACGTGCCGCGGGTGAGGTTCAAAGGGGTTGCATATAAAGACGATACCGATGACGTGAGTCGACGCGCAGCACGCATCCCGGTGGCGCGGTAAGCGCCGTGCCGTTGCTCGCTTCCGACACGCCCCGAACAAACGCCGGTGCCAAAGCGAAGCGTTTCCTGAGTGTTGACGAAATGCTAGGCGGGGACGCATGTTCAACCCGACACTGACAGAAGAGCAAGAGCAACTGGTCCAAACCGCGCGCCGCTTTGCGGCGGAGCGACTGATTCCCAAGGCAACCGAGTGGGATCGCAACGAAGAGTTCCCTACCAAGGTATTCGAGGAGGCCTGGCAGCTTGGCCTGATGAACGTCGAGCTGCCGGAGCAGTATGGCGGAATCGGCCTGCACACCTTTGATGGATGCTTGGTATCGGAGGAGCTGGCGTTTGGCTGTGCGGCGGTTGCCACTAGCATCATGTGCAATCACCTCGGCTCCTTGCCCTTGTTCATCGCCGGAACCGAGGCACAAAAGCAGGGTTGGCTGTCGCAGCTCGGCGAGCAATGCCGCTTCGTGAGTTACGCCTGTAGTGAGCCCGATGCGGGTTCGGACGTTGCCGGCATGAAGACGAAGATCGTGCGTGACGGCAACGGCTGGCGCCTCACCGGCCAGAAGCGTTGGATCACCAATGCCGGGCACGCCAGCTTCTTTACCGGATTTGCTACCACCGACCCGGCGCAGCGCCATCGCTCGATTACCGCGTTCGTGGTCGCCGCCGACACGCCGGGTGTTTCCATCGGCCGCAAGGAAGACAAGTTGGGGCAACGCGCCAGTGATACACGCGACGTCATCTTCGACGACGTGTACCTGCCGGACGATCAGATCCTTGGCCAACCGGGCCAGGGCTTCTCCATCGCCATGGAAACGTTCGATCGCTCGCGCCCGATGATTGCCGCGTTGGCGGCCGGGCTGATCCGACGCTGCGCCGAGGAGTCGCGTAGCTACGCGCTGGAACGTAAGACCTTCGGCCAGCCGATTGCGCAACACCAGGCCGTGCAATTCATGATTGCCGAGATGGTCATGGCACACGAAATGGTGCGCTTGCTTTGGCAGAAAGCAGCGTGGGAAGTCGACAACGGCGTCAAGCGTACCAGCACTTCCGCCATCGCCAAGGCATGGGGCGCCGACTTGGCGATGAAGTCGGCCGTCGACGCGGTTCAAGTCTTCGGCGGCTACGGCTACACCAAGGAGTACCCGGTCGAAAAATTGATGCGTGACGCCAAGCTACTGCAGATCTACGAAGGCACTTCGCAGGTGCAACGCATGGTAATCGCACGCAACTTCTTGTTCCGCACCTGAGGAACCTCTGCGCCAGTAACTCTGCAAACGGATCGGCATCGGTAGCGGAATCGGAACACAGGTTGGGGCACACCGGGCTTTGCCCCAATGCCGGTCGGTTAAGCCAAGCCGCTCCGCCCCGAAGGGGCATCAAGCCTATTTCCCGGGGCATCGCCCTGGGCTTGGGCTTTGCTCGCGTTTGCGAACATTGAGGATTCATCTTTGGAGACGGGCCGTCTCTACACCTCACGACGCTGCTTCATCCAGGTGGAAACGGTGGAGGATGCGATGCACCACCGGAGCGAGCAAGAGACCGGCGACGACAAGGAAGACGAGGCCTGCATATAGCGCGTAGATCCCGGCGAAGACCTTGCCGCCCGGGGTGACGGGGGCGTTGACGGGCCCCATGCCACCTAGCAACATGGCGGAATTCAAGAACGCGTCGCGCCAGAGCAGCGCTTCGTAGTGCTCGTACCCGCTGATCCCGATTGCCAACGATAGGCTAAGGAGAATAAGGGCGACAGCGCCATGGCCTACAAGCCTCCAGGCGAACGCTGCTCGCGACAGCAGCGGGTGATGGTGTCGTTCATACACGTGCTACTCCTTTCTCTCCGCGTTCGTCTACTGAATAACCACCTGCCGCGGCGAGCTAACGACAGCGCACCGCGTCACTACCGGCGTCGCATGCGGTGATCGTACCGCTCCAGCAGTCGGCGGCGGCGCCGTTCCCAATACGCAACGTGAAGCCGAGATGATCGCTGCCGGCTGCACCGGAAAGATCCCGATCTTTGGCTGTGACCTTGAAGTCGAAAGCACCGTTGCGCCGCTTGATCTTCACCTGACCGATACCTCCGAACTGGGCCGAGTCGCGGTTCTTGAATTGAAAGGACGATGACGTGGACCTCCAACCCAGGTCGCTAGCCGGGTGCGTTAGGGTCTCATCCAGAAAGGTGCCGGCGCTGTTGAACAGACGGACTTGGACGTCTTCCACCAAGGGATTCATCGTCACATCCTGAAGGCCGCGTACGTCGAGACCGCCGAGCCTGTCATCCGTAGCCGGTGGCGCAAGCTTGCTGAGGCGAGCTTGGCGTGGGCGCACGCTGGGATGATCCGCAGACGCGGGGCATAGATCGCAGGTGTCTCCGCTGGCGTCGGCATCGGTGTTGTTTTGGTCGGGATTTGCATCGAGCGGGCAGTTGTCGCAAGCGTCGCCAACGCTGTCACCGTCCAGATCTTCTTGTGCCGCATTGGGAACCATCGGGCAGTCATCAAGCCCATCATCGACACCGTCGCCATCGTCGTCGCTGCTACAGGCGTCGCCCACACCATCGCCGTTGGCATCCCCTTGATCGGGATTCGCTACGGCCGTGCAGTTGTCGAAGTCCACGGCAACACCGTCGCCGTCGGCATCTGGATTCTGCCGGCTCAGCACCAACGCGTAGATGCCGCGCGCAGCAAAAGTTTGAGAGATAGCGATGCCTCCGCCATTGTCCGTATGCGCGGCAACTCCGAGGTGGGCGTACGCCGTCGGCGATTCGTCGAGCAGAGCTACGCGAGACAAGTACCAGGTGCCGACCAGGGGAGTTGTAACGGTCGCTCCGCTGACACTGATATTGCGCTGAGTCTTGTTGACGACGAGCAGGGAGAGCACCTCGGCACCGCTGCTATCGTCGTAGGTGGCGAGGACCTCGAGACCCTCATGGTCACTACTACTGCTGACGACGTCTTCCTTGAGCACCTTGTTGACCAACCGCGCTGCGTAGGCGACAGGCTTGCGGACGTAATTCGGGTAGGTGCCGGCAATGAGGCCCTTCTTGTGCGTCGTTCCATTGGTCGTGTTCGTCTCATCGAGTAGTTCGTAGTAGGTCATCATGAAGTCCTTGCCACCACGCTTGCGGTGGATCAGCGACGATACGTAGTACAAGGACGACTCGTGCGTCTCGAGAATCTCCGGAACGACGGGAGTTCCGGGATGCGTATTGTGCTCGGTGAGCACCAGCTTTTCGTCAGCGATCGCATCCCCGGCCGTTTGGCGGATGTTGTCGACCAGATCCATGTCCGCCGCAAAGCGCCACGTGTCATCGAGATCGCCGTGAATGTAGGTGTGCCAGGAGAGGAAGCCGACGTCGGCATCCGCCTCGTCGAGGAGGTCGGTCATGATGCTGCTGTTCATGTAACGAAAGGTCGCGCTACCGAGAGCCGGGCCACCGAGCTGGACGCCGTTGACGCGCGCATCGGGATGCGCACGCACGCGATCGCGGACCTTCTTGAAGATGGCCACGTACTGCGCCGCGACATCGTTGGGGTCGGTCGTCCCATCTTCGCCGAGAATCCACTCCGGCTCATTGAAGATCTCCCAATACTCGATGCCGTCGTTGCGCTCGACGTTGGCGTGTTGGATGACAGCCAGACAGTACTCAGCGAACTCGTTCACCTGCGAGGATGGCCACGGAGGCGTGGTGTTCCAGTTTCCCATCCAAAGCTGATCCATGTCGAGAATGGGCATGATCAACTGCACCCCGCGACTGCGGAACTCGTCGACCTGCCCATCGTAGCGCCAGCCACTGAAGTGGAAGTTGCTGGCATTGATGACGTTGGGATCCCCGTTGTCGTTACTTGCCTCAATGTCGTCGCCCAGCAGCAAGCGCACGGCTTTGAACCCGGTCCACTCCATCTCTGGCGCGATCTGTTGGTAGCTGCCGGTGGTATGCGGCACGAACTCGACAGCCACCCAGCCACTCGGGCCAAGTACGGTATTGGCATTGGCGGCGAGCGCTGCCGAGGTTGATGGCGGCGCACTTGAGTCGAAGTAGTTGCTTGCTTGCCCGGGGGCAAAGACATTCGGCAGATCCGTTAGCCAGACGCCGATGTCCGTACCGGACCCGGTCCAGTACCACATGCCGGGCGTCGGGTTGATGACGGTGCGGGCATCGTCGGCCTCGCCGCTACTGATGCCAATGCTCGCGTGGGAAGTGTTGTCCGGGCGGAACAGTTGCACCGATCCGGAGCTGCCGCTGAAGCCGCTGGTATGCACCGTAAACGAAGGCGTCCCGGGGGGGACATCGAAGTAAAACGGCAGCGACGTATCCGCTCCCTGCAAACGAAAGCTAGCCCAGCGGTATTTCGGTTCGACCACCATTTGGCCCCCGGAAGTCGACAGAGACCAAGTGTAGTTCTGCTCGGAAAGCACAATACGGTAGTCGCCGGCTCCGGCACTCAACGTGTACATCTGCGCACCACTGCCGCTAGCCCAAGGGAAGGAGCTACGCTGCAGGAGACGCCCATCCGGGCCATAGAGACTCAGCCCCGCATCGTACTCGTTGAAGGTATGCAGGTAGCTCGCGCTAAGCGTTTCGCCTCCGTTGGCGTGAACATGAACCGTAAGGTTCTGGGCATTTCGCGAGCGCAGAACCGGGGGAATCGAAGCTGCTCGCACGGGTGGCGAGAGCACCACCGTCACAGCCATGGCAAGGAGCAGGACCAGCATACGTCACCTCAGTGCCCACGATTCTACATGGGCGAACTTGTTAGTCACGCACAACTGCTCAGCCTCGGGTCTCCACCACCCCAATTCCGACACATGCCGAATGTTCTTCCTGATGAGGCCAATCCTGCCGCGCGTTTACTCCTGCACTGGCGCATCTGATTTCGCGAGCGCCGCACCGCCCGCCGGCGAACCGGCGTACCTGGCAACCTCGACTTCTGCCCTTGCTTCAGGCCGTCGCACCCAGCTCAAGAGCCACTCCCCTGCTTGGTCGAAGAGCGTGTAGACCACGGGCACGACCAGAAGGGTCAACACGGTCGACGTGATCAATCCGCCGATCGAGATGATGCCCATGGGGCTACGCCACTCAGAGCCGTCACCACTGCTCAGCACGACAGGCAGCATGCCGCAGACGGTGCACACCGTGGTCATGACTACGGGCCGCATGCGCGTGGCACCCGCTTCCAGAGCTGCATCGAACAATGCGTAGCCGCGCTCGCGTAGGGTATTGGTGTAGTCGACGAGGAGAATTCCGTTCTTCAGCACAACCCCCATGAGCATCAAGAAAGCGATTTGGCCCATGAGATCGAGCGACACACCGGACAGCCACACCGCGGCAAAAGCACCGATGAAGGACAACGGAGCACATACCATGATCGTCAGCGGATGGATGAAGGAGTTAAACTGAGCGGCGAGAATCATGTACATCGACAGCAAGGCAACCATGAAGGCGAAGCCTATTGCCGCCAGCGTCTCGCGCAAGCGCTGGGTGGGGCCGATGGCCTCCAGTTCGTATTCGCCGGTTATGCCCAGTTCGCGCCCGAAACGCACCACCTCTTCATCTGCCGCACCGGCCGCTTTGCCGTCGAGATTGCCAAGAATGGTGATGGCGCGGGTGCGGCTGTCGCGGTCGATCTGTACCGGTCCGCTGCCAATACGGATGGTCGCCAAGTTGCGCAGCGGGACAAGCACGCCACTCGGTGCACGCACGCGCACCAAGTCGAGCTTCGACGGGTCGTCGCGATACTCGGGCTGCACTTGCACACGCACGTCGTAGCGCTCTCCGTGCTCCTCAAATGTTGTAGCGCGAATACCTGCTACCAAGGCCGAAATCGTGCGCCCGATCTGCAACGCCGGCACCCCGAGATCAGCAGCGCGATCGCGCGCGAGATCCAACGAAATTTCCGGCTTTCCCGTTTCGTAGGAGGTCAGCAGGTCCGCGTAGCCGCCGGCTTGGCGCATGCGCTCGATCAATCCGTGCGCGTAGCGTTGCAGTTGCTCGATCTCCGGGCCACGAACGGCATACATGATCTGTGCGTTGCGGTGCCCTGGGACACTGAACAACGGTACTTCCTCGACGGCAAAGTCGGAGAGCTGACCACGCTGTTCCAAACGGTGGCGCATCTGACGCATGATCTCGATCTGCCCGAGACGGCGATCGCGCTTCTCGGAGAGCTGCACGTAGAGCTGTGCTTCATTGGCGCGCTTCTGCAGGCCGCTACCAATGGTAGAGAACACCGCGCGCACTTCCGGGAAATTCCGCAGGTCTTCTTCCACCGCATGCACCATGGCCTGCGTTTGCTCGATGGTGCTGCCCAGGGGCAGCTTCATCCATACGTTGAACTCGCTACGGTCTTCGATGGTCATGAAATCGATCTTCATGCGCCCGGCAAAACCAAGCCCGGCAACGATGCTCGCCAGAGCTAAGCCCACCACAGCCCAGCGATGGCCCAATCCCCACCCGAGCACGCTCTTGTAGTGCCGGTCGAGACGCGCGTAGGCTGCTTCCAGGACCCGATACATCCACGGGTTGCGCGTCTGCAGCCGCAGGAAGCGCGAGCACAGCATTGGCGTCCACGTCAGCGCCACCAACGTCGAGATGACCACCGCCCCGCTCGCCACCAAGCCAAACTCACGGAAGAAGCGGCCCACCACACCGCCCAGGAAGGCAATGGGAATGAACACGGCGCAGTTCGTCAGGTTGTTGGCGAACACCGCCAGGCCGATCTCCGACGTGGCGTTCGAAGCTGCTGCGCGCGGGCTCTCGCCTTGCTCCATGTGGCGGTAAGAGTTTTCCAGCAGCACAATCGCGTCATCGATGAGGCCCCCGATCGACAGCGATAAGGCCATCAACGTCATGCTGTTGAGAGTAAACCCCATGAAGTAGAAGATCGTCAGGGTACCGAGCAGCGAGGTTGGAATGATCACAGCGGTTATCAAGGTGGAGCGCAGGTTGCGCAGAAACAGCAGCACCACCGCCGCAGCCAGCAGCGCCCCCCAAACCAAATCGCCGCCGACATCGCGAATCGAGCTGCGGATGAAGCGGGATTGATCGAGAGCTTCGATCATTTCGTACCCGGTCGGGAGCTGCTCGTGCAGCGTGGCCAGCTCTGCCTGCACCGCATCGGCTACGGCAACTGTGTTTTCGCCGGACTGGCGGCGAATGAGGAGAGAGACGCCGCGGCGACCGTTGAGGCGCGAGATGGTTCGTTCCTCCGCCATACCGTCCTCGACGATGGCAACATCACGCAGGTGCACGACTCGGCCGCCGTGCTCGAATACGGTGATGCCTCCGAACAGATCCGCGCTGGTGAGCTTCCCACGAGTTTTGATGGTGTACTCCCGCTGCGGCGTCTCGATGCGCCCACCAGGCAACTCCACGTGCTCGCGCTGCAGCGCTTGCAAGACATCGTCGACGGACAACGCGTATCCGCTCAAACGCACCGGATCGATCCAGATGCGAATTTCACGCGGGCGGTCGCCGACGAGTTGCACGCTCCCCACACCTGGAACGCGCTCGAGGCGGGGCTTGATGCGCTTGTCCGCATACTCGCTCAGGGTACGGATCGAGGCCGGTCCAGCCACCATCACCGCCAAGATCGGCGAGGCATCCGGATCCAGCCGCTCGATGACAGGCGGGTCCATTTCGCGCGGCAATTGTGCGCGCACCGCCGAAATCTTGTCGCGCACCTGCTGTGCCTTCTCGGCAACGTCGTACTCGAGCTCGAACTCGATGAACAACACCGACAGCGAATCACTGGAAGCGCTACGCAGACTGCGGATGCCTTCGATGGTGTTGATGGACTCCTCGAGAACTTGGCTGACCTCACGCTCGACGGTTTCCGGAGCGGCACCCTCGAGCACCGTGGTAACCGTCACAAACGGAAATTCGACGCGCGGGAACAAGTCGAGCCCCAGGCGCTGCATGGAAATGACGCCGAAGACGACAAGGCCGCCGATCAGCATTACGGCAAAGACCGGGCGGCGAATGGCAGTGTCAGAGATGTTCATGAGCCAGCCGGAGGTGTATCGAGAGGCCGTACGCGCATACCCGCGACTACGCTGCGTGCCGCTTCACCGACGATGACAACCTCGCTCCCGTCCGCCCCGGCAACAACCTCGGCCTCGTTTTCAGCGACGGCACCAAGCTCAACGACTCGGGTATCGACGCGCTCATCAGCGATGACCAACAAACGCGAACGGCCATCTTCGACACGAATCGCCTCGCGCGGGGCGAGCAGCATCTCCGTGGCTTGCGGAGTGATTTCCACATGAGCGAACACTCCGGCCTTGATCAGAAACTGTGGATTGGGAACCGGCATCTTGATGAGGTAGGTGCGGGTAGCCGGGTCGATACTGTCGGCGACTGCCGATACACGCGTCTGCACCGCCTCGGCTACGCCCTGGATGCGCACCGTTGCCGGGTCGCCGACGCGGACCAACCCCATCTGGCTTTCGGCAATTGCCGCTCGTGCTTCCAACGCTGTGGTTTCCTCCAAGACCACGACAATGGTTTGCGGCTGCACCAGCGCGGTGGTGCCCTCGTCCGCGAGCCGTTCCGCAATCGAGCCGGCATACGGCGCCCGCACCACGGTTTTCTGGAGGTTTTGTTGCGACAGCGCCAAGGCCTCTGTTGCTTGCCGCACGCGCGCCTGGGCTACCGCCACGGCTGTCGTCAAGCGCTCGATCTCCTGTTCGGCGAGCACGTTCTGCCGGCGCAGCGTGCGCGCACGGTTGAGATCCGACTCCACTTGCCGGCGATCCGCGGTCGCCACGTCGAGCACCGCTTCCGCTTGGCGTAGCGCCATCTCGTATGCTGTCGGATCAATCTCGAACAGGGGTGCCCCTTCGGCGACGCGGTCGCCAACCGACACGTGCACGCTTGAGATCCGGCCCGTCACCTCGACACCGATCAAGCTGCGCCGTCGCGCCACCACGCTCCCCGGTGCCGACAACACCTGATCCAGAACCCCGCGTCGGAGCTTGGCCGTCTGCACTGCAATCACCGGCTCCGCAGGCGGATGGCGAAACGCTGATTCCTGGACTGGCGTCGTCGAGGGACAACCACACAGCACGGTCAGACAGGCAATGGTGGGGGGAATTCTCAGGAAGGAAACAGCAAAGCAGCGGGCCATGGCAGCGGAGTGGGCAAACTTCGCGCCACCATCGAGCCCTCCCCACTTCGTTAGTTCCGCAGAGAGCTTCGCAGCAGCAAATTGGAGATTATGGCAAGTAGCCTCCGAAACGTGGGAATCGACGGCCTCGTAGGCATGGGAGCTAGCTCACCACAAAGACGCCAAGGACACCAAGGACCCATCCGAGCCGTGAGACTGAGGGAAGTGTCAGCGCCACCTCAAGGACCTCGCCGGCAGCACGATTCGTCTCATCAGGAATCGCAATCGCTTCTCTTCTTGGTGTCTTGGTGCCTTGGTGGTTCATCTCTCCCGCACTTCGCGCAGGCCTGGGCCGAGGAAGCTGGGGCGTAGGACCATGACCAAGGCGGGGAGAACAGACACGGCAGCGACGGAGCTAACCAGCATGATCAGGGCGGTGAAGCCACCGAGGTGAATCCACGCGGAGAAGCCGGAGGTGGTGAGGATCAGGTAGCCGAGGGTTACCGCAGAGGAAACAAAGAAGATGGCCTTCCCCGAAGTGAGCAAAGTATTGCGCAGTGCGGTCTCGATGCTGCTTTGGCTGCGCAGCTCTTCGCGTAAGCGAAAGATCAGGTAGATGGCAAAGTCGGCACCGATGCTGATGCCCATCGCAGTCACCGATGCAGTGCTCATGCTCAGCGCCGTATGCGTCCAGCCCATGACCCCAAAATTCACGACAACCGCAATCAGCAAAGGCGACAGCACGAGCAGGCTACCGACAAACGAGCGCAAGGCTAGCGCCGACAGCAGGAAGATGATGCAGGTCACCTGAATCAAATTGCGGATCTTCTCGCGTACGATGACCTCGTTCACTGCCGCCTGCGCACCCAGGGCGCCGCCGGCAACACCGACGGTAACCGGCAAACCGGCGAAGCGTTGCGCAGCATAGCCGTTGAGGTCGTTCACCAGGGCATGCACGAAGGCGGCGGCGTCCGACTTGTTGAACGCCAGCACGATGCCCTCACGGTAGGTTGGGTCGACGAGATTACTGAGATCATCCGGCTGTCCCGACAAAGAGTAGAGCAGAAGGTACTGCGCGATCAGAGCTTGGCGGTCGGGGATGGCGGCTTTGGCCGCAGCCTGCGCATCCATCGTGCGGTGCATGCGTTTCACGTAGTCCACCAAGGAAAGCGTCTTGCCGACCTCAGGCAGACGCTCAATGAATCGTTGCAGGTCGTCGATGGCGCGTAGCACCTCGGGCTGCTGTAGAGCGCCTTCGACGTGTCCATCGAGTAACACCTTGAGTACCGAGGCACCGGCAAAGCGCTCATTGATGACTGCGTCGTCCTGTCGCAGTTGGCTGCTGGCAGAGAAGTAGCCGCGCAGGCTGCTGTCGACTCGCAGTGACGCCAGGCCACCCAGGGACAGCAGCATCGCCAGGCCGGCAACAGCAAGCACCGCATAGGGGCGCTGCACTACATGCTCAGCAAGGCTGTGGAGAATCGGAGTCAGCCAGCGCGATTCGCGCTCACGAATCGTCTCGCGACCGGCGGGACCGCCAAGCAAAATTCGGCAGGCGGGGATGAAGGTCATTTCAATGACCAGGGCGCTGAGGATGCCGGAGGCCATCAACAGACCAAAGACACGGATGCTGTTCACGTCGAAGGTAGCCAGCGACGCAAAGCCTGCGGCCGCGATCAGACCAGCCATGAGCATGACCGGACCAACCTTTTCCATGGATGCCACCACGGCCTCGCGGTTGTCGCCGCAAGCCGTGTACTCTTCGTAGTAGCGTTTGAGAATTTGCACCGCGTGACCAGCAGCAACAGCAAGAATCGCCACCGGAGCAATCGAACTCCAGGTGTCCAGCGGCGCCCGCAACGAGCCCATGATGCCCAAGGCCCACACGACGCTGAGTAGCGCCGTAACCAAGGGCAGAATCATCGCCTGCAAGGTACGAAACGCCTCGTAGTGGACCAGGCCGATCATCAGCACGGCAATCGGAAAGAGAAATGCCATCTGTGCCGTGTATCGGTCGAGATAGGAGAGCACGACGGGCCCCCCGGCAAGCACGAGACGCGTCGAAGGATTGCTCTCTTTTGCGCTCAGCTCCTCGAGACGGCGGTGCAATTGCGGGTAGTTCACACCCACCGGCACCTCTAGGATCACGGCCGCGGCGGTGCCGTCAGCGGCCACGAGTGTACCCGAATACAACTGGTTGTCATCGAGATCCGCCCGCAAACGCTTGAGGCCAGCTTCGTCTTGCGGAACCGAGGGCATCAGCGTGTGCACGTCGATATCGTCACCGGTGCTTTCGAGGCTCTTCACACGCGGCGAGGCAATGCTGAGGACGCTTCCCTGCGCCGCTTCGGGAAAGGCTTCGACAGCGCGCGTGACGCGCTCGATAGTGTGGAGAGTTTGCGGGTTGAAGATATCTCCGGTTGTGGGGACGATACCGATTACGGCGACCGCCCCGCCGCCGAATCTTTCGTTGATGTGATTGTAAAGACGGACGTAAGGGTGATCCTGCGGCATCTGGTCACTCTCGCGAATATCCAGGCGCAAGTGACGGGCCTGCAATGCAATGGCCACGGTAAGCGCGAGCACGGCAAACAACACCAACAACGGACGCGCGACAACCACCTCAGCCCAGCGACGAAACATCCTCTACCCCCGAACGAATTTGCGGCACCCTAGCTCAGACCCGCGCTTTCCCACAACAGGCGCGGGTATGTGCCCGGTGCGCCAGTGTGCCGTGCGCCATCTCCGGCTGAGTCGTAGGCAACGCCAGGAGAAAATCGACGCGCCGGACTCGGAACAGTACGAGCACTTTTCGGCCATGACGCTACATCAACTTTGTCAGCGCTACTTCCTGCTTCATTCGTTCCATGAATCCGATCATCGACGTAATGGCCTCGGTAGGCCAGTTTCCGCCTTGCACGAGCGACGACAGCGCCATCAAGATCGCACAGCGCACCAGCGCGTCAGCGCGCTCGTCTTCCCACGCGGAAGCGAGACCGGGCACGGTATCGACGTCGATAGTGATTTCCCCATTCCCGCAGACAAACAATCGTGACATTGCCTTCACACCTCTCTTAAACTCCGCCTTGCGTGTACCCGACCTGGGTAGCAGGGGCAGTAAGGGACGTGTCAGCATGTTGAATGCCAGAGTTGGCACACCGGATTTTCACAACCGACTAGCACGCTTGTCCACAATAGTGGGCACTCGGTGATCCGAACGACGCCTGCCAGCGACCTGCTCAATGTGAGTCGGTGCCTAGGCTCGGGAGCCGGGGGCAGAGAATCAAGCGCTAGCGGTGACCAGCGGCGCAGGCTGCCACAGCCCCAGACGCCGCCACAGCCCAGGGCGAAAGACACCCAGCTCGACACAGAGTTCGCGCACCTTGCGCAGAGCTTCTTGTCGCGAGGCGTGGAAGATGGGGTTGTTGTCGTACGCTACCTGCACGACCTCTTTGGGAATGCCATAGGTTGCGACGATCTGCGGCGATGGCCGCATCATCAGCGATGCCATTTCGTTCAGGATGAGGGGCGTACGCACCGACAGCATGAACTGGCGTACGCGGCTGAGCTGCCCGACGTTTTGGCGCAAGTAGTGGCGCGCAAAGCAAAGGTGGCGGGCTTCTTCGGTAACGTGAATCTGCATGATGCGGCGCAGCAAGGGGTGGATCTCGACGCCGGCACGCAACATGGTTCGTTGCACATGGTCGATCGGGTCCTCCCCTCCCATCACGAACATGAAGAACAGCGTCGGGAAGCTGCGTGCCAGACGCACCACAAGGCGGGATCCAAGCTGCATATGCTTCGGCAGGCCTTGAACATCCAGTCCCGAGCGATTGACCAGCTCTTGGAACATCAAGGAGTGCTGCGCTTCCTCGATCACCTCGTGGTAGATGTAACGAAACTCCGGGGAATGGTTGGGGAGAGAGAAGGCGAAGTCGAGCAGGCCACGCTTGAGGGCGCTTTCGAACTGCACTCCTATTTTCATCAAAACGGCGAAGTGATGCAGGCCGATGCGCGAACGGATGTGTGCCGGTTGCGACTGGTACCAGTCGGTGGCTCCCAACGGTTCAACCGAGGATAACTGCCAGCGCGGATCGTCGGCATCGACGCGGTACTCTTCCGAACCCCACGCAATGTCGGCGTAGGCATCAAAGTGCTTGACCACCGACTGGTGGCTCAGGCGCGCGAGAAGTTGCGGATAGGTTTCCTTCTCGCGCACGGCAGCACGTGCCTGTTCCTCTTCGGGCACCGCATATCCAAGTCCCAACAACGCTCCTGCTGTTGCCATGTCTATTCCTCCTTGCGACTGGGCCGCAGTTGCTCGGCCACCGCGGCCAGTGTTTTGAGCACATCGAGATTGCGCAGTAAGCGTGACTGATCTTCGAAAACGATACTCTCCAGGGCGGTACCCTGGAGTAGAGCGAAGGCAAAGGCGGGGGTCGGGTCATCCGTCGCTGCGCCGGAGCGCTCGGTGAAAAGTTCGTGGAACGTGTTCTGCACGGTGTCGCCAAAACGCTGGGCCATGCCGGCCACCTGGCCGCGGAGATTCGCGTCGGTACGAGCCGCCACCATCAACTCCAGCCAGGCAAAGAAAGTAGGACCGGTAAACATCGACCACAAAATGTCGATCGCCGCCGCCGGCTTATTGGCACCGGCCGGCAGCGCTGCAAAAGCGGCGCGAAATTCCTCCGTACGACGATGGAATAGGTGCTCCACGGCCGTGGTGACCAGTTCCGCCTTGGTGGGAAAGTGATGCAACTGGGCGCCACGGGACACACCGGCGCGCTGTGCAATCTCGGTGGTGGTGGTCGCGGCATAGCCAAGCTCCGACAGACACTCGATTGTGGCGTCGAGCAACCTAGTCCGCGTCGACGCACTGCGTTCCTCTTGGGTTCGGCGCACAGGAATCGCGACCACTTCGCCCGACATAGTGCCAGCTCGATATCCAGAATCAAAGAAACAATCAAGCCTGAATGTAAATTTTTCTCTGTCGACTTTGCCCCGAGTAACGTTGCCGACCATCCGCTACGCGACGCAACAAGGCCTGGCTGGTTATGCGGCTTTTTCGGGGCGTTGCAGCGGTAGGTAGATGGAAACTTGGGTGCCTTGCCCGAGCTGGCTGTCGATGCGCAGGCGGCCCGCATGTGATTGCACAATATGCTTGACGATCGCCAGCCCCAGCCCGGTTCCGCCGAGTTCGCGCGAACGCGCCTTGTCGACACGATAGAAGCGCTCCGTCAGGCGCGGCAGATCTTGAGGTGGAACGCCGACGCCGGTGTCGGCAACGCTAATCTCCAGCCAAGCATCCCCGGGTATGGAGACTGGGCTGCTCGGGTCGTTGGGGATCGAACTTAGACTGCGTGCCGTGATCGTGATGAACCCGCCGGAGGGCGTGTATTTCACGGCATTGTCGATGAGGTTCAGCAGGATCTGTTCGAGGCGATCGGGATCGGCATACAAGAGGGGCAGATCTGCGGGCAATTGCCGGCGAATGACCACACCGGCTGCCTCGGCCTTACGGTGCAGCACGTCGACCGCCGCATCCACAATGGCTCCGACTTGGAGGGACGACCTTTGCAACGCTGCGCGGCCTAGCTCGAGGTCGGAAAGGGTAAGTAGATCGTCGACCAGCCGGCTGAGGCGCTCGGAATGACGTTCGATCACCGATAGGAACTTGGTCGCCAGTTCGGGATTCTTCACCGCACCATCCTGCAGGGTTTCGGTGTAGCCGCGGATCGCGGTGAGTGGCGTACGCAACTCGTGCGAAACGTTGGCTACAAAGTCTCGACGCATAGCCTCCACCTTCTTCATCTGGGTGATGTCATGGAACACCAGGATGAACAGGGGTGGATCGCCGTCACGCCCGAGAATGGGCGTGGCGGTGACCCGCAACGTCTCGCGCGTCGCCCGCTCCAAATTGATCTCACGAACGATCGCTTCCGACTGATCGCCACGAGTGATCGTACGCACCAAGTCGAGGAGATCCGGATCGCGCGACGCCGTCACCAAGGGCTGATGGAGCAACACGGAAAGAGGTGTTCCTAGGAGTTGCTCCACGCGTTGGTTGGCCAGGCGAACGACACCACCGCGATCGAGAACCAGCACCCCTTCGACCATGCCGGCTAGCACCGCCTCGAGCTTGCTCTTCTCTTCATGGACAACGGCGAGCTGCGTACGCAGCGTCTGCGCCATGGCCGCCAGGCTGGTCTCGAGGGTTGTAATGACATCGTCCCCCTGTGGCGTCAGGGTCCCCGGCTCGGCACCGCTAGCCACGGCTTCGGAAAATTCGGCAAGGTTGGTGATGCGGGTCGACAAGCGACGCGACAGCACTAGCGCCGGCCAAAAGGCAGCCAACGCCGCAATCAGCACACCGCCAAAGATGAGTTGGGCAAGATCCGAGCGGACCGAGGTCATTGCCTCCATGGGAACCGAAAGCCGGATGACTCTGCGGCGATTCCCCTCCACTTGCCGCAGGGTCCGGTAAAAAACACGAGTCGCAGGGGAAATGCTCTCACCAATGCTCTGCCCGTCGCCGTTCAGAAAGGCGTCGTGGACCTCCAAACAATCCCTCTGGTTCGCAAGCGAAGCCGAGGGCGCCTCGGAGTCACCGAGGACCGTGCCGTCCGGAGCAATCACCGTCACGCGTACGTCGAGGATGCGCCCGAAGTGCTGGCATTGCGAATCCAAGGAATCATCGCCTGCACCCCAGGGTAAGCTGTCGCCGACAAGCCGTGCCTGGCGCAGCAAGTGCTGCGCCAAGGTCGAGAGGTAGAGCTTTTCCACCACCGCATCGCCGTAGATGTACACGCTACCGGCCACGGCAAGCAGAGCCGCCGCGTAGGGCAGTAGCAAGCGGATGAGTAAGTTACGGCGCATTGAGGATGAGAAGGCGGCTACTGCGCGCGACCAAGCGGCCAGCCAACTCGGCCGCACGGAAGAATTCAGGCCTATGCTTCCAAGGCACGGTCGTTGAACTTGTAGCCGACACCACGCACGGTAAGGATGAGTTCGGGATTGTTGTCATCGCGCTCGATTCGTTTGCGCAGGCGGCGAATGTGCACGTCCACCGTCCGCGGCTCGACGTGGGTATCGTCTCCCCACACTAGGTCGAGAATCTGCAGGCGATCGTAGACTCGATTCGGAGAGCGTACGAAAAAGCGCAACAACTCGAACTCGCGCAGCGACAAATCGACACGCGCGCCGTTCAGCAGCACCTCATAGTTGTCGAAGTCGATGCGCAGGCGCCCCTTCTCGTACGTCTGCGATGGACGCTCCGGAGCCGCACCATAGGCGCGGCGCATGACCGCACGCACCCGAGCCACCAGTTCGCGCGGACTGAATGGCTTGGTGACATAGTCGTCAGCTCCCATCTCCAGGCCGACGACACGGTCGGACTCTCCCGCCTTCGCGGTCAGCATGACAATCGGCAGACCGGCCAGAGTGGCATCAGCACGGATGCGCCGGCACACGTCCAAGCCCGTCATGTCAGGGAGCATGAGATCGAGAATGAC
>CAZGSN010000130.1:0-19706 GCA_964528465.1 uncultured Binatia bacterium (SeqCode)
GTAGACCGTAGGCTGTAGGTCGGAGAAACCGCGGAGGTCGGAGAAGAGCCTTTGCCACAAGGACGCGTCGCATCGAGAATCTGTGCGCGGCGCGACGAAATCAGGAGATAGTAGTTCAGGACAGGCGCGCCCCCGCGGCGCGTGTGCCGGATTGCCCGCTCAAGCGATTCGGCATGCAAAGCCCTCCTGACCCAACCCAAGCACGCATCTCTCAACGACGTGCCCAGAGAAGGATACGCTTGAACGGGTAGAAATAGGGGGAGGTATTGGCAAGCTGGGGCAATAGCCCGTCGCGATAGCGTTGGAGATAGAGATCGAACTGCGTTGCCGTGAGCCGTTCCTGGTAGTCCACCAGCAGAGTGCCTTTGACCCATTCGACGACTTCGTCACGGCTCTGCAGGTGGTGGGCGTAGACCTGCAGGCGCACGTGCTGTTCCCGGCACCCATGTTGATCGAGCAGGCTTGCGTAATCTTCAACCGGCAAGACCGGAGAGCTGCGCACGTAGCCATCGAGCCAGGTACGGAAAGGCTCTTGCTGGGCCAGGGCGTGAGCCCATAGGTGCGAGGGGTGATCGTGATTGGCAGGCATTTGCACGGCGAGTTGCCCGCCCGGTTTGAGCCATTCAAACAAGCGTGGGAAAAGCGCTGTGTGGTCTGCGGTCCACTGCAAGGCAGCGTTGGAGAAGACGAGGTCGAGCGGCTGCGCAGCCGCAAAGCTCTCCACGGTGACTTGCCGGAACTCCAGGCCCGACAACTGTTGCGAGGCTGTGCGTGAGAGCATGGTTGGCGAGCGATCGATGCCGAGGGTCGATGCCGCCGCTAGGTCGCGGTGGAGAATCGCCGTAAGTTCCCCGGTACCGCAGCCAAGGTCAACAGCATGCAGGCCCGGCTGTGGGCGAACCAACGCGAGCAGATCGAAGAAGGGTTGCCGGCGCTCGGCTTGAAAGAGATCGTACTGGGCCGGGTCCCACCTACTGGAAGTCATACGTGCTCCCCTGACTAGCGAAAGCGTACTCCTTGCCGTTCCAACTCGCGTTGGACTTGGGCAACGTCCACATCGGCAAGCTCGACTCCAGCATGCAGCGAGCGCGCCGCGGCAATACCGGCGCCCTGGCCGAGGACGGCACAGCACGACATGTTGCGTGTCGCAGCATGCGCAATGCGGTCGCCGCCGGTGCTGCGACCGGCAACCAGCAAGCGGCGCACACGCTTGGGCAAGAGATTGCGATAGGGCAACTGAAAGTAGCGCCCTGTGGTCGGCAGGATCAGGACTCCGTAGCCGTCGATAAACTCCGGGTAGATACCGATGGAATCCTCGAAGCGGGCCTGCTCGCGGACATCGTGTTCGGTGAGATTGTACAGCCCGTCGATCTTGCGCGTGTCGCGCACACCGAGGGTCATGCCGAAGTTGCGTAGGCGCGCATTGGCGCAGCCGGGGGTGTAGCGGCGCAAGGCTTCGATGGCATGCATGGCGCGGCGTCGGCCTTCGATCTCGCCGCGGGTGAGGTCATCCGGATCGGTGCCGTCGATGCCGTCGATATGCACGAGGTTCATGTAGGTGAGTTCGCCGCTGTCGTGGATGGCTCCCCAAGTACCCGCCAGGGTCGACAAATACGGCGGCAGAATCCCATCGCGAACCGCCCGTTCGAAAGGCTTGCGTAGGAACGGAGAAAACAAGGCGTCTTCTTTGCCGTCGGTCTCGATGTTCCAAGCACCGTTGCCAGACCAGTCGGCGTAGGTCTGCGGGTCCGCCGCAACCCCGGCAAGAAAGGCGCGCTTGTCGACACCGGCAAGATGAAACATGACCGACACCGACATCATCTTTTCCCTCGGCGTCAGATACGTCGGCGCCCCGGCGCGGCAAGCCACGTCGGCATCGCCGCTGGCATCGATCACACGCCGAGCAAGGATGGCCTCACGCCCGGCCTTTGATTCCGTAATGACGCCGGTGATCTCATCACCATCCATTACCGGAGCCACAAACAAACGATGCAGCATCGGTTGGACGCTGGCTTCCTCCACCAGGGTGTCGGCAACCCGTTTGAAGCCCTCGGCGTCAATCTCGTAGGACTGCGACTGACTCTCGGGTACTGCCGCACCCATGGCGGCGGCGCGAGTTTCGAATTCCCGGCCAATGCCGTTGGCTTCCACGGTCTGCTCATGGCGATACCAAGCCATGCCCTCGACACCGACCGTTGTGATGTTGCCGCCGAAACAACCGAAACGTTCCAACAACGTTACCTCGACACCAGCCCGAGCAGCGGCCAGTGCTGCCGCAAGGCCGGCAGGGCCGGAGCCCACGACGAGAACATCCGTGCGATGGATGACATCGACAGCACGTGCCGGCTCGGTGATGGTGCCCAGATCCGTTCGCGAGGTGCTTGCCATGCGCGACGAATAGCCGAGAACGCCGCACGCGGTCTAGGCGCAAGGCCTCCTTCCGCTTGCTCGTCATGCCGGCGCAAGAACGCGGCACACGCACCGGGCACCTCCAGATCCCGCGTTAGCGCCGGATCTGGGGCCGCCAGGGCCACGTCAAAGTCACCGACGGAGGCCGTGGCGGGCTTGAATCTGAGGCGGGCCGGGGGCGGCCCGTCTCCAAAAGCAAGGACAGGCAAGCAATGGAGACGCCGCGCCCCCGCGGCGCGTCAGATGGAATGCCTCCGTCAACGACTTTGGCGTCGCCCTGCTTAGGCCGCCCCCGCCTCTCGCTGTTTTTGGCCTTCTTGACTAGGAGCTAGGACGGGAGGCGGCGAGAAACATGGGTGTCCAGCGGTGTTTTGGAGAGCAATCCGACCTGTACCGAGCCTACCATGATGAAGAGTGGGGGGTGCCGGTGCACGACGATCGTTTATTGTTCGAGTATCTGATTCTCGAAGGGGCACAGGCGGGCTTGTCGTGGCTCACCGTGCTCCACAAGCGCCAGCACTACCGCCAGGTGTTCTGCAATTTCGATGTGAGAAAAGTGGCGGCGCTCAGCGACGAGCGGCTAGCCGCACTGCGGGATGATGCAGGGATCATTCGCAACCGTGCCAAGATCGCCGCTACGGTTCAGAATGCGCGGGCCTTGATGCGCCTGTGCGAGGAGCAAGGCAGCTTCGACGCGTACTTGTGGCGTTTTGTCGACGGCGCACCCATCCAGGGGCGGTGGCAACGGCTGCAGGACATCCCCGCCAAGACGAGCATCGCCGAGGCGTTGAGCAAGGACCTACGCCGCCGTGGCTTCAGCTTCGTCGGGCCGACCATTTGCTATGCCTTCATGCAAGCGGTCGGCATGGCCAACGATCACATCCTAGGCTGCTTCCGCCAGCCCCAGGTGGCCGGTTTGGCCGCGTCCACAGCGCCCACGCAGCCAGAGGGACTGCCACGGAGATCGAAATTGAAGAAAACTTGAAGATCACTTCACAGAACCTGCAAGTAGGGATGTGGTCGTCAAGGGGGAAGCAGTTCGTTGCGCTGCGCGTTGTCCTGTGGCGGATGTCGATGCAGACGGGAGCGTATCCCTCGCGGAGGTAGGCCAATGCGTCCAGCGCTTCCTTGCCGGATGCACCTCGTAGAGCCAAGACGGTGTATGAGCCGGTCGAAAGAGCCGGAGCGGCTATCCATCGCGTCGGCGAAAGAGACTGTGTCGATCTTCTCCGAGATGGGGTTCTGTGGTTGTCCGTCATTCCGGCGCACACCTGGAATCCAGGCTGCGTAGTCGGCCAATCCCATCGGTGGGTTGGGCGCTGCGCACATGCGCTCGCACCAGGGTCGTCTTGTTCGCCACCAACGGCTGAACGGAATTGCTCCAGTCCTGAACCGCCTGGGTCACCTCTAATCCAATAAGCTCCGCCGAGGAACGCGATAGACAGGTCGCACCCACGAGGTTGGCGAACTCTGCTGCGTTGCGGACCACCATGACCCCGCCACCGCCAAACACCAAGGGACCGTAAATTCGCTGCGGGTCTGCGGCGTCGATTTCTTCGACGCCTCAGCCGAAACCAAGCGGAGAACCTCGAACCGTAACTATCTCGTCGTCCATGAGTTACGCGGATAGCCCGCGCCGGTGGGTCAATTCTCGCAAGCAGAGGCGGGTCGATTCTGGCGAGCGCTGAAGCTTTCCGCTGGGATGGCGAGGGAACAGAGAAAACGATCTCGGTAAAAGTGCCCGTCGTTCAAATCGGATTGTTTGCCAGTGCTTCGTCTGCGGGCAGGTGGCGGCCTTTGAAAAGGAAGAACACAACCGGATAGATCAGCAGCTCCATGGCGAAGCTGACGGTGAGCCCGCCAATCATGGGCGCGACGATACGGCGGGTGAGATCGGCGCCGGTACCGGTTGCCCACAGCAAGGGGAGGAGGCCGAGGATTGCGGTTCCGACGCTCATGGTCTTCGGGCGGATGCGGCGTACCGCTCCTTCGAACACCGAGTCGTAGAGATCCCCGCGATGGCGCATGCGGCCCTGTTGCCGAAAGGTCTCGAAGCTGGAGTCGAGGTACAGAAGCATGATCTGCCCCGTCTCCGCGTCGAGCCCAAGCAAGGCGAGAATTCCTACCCAGACGGCGAGGCTGAGGTTGTATCCGAGGAACCACAACAGCCACAGCGCCCCGATCAAGCTGAACGGCACAGCTAGCAGCACCAGCCCAACCCGGAACCAGCTCTGATTGGTCGCGTACAGCAACAACACGATCAGCACCAAGGTGAGGGGAATCACCAGACGCAAGCGCACCTTGGTGGCCTGCAACTGCTCGAAGCGACCCGACCAAACGCGATTGTACCCCGGCGGCAAGGGAGCTTCGCTGTCGACGAAGCTTCGCGCTGCTGCCACATACCCACCCAGGTCGCTTTCGGCCGTATCGACGAACACCCAAGCACTACGCTGCCCATCCTCGCTGCGAATCATGTCGGGTGCGGCGTGGATGGAAATGGAGGTAAGGTCGCGCAGCGGCACGTGGCGTCCGTCCGGCGTCTTGATCATGACCTCGGCGAGATCCTCGGGGTCATCGCGTAGTTCTGGAGGATAGCGAACACTGAGGGGATAGCGCTCACCGCCCTGCACTACGGTCGTGATGGTTTTTCCACCAATGGCTGTTTCGAGGACTTCCTGGACTTCCCCGGTGTTCAACCCGTGTGCCGCAGTGCGTTGGCGATCAATCTCTACATCGAGATGCAAACCGCCCAAGGTCCGCTCCGCGTGGGCGCTGATGGTGCGCGGTAATTGCCGCAAGGCGAGTGCCGTCTGCTCGGCGAGCTGATCCAAGATGGCAATGTCCGGTCCCATGATTTTGACACCCACCGGCGTTTTCATCCCGGTGCTGAGCATGTTGAGGCGGCCTTCGATGGGTGCCGGCCAGGCATTGCTAACTCCGGGTAGGCTGAGCGCTTCGTTGAGCCCCGGGTGATGCGTGCCGTCGGCATCTGTCCAACCATACTTGAGCTCATCGAGGTGAATCGGCCGTGTCTCCGGCCATAGTGTCGATACCAGTGGCCACTTCACCCACGCCGGCCAACTCGCGAAGACACGCGCGACGGTGCGCTGCCGCCAATGTTGTGGCTCCGCCAGTTGCACCAACGACTCGATCATCGATAGCGGTGCCGGGTCGGTGGCCGTGTCGGCACGACCGATCTTGCCATGCACGGAGATCACCTCCGGAAACGTACGCATGAGCTTGTCGGTCTGCTGCAACAGCTCCTTGCTCTTGGTCAGACTGATGCCCGGCTGTGTCGTCGGCATGTAGAGAAGGTCGCCTTCTTGTAAAGGCGGCATGAGTTCTTCGCCAAGCCGTTGCAGGGGAAAGATTGTCGACAGGCCCAGCAGCAGTGCCGTCGCCAGCGTTAGCCAGGGATAGCGCAGAGCCCGACGGAACAAGGCTGCGTACGCCGCCATGATGGCGCGGTTGAGCGGATTGGTAGACTCGCGCGGAATGTGTCCACGCAGCAACACAGCCATCAATGCCGGCACCAGCGTCACGCCAAGTCCGGCGGCGGCTAGCATCGCAAAGGTCTTGGTGTAGGCTAGCGGTCGGAAGAGTCGTCCCGACTGCTCCCCAAGTGCGAATAACGGAAGAAAGGCGAGGGCGATGATCAGCAAGGCGGCGAACAGGCTTGGCCCCACCTCCTGTGCCGCTTGTACGATGGCGTCGAGGCGTGCCTGGGGGGGCGCATCGCTTGCGTGCAAACCGGAGGTATCCAAACGACGGTGTGCGTTCTCCACCATGACGATTGCCGAATCGACCATGACGCCAATGGCCAAGGCCAGGCCTCCCAGGCTCATGATGTTGGCGTTGATGCCGGCAAGCTGCATCGCCGCAATCGACATCAAGAGGGCAATGGGGAGAGTGACCACGGCCACCAAGGCACTACGGGCATGGGAGAGAAACAAGAGGCACACAAGGGCAACGACGATCAGCTCCTCGAACACGGCGCGGGTCAAGGTTCCCACCGCTCGCCCAATCAGCGCGGAACGATCGTAAGTGGGCACGACCAAGACCCCCGGGGGCAGGCCTTCTTCCAACTCGGTCAGCTTCGCCTTCACCGCGGCAATGACTTGATTGGAATTCTCGCCGTAACGGGCAATGACGACGGCCCCGACGGCTTCGCCGATGCCGTTGTACTCGCCCACTCCCCGACGGCTTTCCCCACCCAGTTGCACGCTGGCGACATCACGGAGAAGAAGCGGGCGGCTTGCTGCCGAATGATCTGTGACATGGCCGACGACGACATGGGCAAGATCCTCGACGGAGCGCAGCGCCCCACGTCCACGTATCATGTACTCGCGTTCGCTTTGCTCGATCACCGAGGCGCCTACATCTGCGTTCGAACGGCGGATCGCCTCGGTCACTTGCGCGAGCGCGATGCCGTGCAACTGCAGTAGCTCCGGGTTGACCACGACCTGGTACTGGCGAACGAAGCCGCCGATCGTGGCAACCTCGGCTACCCCGGCAACCGAGCTGAGTGGGTAGCGCAGGGTCCAATCCTGCAGACTGCGCAGTTGTGCCAAGTCGAGCGCCGCGGCGATCCTCGGCTTGCCGTCGAGCGGGCAGGTGTCTGGTTGCTGGCTCCCGTGCACGTGCACTACCTCGCCGCGGCGTGGCCCCGGAACCTCTTCGCGGGTGCCATACCAGCGGTCCTGCGCCTCGTCGTGCCACAAGCCGTCGCGGTGTTTGGGACAGAAGAAACCGGGATAGAGGATGTACTGATACACCCAGCCGACGCCGGTGGCGTCGGGCCCAAGGTACGGCACCACCCCTTCCGGCAGGTGCCGTGTCGCCACGCTGAGCTGTTCCAAGACGCGACTGCGTGCCCAATACAAATCCGTGCCGTCGGCAAATAGGACATACACAAACGCCTGCCCAAACATGCTGAGCCCGCGCACATCGGTGGCTCCTGGAACACGCAGGAGATCCGCGGTGAGGGGTAGGGTGACCTGGTCGTCGACGACCTCACTGGCTTGGCCGGGGAAGTCGGCGACGACGATCACCTGTACATCGGATGAGTCGGGTAGGGCATCGACGCGCAGGTTCTGCAACGCCAACGCACCGGCTATTGCCGCAGCGAGGGCAAGCAGTAGCACCAAGGTCCGGTGCACAACGGACAGCTCAATGAGTCTACGGAGCATGAAGAGGCCGGTTGCCGGTGTCCGACAGTACGTCGAGCGCCTAGTGCGACGACTCCGACTTCAAGGCGGGTGGCACCCATCCCGAGCGATACTTCTCGATAGCCTGTTGCATGCGGCTTTCGCTGTCGAGCAGGAACTGGCCGCTGGTCACCACACGCTCGCCCTTGTCGAGACCTTCCACGACCTGCACCCAGTCGTCGGCGCTTGCTGCAATGCGTAACTCGCGTGGCTCGAAGCGACCGGCTCCGCGCTGGACAAAGGCAAGGCGACGGGTGCCGCTGTCGATCACCGCATCGCGCGGGGCGAGCAAGGTTTCTTCTTCCGTCATCGCGAACACGGCGATACTGGCTTGCATGCCTGGAAGCAAAGTCGGGGCGGGCGGTTCCATCGCCACGCGCAGCAAGGCCAGGCCGGCAGCCTCAAGGTCGGGCGCGACTTGGAGGAGCTTGCCCTTGTGCTTTTCCCCGGGCCGCGCCGCGAAGCGTACTTCTACTTGTTGCCCTTCGCGCAGAAACGGCAAGTTGCTCTGTGAAGTGTGCGCCTCGATTGCCATGGCCGTCGTGTCGGCCACGCGTACAACGTTGTGGCCAGCACCGACCGAGCTGCCTTCGTTCACTGCAAGAGAGCTGACATAGCCGTCGCAGGGGCTGGTCAACGTCAGAACGGCGGGCAAGGGGGCTGAGTGGCCGGGGATCAGCGGTGCTTGTACCCGGAGTTCGACGAGCGGGTCGCCGCGATGAACTGGAACTCCAACAGCGGAGATGTGCAGACGCGTGACCATCGCCGGCAGAGGAGAGCTGACGTCGTGCTGCGCTGCGGGTGGGGGCATGAGGGTGCCGACACTACGCACAATTCGGCGGAGGCGGCCATGAATGACCTCAGCCGTGCGCACTCCGATGTTCTGCACCATGGCCGGGTCAATCACTACCGTACTCCCACCGCTTGTGCCGGTTGTGGTGTCGGCCTTCTTTGGCGTGAGTTCCATGCCACAGATCGAGCACAAGCCACTGTCGGCCTTGAGCACCTGTGGATGCATGCCACAGGTCCACAGCTCGGAAGGTGCGTTGGATTTCGGTGGTTCGGGCAGCTCGGCACCTTTCCCCACGGAGCCACCGATCAGAAACGCGGCGACTACGACGCAGGTACACAACTGCCGAGAGCTTCGTTTGCGACCTCGCATGGTGGCCCCGTACCAGGAACCTTGCACCGAGAACAAGACCGCGCGATGCGATCCTGTTCTCGGTGAGTGGTCTACGGCGTGACCACGAACTGGCCCATCATTCCCGAGTCCTCGTGGCCAAGGATGTGGCAGTGGTACATGTAGGGCTTGTCCGGGTCGGCGAAGTCGAGGAACTTGGTGACGAAGCGGACGGTCTCACCCGGCAGCACCAAGACAGTGTCCTTTGGCCCAGACTCATTGGCGCCGACGCTCACCCCATTACGGTCGAGCACGAAGAAATGCATGTCGTGCAAGTGGAACGGATGGGCGAGGTCGCTGTTGTTGGTGAGCTGCCAGATCTCGACGCTGTTGAGGGCCACAGTCTCGTTGATCAACTCATGATCGAAGCTGGCACCGTTGATTAGGTAGGGTGGCCCGCTCAGCAGCATGGGCCGAGTTCCCGTGGCTTGGGCTTCGGTCCACCGTGTTTGTGTCGTCAGGGATGTCGGAACGGTGGTGATGGGGCTGGCTGTTGGCTCGACGACGCGTAGCTCCAAGACATCGAAGTTGACGCCATCCAACACCCCTGTTCCGCCGACTCCGCCGCTGATGCCGGAGGGCATCTCTGCTGCGTAGCTCATCAAGCGAAGAATCTCTCCTTGGTCGCCCGTGAGGTTGACGAGCAGCTCGACGCGTTCCCCTGGGCCAATGCGCAAGCGTGTGACTGGGTTGACCGTGTCGAGCAGGCCGTTGTCGCAACCGATCTGGTAGAGCGTGCGGTTGTCGCTGGCGCCGATGTTGTAGGCGCGCTCATTGGAAGCATTGAGCAGGCGCAAGCGGATGACTTGGGCCGGAACTTCTACCCAGGCGTCAGCGACGCCATTGACCATCATCGTGTCGCCAAGAGGAACGATGTCGAGTTCACCGCTGGCGGTGAAGCTCTTGTCTTGCAGGGCCAGTGGCAGATCGTCGACGCCGTAGGTGCGTGGCAAGGCTAGTGTTGCCTCGTGATCGTCGCGGACGATGAGGAACCCGGCTAGGCCGCGTGCGACTTGATCTTCCGTGTGTTGGTGCAGATGCGGGTGGTACCAGAGGGTGGCAGCCACGTTGTCGACGGTAATGGTCGGCGACCAGGTGGCATCGATGGCGATCATTTGGTGCGGGCCGCCGTCGGAGTCCACCGGCACGTGGAAGCCGTGCCAATGTGTCGTCGTATCTTCCGTGAGGTGATTGGTGACGTTGAAGGTGTAGGTCTCCCCGTCCTCGACGAAAATCGTCGGCCCCAACGGCAAGCCATTGTAGGCAAGCGTGTTGGTAGTCACGCCGGCGGTGAACTCGTGTGTCGACTCATCGAGCGTGAGGTTGATTGTGCTGGCCGAGATCGTGGGCGGAATGTAGAGCTGCCCCGGTTCTTCGGTCGGCGTGGGGGTCGGCGTCGGCGTTGGAATCGAAGGGAAGACCTGGCTCAGCAGGGTGCTGCCGAGGTTGTCGACGGCCGTTGCAATACAGTCCTGTTCTCCCACGACGTTGTCGTCACACGAGGTCAGCGCGGCGAGGTCGCTAGCCGTACACTTGGCAATCGACGCTTCCAGCTTGAGGCGTGCTTCTGCAATGTCGTCGTCGAGGTCGGCGCTGGCGCAATCCACGCTGGCGATGTCGCCGTTCTCTTCGCTGATCTGACACTGGAAGCGTTCCTTCAAGAGCGAGCGCGTGTACTTGCGCAAGCCGGTCATGACGTACTTTTCCTGACACTTGGCAGCGTCGGTGCTGAGGTTGGTGGGTGGATTGCTGCCATACGCGGCGGTCGACGCGGTGGCCGCCTCCGCTCTTGCGACGCAGGCCATGCAGGTCGCTACATCGGAATAGCCAGAGATGGTTGGGACTGCTCCGTCGCATGGGCTTGGGCAGGTGCTAAAGCCGTTGGCGGCGGGGGAGTTGGCCGCGCTGCACTTGGAGGCAATGTTGGTTTGTGCGGCGGTGATCAGATCCGAAATCTTCTCGACCCACTTGCTGGGGAAGCCGCTGCCGTCGAAATCGTTGCAATCGACGCTAGCGGCAATCGCGGCTTTGCGCCGATCCTTGTGGCAGTCGGCATGCGCGCTGAGCATGCGATCGGTGAGCTTGCGGACCTGCTTGGAGATGGCCTCGCGGCAATCGACATCAGCGTTGGCAATCGGGGTATTCGTCGGCACGTTCGTCGGTGTGGCCGAAGGTGTCGGGGTAGCGGTTGGGGTTCCTGTCGGTGTCGATGTGAGAGTGATGCTCGGGGTGTAGGTGGCGGTGGAACTGGGGGTGTAGGTCGGCGTCCGCGATGGCGTTGAGGTTGGGGTGCGGGTAGCCGTTCGCGTCGGTGTGTTGGTGGATGTGAAGGTGGCGGTGATCGGCACTGTGCCCGATTGCGTAGCCGACGGGGTTGCGGTGATGGTCGCCGTCCTGGTGGGTGTGTTGGTCGCTGTTCTTGTGGGCGTATTCGTGATGGTGGCCGTATGCGTAGGCGTCGATGTTGCGGTGATCGTGCCGGTGCGGGTCGGGGTGGACGTGGCAGTCGCGGTGGCCGAGTTTGACGCGGTGTTGGTTGGGGTAAATGTGGCAGTCCGCGTGGCTGTTCGCGTCGGGGTTGGTGTTGCGCCGCAGGGAGAGGCATCGGTGTAGGAACCGCTGCTGCCGGCGTTGTTCTTTGGCTGGGCGGTAGCGACGCAATCGAAATCGTTATTGCTGTTGTTGGTATCGTCGCTGGCTTCGAGGAGGGTGGAGGTTCCGGCGCTGATGTCGCGGCGAATGGCATGGCCGATGGTGAGGCCGCCCCCATTCTGGTTGAACGGTGTGCCCGCACTCGATCCTAGAGTCCCTGTGAAGTTGCCCCACGAGACACAATCAATCGTGTCGAAGCACACGGCCCCGGCGGCGCTCGGGATTACTGCGGTCATGGTCAGGTCGGCGCTGATTCCGAACAGAGTGACCGCCTGAGTCGTGGCAATTAGGACCGTCGACTGCGTGGTACCCGTCGACACGTTGCCGGTAAAGGCAAAGGAGCCGACACTGGTGCCCGTGGCGTTGTAAACGGTGATGGCGTGCCCGGAGAGCTGTGTCTGATTGGCCGAGTACATCTGTAACTCGATGTACTGAGCGCTCGGGCTCGACGCCGTGCCCGGAAAGATCTCGCGGATCTTCATGAAGTGAAAGGCGGCATCCGCCGGCCATGGAAACGAAAGCAGGGCAATCGCTGCCGCCAACAGCAGCCGCCAACTGCGTTCAATGAGGCTCGTCTCCCGCCAATCCGTCTTTCGTGCGCTGTGCATTTCCCGGTTCCTCCCTGTCAGCCCAATCGGGTAAAATGGGAAATATTCCCATTTTATGATTTTTGCAAGCCTTTTGCTTGCCGAGCGCAAGTTTTTCCGGGCGTTATTCGGGGAGGTCTGGTACTACCCGCCAAGCACCGCTGCTGGAGGTCGGGCTTAGGGATCGGGACTTGAGGAATTCGGAAATTCGACTCGGCGAACCAGCGCAGCGCACGTTCCTCCCCCTAATCCGGCGCTAACGACGGTTCAGTCTTCGCTGGACGGCGTGTCCAGAAGCCCGCACGGTCTACTTCAGCACGTGCGTGTCGGCGCCCGGGAACAACTCCCCCCACACCGGCAAACCGGCGCACCGAGCACCGCCAGATCAGGCGTTAGCGCCGGATCTGGGTCTCCAAACCTACCTTGACGGCAAAAGTTGATTCTGATTAACGCCCAACCTTTCCCAAGGAGGCTTTGCCATGGCAATCAAGGTCGGCATCAATGGATTCGGGCGCATCGGGCGCAATGTGTTTCGCGCGGTAGCGGGCGATACGGCGATCGAAGTGGTGGCAGTCAATGATGTTACCGACGCCAAGACGTTGGCTCATCTTCTGAAGTACGATTCCGTGCACGGCCGCTTCGAGCAGAGCGTCACGGCAGAGAAGGATGCCCTGATCGTCAATGGCAGAAGTGTTCGTGTGTTCAGCGAACGCGACCCGGGCAAGCTGCCTTGGAAGGACCTCGGTGTCAGCGTTGTGATCGAGAGCACGGGCCTGTTCACGGACAAAGCGAAAGCCGAGCTGCACATCAAAGGCGGTGGTGCCAAGAAGGTGATCATTTCCGCGCCGGCTAAGGGTGCCGATCTGACCTTGTGCTACGGCGTCAACCACACCAGCTACAAGGCCGGCGAGCATCACGTCATCTCCAATGCCTCGTGCACCACCAACTGTTTGGCGCCGGTGGCTAAGGTGCTGCACGAGAATTTCGGCATCAAGCGCGGGCTCATGACCACCGTGCACGCCTACACCAATGATCAACGCATCCTCGACCTGCCGCACGAAGACCTGCGTCGTGCTCGCGCTGCCGCCTTGTCGATGATCCCGACGACCACCGGTGCCGCACGCGCTGTTGGCGAGGTATTGCCGGAACTCAAGGGCAAGCTGGACGGGATGGCCATTCGCGTTCCCACCCCCAATGTCTCGGTTGTCGATCTCAGCGTCGAGCTAGGCAAGAACGCAACCGAGGCCGAAATCAACGCCGCCATGAAGGCCGCCTCGGAAGGCGCGCTGAAGGGCGTGCTGGGCTACAGCGACGAGCCTCTGGTATCGATCGACTACAACGACAGCTCCTTCTCTTCGATCTTCGATGCCCTTTCGACCAAGGTCATGGACGGCAACTTTGCCAAGGTCCTATCCTGGTACGACAACGAGTGGGGCTTCTCGAAGCGCATGGGGGACGTCACCAAGCTGATCGGTAGCCAGCTCTAAGCTAGCGGTTTGCCCTTTGTCCCTCGGTCCCGTAAGCCCAAGTCAGCCTGCGAGCTAAGTTATGCGCTCGATTGATCAGCTCGATCTCGCCAACAAACGAGTCTTTATGCGCGTCGACTTCAATGTCCCCTTGAAGGACGGTGTGGTCGCCGACGCCACGCGTATCGAGGCGGCGTTGCCGACGATTCGCCATGCTCTCGCCCACAAGGCGCAAGTGATCCTGGCTTCCCATCTCGGTCGTCCCAAAGGAAAGCCCAAGCCGGAGTACAGTCTGAGCCCGGTTGCCAAGAAGCTTGGCGAGATTCTCGGCACACCCGTGTCGCTGGCGGCCGATTGCATCGGGGCTGAAGTCGAGAAGCAGGTGGCCGCTCTGCAGCCGGGGCAAGTGCTCCTGCTCGAAAATCTGCGCTTCCATGCCGAAGAGGAAGCAAATGACGCGACCTTTGCCGAGGCATTGGCCAAGCTTGCCGACGTGTACATCAATGATGCCTTTGGGGCCGCCCATCGGGCTCATGCTTCAACCGCTGGGATGGTCGCGCACGTGGCTGAGCGCGCCGCCGGCTTCTTGCTGCAAAAAGAGTGTGAGTTTCTGGGCAAGGTGATTGCGGCTCCTGAGCGTCCGGTGGTTGCCATCCTTGGTGGAGCCAAAGTCTCCGACAAGGTCGCGGTTCTCGACAATCTCGTAGCCAAAGTCGACGCCATCCTTATCGGCGGCGCCATGGCCTATACCTTTCTCAAGGCGCAAGGCGTCGAGGTTGGTAGCTCGCTGGTCGAAGTGGATCGTCTCGAAACGGCGAAGCAGATTTTCGACAAGGCCAAGGCACGCGGCGTTGCCCTGCTACTGCCCGTCGATCATCGCGCCTCGGGATCCATAAAGGGCGACCAACCCGTTCAGATCTGCGAAGTGGCAATCCCTGCGGGGCTTATGGGGGTTGATATCGGACCCAAAACCGAAGCTCTGTTTGCGGCCCAGGTGGCCACGGCCAAGACAGTTTTTTGGAATGGCCCGATGGGGATCTTCGAGGTCGCGCCCTTTAGTCACGGCACCATGGCCATGGTCGACGCTTTGGTAGCCAGCCATGCACTCACCATCGTTGGTGGCGGTGACTCGGTCGCCGCGGTGATGCAGTCCGGGAAGGCAGACCAGATCTCCCACATCTCCACAGGTGGCGGAGCCTCTCTCGAGCTGATCGAGGGACGCGAACTCCCCGGAATTCGAGCCCTGCAATGAGAGCAGTCGTTCCGTTGTCTGAGCGCCGCTCAGCCCTCTCCTCTCCACGCTTTTCCGACGGGGCCTCCGATGAGTAGCAAGCGCATCCCTCTCTTGGCCGACAACTGGAAGATGCACACCACGCGCGCTGAGGCTGAGGCGTTGGCCGCCGGCATCAAGGCTGGGGTTGCTGGCCTTCAAGGTCGCGAGGTGTTGTTGGCGCCGCCGTTCACGGCACTGGAAACGGTCCTCCGCTCGACCAAGGGCAGTGGTATCCTCATTGCCGCCCAGAACCTACATTGGGAATCCAAGGGCGCGTTCACCGGCGAGGTATCGGCAGCCATGTTGAAAGATGTGGGCTGCACGCATGTGATCGTTGGACACTCGGAGCGCCGGCAGTTCTTTGGCGACAGCGACGAGTGGGTTTGCAAGAAGACGGCGGCGGCGTTGGCGAGCGGACTGACCCCGATCGTGTGTGTTGGCGAAACCCTGGCGCAGCGCGAGGCTGGAGCCATGCAGGCCGTCATCGAGACTCAAGTGCGCCAAGGTTTGCTGGGTCTGGACGCAGTTGCTATAGGGGCGCTCGTTGTTGCGTACGAACCGGTGTGGGCCATTGGCACGGGCAAGGTTGCCACTCCGGAACAAGCCCAAGAGGTGCACGCGTTGATTCGGCAGCTCCTTGCGGAGATTGCAGGCATGGACGCTGCGAACCGTTGTCGGATTCTCTACGGCGGCAGCGTCAAGGCCGACAATGTGGACGACCTGATGCGGCAGCCGGACATCGACGGTGCCTTAGTGGGTGGAGCGAGCTTGCAGGTGGACTCCTTCGTACGTATCGCGCGATTTGAAGACTGAGAGGCTACCTATGGCGATCGTTGTAACCATCCTGCACGTAACCGCGTGCCTGTTTTTGATCGGCGTTGTCCTCTTGCAGCAGGGCAAGGGTGCTGACATGGGCGCCGTGTTCGGTGGCAGCAGCTCGACGATCTTCGGCAGCGGCGGTGCCGGCAATTTCCTCACCCGTATGACCACCGGCATGGCGGTTGTCTTCATGCTGACATCGCTGACCCTGACGTACCTGGGCGCCGAACACATAACCGCAACTGTTTTCGACGAAGCCCCTGTAGCAGCTCCGGCCCCTCAAGCCGAAGAGCCCGCTCCAGCCGCCGCTCCCGCTGCCGAACCAGAAGCAGCCCCCGCGGCCGAAGCACCCAAAGCCGACTCGGCCCCTGCCGCCGAGCCGCAAGCCGCCGCCCCCGGAGCGGCACAACCGGAAGCCGCCGCCAACTAACCCTGGTACCAACGGCGAACGCAAGACGGAATCATCCTATGCGAGGATGGCGAAATGGCAGACGCGCTAGTTTGAGGGGCTAGTGGGGTAAAACCCGTGGGGGTTCAAGTCCCCCTCCTCGCACTTTCTATCCTACTAAATCTCTGTCTCTTTCTGGCCGGTCCCAAAATTAGGGGCCGTTTCAGGGGCCGTTTTTGCCCGCTCATCCTAGCGGCGGTGTTTCGCCTTGGTCATTGAGAAGTGCCAGACACACTGGCATTCCGGGGCGAACCTCGATTGGGATCTACATCGCCGCTTCCAAGAAGGTGAGGTGAACAGATGAGGCAACCGGAGAAAGCCAGGGTGAACCCGTGGCCGCTGTGGCGATGGTCGGCCCAGGGTACCCTCTACGACGACTTTCCCGTGATGCGGCGTGCTGAGCCGAGCGGGAGGGGACGGGTTCCATTCGAGTATCGCAGCGGCCGGGGAAGGCTCAGGGAGGATGAATCTGCCTCAAAGGTTAGGTGCTTGTTGCGGTGACGGTGCACTACTACGTGCAACCGTTATGTGGGACAGATCCAACCCTTGCGGTGTATTCATCGCGGTGGTCCTGTTGACATCCACTTCGTAGCGTGAGACGGATGCCCCGTTTTTGTCAACACGCATTGCAGCATTGAGGGGAGATCATGGCGACACGAGGAGTTTGGGGTCGGAAGGAGCGTGCCGGGGCGGCACTGAGGATCAGGCGGGAGCAGATGTGGATGTCGTTAGCCGACGTCGCTGCCAGAACGAAAGCTGTCGATGGCCGCGGGGCGAGCGATGCAGCACTCCAACGATGGGAGCGGAGTGTTGGCCCGTCGGCTCATCTCGAGAAAATCAAGCATGGTTATGGATATTATGCGGATGAGGTGGTCGAGAGATTAGGCAAAGAGGGGGAGGCCTACAGCAATTGCGTCCACGATGTTCATGTCATCGGTGCGCTAAGCAAGAACCTTAAGTCTCCTAAGACCGTTCGCCCAGGAACGTTAGTCTACCTCCCTGAATCTTCGCTGCATGACAGCGCTCTTGAACCAATGATTCTAGAGTTACTGCCGGGTGGTCAGACAACAACGGATGTAGAGCCTCATCTTGGTGAGGAAATCGTCTACGTAGTTGAGGGGCAAGTCTCTCTCGAATACACGGCAAGCAACGGGGAGTGTGCCTCTTTGACCGCGGACGAAGGAACGCTACTTCACTTTTCGAGCACAACGCCTCACCGATTGTTGGGTTCCGCGACGAACAGAAATAGCCGCGTGCTGCTGATCAAGTTTCCGCCCGATCGCTACACCCAATGTCGGCTCGATGCTACTTGCGCTGAGGTCCGATCTGCCAAAGGCAAGAACAAGCGCGTCGTTCGGGCTGAAGGAACGCGACGCTAGGGCTGATCCCCCGGTCCAAAGAATTGGCTTGGCGTTTTAGCTTAGGCGGCCAACTGCCGTCGAATCTCGGAGATTGAGTGGGCATCGACGCTGGACTTGGTATCGATGGCAAGCGCTTGGACCGAGTCGATATCTTTGCAGGCCAGCGTGAGAGCGCACAGCGAACGGAGATCTTCCAGTCGCCAAAGATCGGTTCCGAACAGGACCCCCGTGTAACACCTAACTGTCTCATCAAGCAGTTGCTGCGACCGTGGATTCATCTCGAATTTTCGCCAGGCGCATTTGGCTAGCAGAACATCGATCCACAACATCCCATCGATGTCGTTCAATCGAGCCTTCGTCTCCCGTGCTTCCTCGCACAGCCCCTCCGCAAGTTTGAACTGCATGGACGCTTCCGCAAGCTCCTTCGCTTCAAGGCGCGCTTTTCCGATCTGGTACGCAACGCGCGCTAGGACGAATGCGCAATGAGCATTTCCGTGCTCGAAGGCTCTGAAATCACTGTGTTCTTCAAGGCGATTGGGCTGGTTTTCGTCGACACCCAAGCTTGCTTCCGTCTCTGTAATTCGTCGTACGCTTCGATCTCGAAGATCTTGATAGACCTCTCGGAGGGAAATAAGGCGGCTCTGGAAGCTGGTCAGTTCTTTAACGATGTTCCCGGAATGGTAGCGTCGGCCATCAAGCTTCTTCGCTCCCCAATATGCGTGGTCAATCTCTACTTCAATCACCTTAAGCATCGTGGGCAACACGTGCTGTGGCTTGAGCGTAAGCTCCCTCTTGATGGAGAGTGCCTCCTCGAATGCTTTCCGAGCCGAATCGAAGCAGACCTCCCAGCCACGATGGATTCGCTCGACCGCAGCAAGATTCGCTAGCACGATGCGGAGCTTGCCGATCTCGTGCAACACGAAAGACCTCGGATAGGTTGGCCCATCCATTTCCCGTAGGGGGGTCATGAATATCTCTTCTGCTTTCCTGATGATGTCAGGATCGATATGATTGGTTGGTTGAGAAGTTTGCGGAAGCCCCCTGATCTGTTCCTTCACGAACTCCCGATACTGGCGGAGAGCATCTAGAAGAAGGGCGAACTCACGGAACTCCTGCCGCATAGGATCGACGCGACTCTGAGGCGCGAAAGCGAAGCCGTCAGCGATCTCGAACAGCTTAGAGCCAATGTCATATGCGCTGGGCTTAGGCCCAGCCAAGTCACACGAACTTAGATTCAAGCAAAGGATAATCTGCCGAAGTGCCTCTGGTGGCACAACCCTTTTACCGTTCTCGTAGTCGCTCAGCGCACTCGGCGATAATTTCGTGACGCCGGCAAGCTGGTCAAGCGACAACCCCAGACGAATACGGTGGGCTCTTATTGCCCGTCCAGGCCGAGGCGAGAGCCCTTCGTTCGACGCTAACCAATCATCCAGCATAACGCGCCCAACTCCAAGGGAGGGATATCCTGGGTAGCTGCGAGCCTTCCACCGCGAAAGTCCCAATCACGGCAGCCCCAACCCATGGGATAAACTTCCCATTTCTCGCAGGGAAAGTCAACAAAAGCTGTAATTTTCATTCAAGATTCCTTGCTGTGCGTGCCGCTGGAGGCCTGTTTCTCTTTGACTATTGCCCAACCGTGCGCTGTAAATAGCTGGGAGGTTTCTCCTGGATATCGGGATTTTTCACCTGGAGGCTGAAATGGCTTCGAAGCACAGTGCGGTCAGGCGACCGCTGATAATGAACGTGAGCAAGTGGCTGACCGTAGCGATCTCTCTGGCCGCTGCTGTCTTCGTAGCTCGGCAAGTCGTGAGCCTACGACACGACGGAGATCGGCTAGAAACGAAGCCGAGCGACGGGGGGCAGCTTGGCCTCTCACGTCCTGCGTTGCCACGATTTCAACCCACGGCGGATACAAACCCTGTCGAACAGCGATCACCAGCTTCGACGCCAACCGAAACATCGTCGATCGCTTCCCCGTCCGAAACACCCGTGCGAATGGTGCGCCCGGATCTCCGGACGCTTCAATACGACAACTGTCTCCATCCGATACCTAGCCCGATGGCCGACTGCTGGATCGAGGACATCGAATTCGGCGAAATCGCTGTCTCGCCGCCAAACGACGACGACTGGTCAATCGAGGATCAGCGCTTGGTTGGTACGGTAGCCAGCAGGCGGGGAAACTCCTGCCTCTGCGTATTCGAATCGCAGTGGTATTCAGACGTGACGAAGCGCTTGGAGCGGCCTGTCCGATTCAAGATCAAATGCGTGGACGGGACTAGCTACGAAGAGGCTCGCCCGTGCACT
>CAZGSN010000131.1:0-1783 GCA_964528465.1 uncultured Binatia bacterium (SeqCode)
AGGGGGTTGGCTCCGGGGTGTCCTGCGCGTGCGCCGCGGCAAGGGGAGAGAGACAAAGAACCACCACCAAGACGGAACGAACTATCCATTGCCAGAGGCTTTTTGCCCGTTCCGCATCGTTCCGCGTGGGGCTTTGCACGCCAAATCGCTTGGGCGGGCAATCCGGCTCATGCGCCGCGGGGGCGCGCCTGTCCTGAGCAGCGTCGAAGGGGCGTCTCCATTGCTTGTAAACATTGATGAATCTGAGTTGGAGACGGGCCGCCCTCGGCCCGCGTCTGGTGTAGGAACGATTTGGCGTGCAAAGCCGCTTGGTGTGGCTCACTGCCGTCGCTCCCTTAGATGAAAGAAGCGCATCAATGCTTCGGTGTACGGGCGATCGGTGCGCACGACGATGGCATCGACATCCACCCCGCGCAGCATGCGCTCGCGCTCGCGGCGTTGCTCGGCGGAGTTAGCTTCGAAGGCTTGGCGAACCTGCCTATCACTGGTGTCGACCACGAGGCTCTCCCCGGTCTCCGGGTCCTGCAGCTCAATGAGCCCGACATCGGGAAGAGAAAGATCGGCCGGGTCGTCGAGCACCACGGCAATGACGTCGTGGCGGCGGTTGGCAATCTTCAGAGCCAGCCGCGCCCCGGCGTCGAGAAAATCCGAAATCACGAAGACCACGCAACGGCGTTTGCTGACCTTGTCGAGATGCTCCAAGGCGGCGGCGATATTGGTGCCGTGCCCCTTGGGCTCGAAGGAGAGCACCTCGCGAATCACGCGCAAAACGTGCCGCAGGCCCTTCTTGGGAGATAGGGCAAGCTCGACGGCATCGCTGAAGACGAGCAATCCCACTTTGTCATTGTTGGTGATGGCGGAGAACGCAAACACCGCCGCAAGCTCGGCGGCCATTTCGCTCTTGAGCTGCTTGACGGTTCCAAAGTGAGTGGAAGCGCTGGAGTCGACGAGCAGCATCACGGTTAGCTCGCGTTCCTCCACGAAGCGTTTGACGTAGGGCTCGCCACTACGGGCGGTGACGTTCCAGTCGATGGTACGCACGTCGTCGCCGGGCAGGTACTTGCGCACCTCGGAGAACTCCATGCCCCGTCCTTTGAAGACGCTCTGGTACTGCCCGGCAAACAGATCGCTCACCAGGTGACTGGTGCGAATCTGGATCTTGCGTACAGCCTTGAGTTGCTCGGAGGTCAGCATGAGTCGGTGGCCCGGATGTGGAGCTCGGCGTGTGGACTGCCTGCTCTCAGTGCTTGCTCAAGGTACGGGCACGCCGTCGAAGATGCTGCGGATGACGGCGTCGGAGGTCATTTCCTCGGCTTCGGCTTCGTAGGTGATGATGACGCGATGGCGCAGAACATCGGCGCCGATCGACTTCACGTCTTGCGGTGTCACGTAGCCGCGGCCCTGCAACAGCGCGTGCGCTTTGGAAGCCAAGGTGAGGTTGAGGGTTGCGCGTGGTGAGGCGCCGTATTGGATGAACCGCTGCAAGTCGAGCTTGTAGGTTTGCGGTTCGCGCGTCGCGAACACCAAGTCGATGATGTAGTCCTTGATCTTGTCGTCGACATAGATCTGATCGACCAGGGCGCGCAGGCGCAGGATGTCTTGTGTGTGCAAGACCGGCGTGGCGCTGGTCTTCGGTGCTGTCGACGCCATGCGATCGAGGATCTGGCGTTCCTCGCTTTTGGTCGGATAGGTGACGGACAGTTTGAGCATGAAGCGGTCGACCTGTGCTTCCGGCTGGGGGTAGGTGCCTTCCTGCTCGATCGGGTTCTGTGTGGCTAAAACC
>CAZGSN010000132.1:0-6350 GCA_964528465.1 uncultured Binatia bacterium (SeqCode)
TGCCTGGTCGAATTGGCGGGCAAAGCTGCCTCAAGGGGGGAGACAAGGACATGTGTGAAGACTCGTAAGGTGGGCAAGATTCTCTGGCGTGCGGCACTGTTGCTGGTGATTGCAGTCGCTAGCGCATGGGCGGTAGCAGCTTCACAACTCGGCCCGATACCGTCCCTCTTTTGGTCGGGGATACTGGCCGGCAGCGCACTTCTTGCCGCCGGGGCGGCAGTGTTGCCGCGACTACGTCGCTGGCCACTACTTCTGTGGGGCCTCGTGTTCGCCGGCTTCTTGGTACGTTGGAGTGGAGTGCAACCGTCCAATCAACGCGACTGGCAAGAAGACGTGGCACGCTTGCCGTATGCAACGTTCGATGGTGACCTGGTAACCGTTCACAACATTCGCAACTTCGAATATCGGACCGAAACCGACTTCACGCCGCGCTACTACGATAAGACCTTCGACCTTCGTGAACTCGATTCCGGCGACCTCATCGCCGTGTATTGGATGGGGGATGCGATCGCGCACATCATGGTGACTTTTGGGTTCGCCGAGCGTGACTTCCTTGCTGTGTCGATCGAAACGCGCAAGGAGCGCGGCGAGTCGTATGACACGCTCAAGGGATTCTTCCGCCAATACGAACTCATCTATGTGGTTGGTGACGAGCGGGATCTCGTCCGCCTGCGCACCAACTATCGCAAGGACCCACCCGAAGACGCCTACCTCTTTCGAACCAACGCGCCCCGCGAGAACATCCGCCGCTTGTTCCTCAGCTACTTCGAGGAGGTCAATCAGCTCCGCGACGCGCCTGAGTTCTACAACACGCTGACCACGAACTGCACGACCAACGTCCTGCGACATACTCGGGTCAACTCGGGCAACCACTCCTATTCCTGGAAGATCCTGCTCAGCGGCTACGCTCCTTTGTACTCCTACGAGCGCGGTCGCTTGGACACGAGCCTACCGTTCCCAGAACTCAAACGACGCTCGCACATCAATGCAGCAGCGCAAGCCGCGGACCAGGCGGAAGATTTCTCGCAGCGCATTCGTGCGGGCGTGCCGCGTCCCAGGCAGTAGAAGGCCAGCGCATAACAAGACATACCCGGTCTGCATTAGGGTCAGGCACTGGCTGGCAAATCCCTTACCTGCCATGCAGGCAGAATAGACCTGCTGGTGCATCGAGTTGGTCTGCTGTTGCGTGGACGCGAGTGCGGCACAATGTCGCGAACGAGCGGTGAGCCACAGACCGAATTGAAGGATAGGTGGAGGGGAGCTAAGCGTCCTCCCCATGCTGGCTAAACTAGACTGCCTGCATTGACGATGCGGTCGACTTTGGCTGCGAAACAATCGGGGACCAACATGTCAGCCACTGGCAAATCACACACGAGACGCAAGAAGGAAGACGCCAAAAGCGGGGCACACAACGCGTCGCCTCGCTCACGCGACGAGCGAATCGCCGCCGGCAAGGCACTGCGCGACAGAGTGCCGCGTCAAAGTCACGCCATCTGGGAACCGGCCGCAAATCGTCGCAAGGCGATCGATATCCTTAAGGAGTCCAATCGCGATCGACTTCCCGAGTTGGTTCCCATCCGTTACGGGCGCATGTTACCGAGCCCTTTTACTTTCCTGCGCGGCTCCGCAGCCATCATGGCGTCCGATCTGGCCACGACTCCAATCACCGGGCTGCGGGTCCAGGCCTGTGGCGATTGCCACCTGCTCAATTTCGGCTTGTTCGCGACGCCCGAGCGGAATCTGATCTTCGATATCAACGATTTGGATGAAACCCTTCCGGCTCCGTGGGAATGGGACGTCAAACGACTGGCAGTCAGCTTTGTCGTGGCCACGAGCGACATCAAACTCACCGACAAGCAGGGCCAGGCGGCCGCCGTCGAGTGCGTTCGCGCTTATCGCGAGCGTTTGCGGGAATACTCGAACATGAGTCCTCTGGACGTCTGGTATGACCGTCTGGATGCCCAAACGATGATCGACATGGCGCCGGATGCCGCCATCAAAAAGATTCGAGAACAGGCCGTGGCCAAGGCCAGACAGCGCATCAGCGATTATCTCTATCCGCAGATCAGCGAGGAGGTCGCAGGACGCCGACGTCTGATCGATCAACCACCGGCAATGTTTCATATTCCTGGGGAGGACGAGCCGGAACATCGGGCCATCGTCCAGGAAGCCTTGGATCAATACCGGCTATCCTTACCCGAAGAGCGCCGTGTCCTCTTTGATCGCTACAGCCTGGAAGACGTAGTCGTCAAAGCCGTCGGCATCGGTAGCGTGGGCACATTCTGCTTTGTGGGTTTATTCTTTTCGGCAGAGAATCACCCCTTGCTGCTGCAATTCAAACAGGCCTGTTCCTCTGTGCTGGAGCCCTACGCCGGCAGGAGCCTGTATGAGAACCATGGCCAGCGAGTCGTGGTGGGGCAACGGTTGATGCAGTCCGCCAGTGACATCTTTCTCGGTTGGACACGGGGGCGACAAGGCCGCGACTTCTTCATACGCCAGCTCCGGGACATGAAAATGTCAGCACGCGTGGAAGAAGGAACCTCCGTCAAGCAAGCAATGCTGTACGCCGAGATGTGCGGTCGGACTCTGGCGCACGCGCATGCCAAATCCGGAGATGCAGCGATGATCAGCGGCTACCTCGGTAAATCGGATATTTTCGACCAGGCAATCGGTGAGTTCGCCGTGGCGTATGCAGACCAAAACGAAAAGGATTACGCAGCACTGGTCGCCGCGGCGAATGCGGGGAAGGTTGAAGTGCTGATGGAAAAGGAGTGATGAACACGGGAATCGACGCCTTGGAATGTGTCTGCGCGGAACTGACACCTGCACCACCGAGTAAGGAGAGGGCCACCAATTGGATGGGTCCGCTACCTTAAGGCTGTCGCCAAGGAACCCCAGAACACTATCAACACAGGTCTTACATGTATTGGGACCATCACCAAAGACAACTTCAGAATCAGAAGGAGAACAGGAATGACTACTGGAAAAATCGGCACGGCATGGGCAACTCTAGTGCTATCGCTAACCGTTGGCTGTGGGAGCGTCTGCAAGGAGGCAGCACCGCCAGCTATCAACGCCGCCACGAGCTTGCCGAGCGGCACCATCGGAGAGAGTCTGGTGACCGCCACCGCCAAGGTGAAGGCTGTCGATCAGAAGAGTCGTCGCGTCACGCTGCAGCGATCCGACGGGTCGGTGATAAAGTTCGTCGCGGGACCCGAGGTGCGCAACCTGCCACAGGTGAAGGTCGGCGACGAAGTCAACGTCGCTTTCTATGAATCGCTTGCCTACGAGGTCCATAAGCCCGGCACGGATCGATTGCCTGGGGCTACGGTCGAGGAAGAAGCTGCACGGGCCAAGCTCGGGGAAAAGCCCGGGGGGGCCGCAGAACGTATCGTCACCGTAACCCAGACTATCGCGGCAATCGATGAAAAGGCGGGAACAGTGACCCTGCGTGACACCGATGGCGAGCGCACCACCATCAAGGCACGCAACCCCGACAACCTAAAGCGCGTCTCCGTCGGTGACATCGTCGACATTACCTATACTGAGGCCATGGCTATTTCGGTCGACCCACCGGCAGAGAAATGAAACCATCCCTGATAGAGGGAACCTTCATAGACAGGCTCTTGCAACCAATGGGTGTGTTCATGCGGAGAATGTCGCATACAGTACTGGTAGCGGCAGCCTGCCTGCTTAGCGGGTGCATGTTCAAGGCACTGAAGGAAGACCTTGCCAAGCTTGACGCGTTGGCAACCGTGCAAGGGAGCGTCGCTGGCACGATTCCCAGCGATGTTCCGGTTCGAGTCGTACTGATGAAGGCCGACACCGACGATGTTCTCGATGCCTTCACCTTAGTTCGAGCCGGCAGCTACTTCTTTGTCGTTCCGCCCGGGACCTACCGGGTCGGCGCATTCCTCGACAGCAACAATGATCTTCGCCTGGGAGCCGATGAGCGGAGCGCTTGGCATGGGGCGCCAAGCCCGGTGAAGGCGGTGGCAGGTCAAACTACCAAGGCAATCGACATCGATCTTGATGCAGCCGGTGGCCAACGGATGACGAGTGCGGTGGGCGTGCCCGCGAAGCGCGACGTGCACAATCTGCCGGAACTCGAGCTGGGGGTGCATGCGGCACCCGATGACGAAAGATTCTCCGCAGCGAATGCGGATCTTGGGTTATGGCAGCCGGTGGAGTTCGTCACCAAAGGTCTTCCGGGAATCTACTTTCTCGATGAGTACGATGCCGACAAGATTCCCGTCCTGTTCGTGCATGGTGCACACGGCACTCCAAACGACTGGCGGGTCTTGGCACCGCGCATCGACCGCGAGCGCTTCCAAGCGTGGTTGGTGTATTACCCATCGGGAGTTCGCATCGAGACGGCGGCACGGGGTATTCTTCGCGGCCTCGCTGCACTCCACACACGCTATCCGTTCCGGCAACTCGTCATCGTCGCCCACAGCATGGGTGGCATCGTCGCACGCACAGCCATCAACCAATGGTTTGCCCAAAGTAGCGGCCCGCGTCTGGGGCGCTTGGAACGCTTCATCACTCTGTCGACGCCGTGGGAAGGACACGCCGCCGCAGCCTGGGGGGTCAAGAACGCACCCGCTGTGGTCCCATCCTGGATCGACATGCAGCCAGGAAGTGAATTGTTGTCAGGGTTGTACGACCGGGCGCTTCCGGAGGAATGCGAGTACAACTTACTCTTCGGATTCGGCGGGGGCTCCGGGCTCTACTCCGAGCCCAATGACGGGGCCGTAACACTGTCTAGTCAGCTCCGCCCCGCGGCCCAAGAAGCCGCCAAGCTCGTGCGCGGCTTCCACGAAAGCCACACCAGCATCTTGGTCAGTGAAGCCGCCGTCCAGACAGTGAACGAGATCTTGTCCGGCGTCGAGTGAAGCGGCGGAGCCGTGCGGCCCATGGCAGCAGCCAAGCGAGGAAACAGGGCGTCGTCTGCGGCGCCTGCAGCGACAACCCACAGGAACCGCCGACAAGAAACGAGGGGTTTGTTTCACAGAGCAACGCGCTAGGGAACCTCTGCACAAGCTCTCAATCACTCCCGGAACAGACGGGGGCGTGCGTCATAATCCCGAGAACCTCAGTTGGCGAGTACGCAGGCTGACCTTGCGCTTCGAGACGCCGCCAAGAGAGGCGGCTCCTCAGCGCGAACGGTTGCTTCGCTCAGTAAACAAATTTTCCGTTCGGCCTGAGGAGCGGCCATCTGTCCAGGCCGCATCTCGAAGGCCGTTCCCAGTGCCCTCGCGAGAACGTGGGTGATTGAACTGATGTTTTCCGGATAAGTAGGTACCGGGAACCGTGCAGGACTTATACAGAGGTTCCCTAGGTGCCGAGCCAGCCGCGGGTCAGCGGGTCGGCCATCAAGAAGACAACGAGAATCGCGAAGAACGTGAAGCCCGCGACCACCACGAGCTGAGTGAGCTTGCTGCTGTAGCGAACATGCATGAAGTACAGGATCACCAGGGTCGCCTTGGTGACGGCGATGGCCAGAGCCACCGGCGTGTTCAGGGCGCCGAGATCGAGGAAGGCAACCCACACCGTCACCCCGGTCAGCACCAACAGGGCCGTGAAGATGGCGAAGTACACACGCAACGGAACGATATGATGGCCGGTCATCGTCTCAATGCCTCCCCAGGAGGTAGAGCAGCGGGAACAGGAAGATCCACACGATGTCGACGAAGTGCCAGTACAAGCCGAAGTTCTCGATCGGCGTGTAGTAGGCGGCGTGGAAGCGGCCGCGGTAGGAACCGGCAAAGAGCCACACCAGCAAGCCGATGCCGATGATCATGTGCAAGGCGTGCAGACCCGTCATCGCAAAGTAGAGCGAGAAGAACAGCTCCTGCGGGCGGCCGGCCGCGGTCTTATCTCCGAAGTACGGGCCGGGCACCAGCCCTTCGTGGAACTTGTGGCTGTACTCAACGGTCTTGATGCCGAGGAAGACCGCGCCGAGAATCATCGTCAGGCCGAGAAAGATCAGCAGCGCGTTGCGCTTGCTGGTCTGCGCCGCGTGCACGGCCAGCGCCATCGTCAGGCTGCTACCGATCAGCACGGCGGTATTGACCGTGCCAAGCACGACGTCGAGGTGATGGCTGCCGTGCACGAACCCTTCCGGATACAGCACGCGGTAAAGGATGTACGCGGCAAAGACGCCGCCGAAGAACATGATCTCCTGCGCCAGAAACAACCACATGCCGAGCGACGAGGCGTCGTGCTGTTGCTCGGCGTCATCGAACTGGTGCGCATGGAGGAAGGGGATCGGGGGTCGGGGGTCGGGGCTTGGGGCCGAGCCGACCCCCGACCCCCAACCCCTAACTGCCTGCTTAGCCCCCGTGCAC
>CAZGSN010000133.1:0-2118 GCA_964528465.1 uncultured Binatia bacterium (SeqCode)
TTTGCCCGCGGCTGTAGGTTTCCACCCCGCCCCCCTCCGGGGGCGCCCCTGTCGGTGATTTCTGCGCCCGCCCGCGGGGGCGCGCGTCGTTACAGGGAGATGGAGATCCGCTCGACGTTTGCGTGCTGGCCGAGAAATCCCTTTCGCACGGCGACGTGATCGTGCAGGCGCGGCCAATTGGCGGTTTACGTATGATCGATAGGAACGAAGCCGACGATAAGATCCTTGCCGTCCTCGAAGGCGACGCCGTGTTTGGCTCGTGCCAGGACATCGCCGACATCCCGCAAGCCCTCGTAGAACGCTTGCGCCATTACTTCCTCACCTACAAACAAGCCCCCGGCACAACCGCGACACCGGTGACCATCACCCATGCCTACTCTCGTGACGAAGCCTTTGAAGTAATCCGCCGAAGCTGTGCCGACTACACCCAACGCTTCGGTGCTGCTCACGCCCTTCTTCGCGGCGTCTAGGCTTGGAAGGTCCTTCGGTTGTACCGAATTGCTTGGCCAGCTCGATCGATCTCGAAGGCCAGCGCTTGCCTTCGAGATCGAGCTACGAGAGACCCGGATCCTCCCGGATCTACTTGGCCATGGAGACCAAGGCGTCCAGTAGGTCGCTACGCGTAAGGATGCCGATGAGCCGGCCATCCTCGAGAACGGGGACCGCGCCGATGCGTTCCTTGCGCATCAACTGGGCGGCCTCGGTTACGCTGGTGCCGGAAGCTACCGCAAGCGGCTTCTCCGCCATTACCATTTCGACGGTGATGGACTTTGGGTCAGTCCCCAGCAGGCGCCGGTGCTTCGCCATTTCGGGAGAGGCGCCCTCGAAGGCAGATGGGAACGCATCACGAATATCGCGATCGGTGACGATCCCCACGAGCTTGCCGTCGACCATAACCGGCAACTGGTTGACACGATGCTCCACCATCACCGAGCGCGCATGCAGAACCGAATCCAACGGCTTTACGGTATACACTTTCTTCGACATCCAACGTTCCACCAACACGACTATCTCCTCTTCTCCGATTCGTTCCACGTTGCTTTCCCGCGAAGCAAGCCTCTGCTCGCTCAGTCCCACCACGACGAGGGCCATAAAGTGCGAATATCCTTCGGCAGAATCCCCTTGATGTCGCGGATCTCTCCTTCGGTGATGTGGGCTGCAACAACCTGGAACACCGCCCGCGCCAAACGCTCCGCCTCGTCGGCGTCGGTTGTCCGCGAGCCAGCCTGGATCGCGGCTAGGAATTCTTCGCGGTGCGTCTTCAGCGGCTTGCCGCCCGGGCGCCAGCCTTCGTAGTAAAAGCCGCGCACGAGCATGGGCAACTGTGCCGCGAGATGCACCGCCTCTTCGACGGTCAAGCGATCACGCAAGGCGTGCAAGACAACGCGTAAGGCGTGGTACGCCTCGTGGCGATCCGCCGTCTCCAATTGCTCCATGATATCCGTCAACCAGGCGTTGGTCTTATGCACGGTGGCATCAAAGGCGTCCAAACCAGTCATCGACATGAGAACTCTCCTTCCAGTGGCAACACTGCGGTGTTGCAAGCGACCGGCCAGCGTGCTGGGGGTGGAGAAGACACGGAGGCTGCACGACTTGATTCGCAACCCCCATGCAGAATCCCGCCCAGGTGTTTCACAAATGGGAATGCTCAGGAACGATTGCGCGCGTACTCTTCGCATGGCGGATGGCCGCAACGTTGCACTCTTCTTTCATTTGAAGGGACTCGTGGATGGGGGCATACGACGTGATAAAAGCACCCAAGCAACAATCTGCGAGCGCGTAACGAACGTGAGGGGTAAGGCATGAAGCAAACACAGGTCTCTGGTGATTTGTCGGTTCCTCCTGGTGCCGGCAGCATTGTTCTCTTCGCTCACGGAAGCGGCAGCAGTCGCCACAGCCCGCGCAATCAATTGGTTGCGCGCGTGCTACAGGACGCGGGCATTGCCACGTTCCTCTTCGATCTTCTGACCCCGGCCGAAGGCGCGAGCCAAGCTCTGGTTTTCAACATCGACTTCCTGGCGCAACGTTTACAGGCGGCAACGGAATGGATTCGCGTCCAGCCTTCCACGCAGGACCTTCCCGTTGGATACTTTGGCGCCAGCACCGGAGCGGCCGCGG
>CAZGSN010000134.1:0-3045 GCA_964528465.1 uncultured Binatia bacterium (SeqCode)
TCGCAACACGTGTCACCCGATCCAAGTTTGCGAGGGAATGGTTTTGTCGGCGCGGCAGCAAGCTGCTCGCGGGTGTCGAATTGCGTGTCCCACATGGCATGCACAGAGGGATGAAGCGGACCGGATGACCCAGGTATGAGGTAGGGGAAGGCTCACAATCGCCAGGTGGGGAGAGCGGCAGAGATGCCGAGGAGGTGGTCATGGAACCGGACAAGGCGGCCTTTGAGAAGCTGATTCTAGAGGACAGGGCCAATCGAGCAGCACGCGAGTGGCACGGAACCTTCCTCGACTACCTGGAGCGGGCCAAAGAGAGCCCTGCCATTACCCGACTCGCCCACGCTCGCATGTACGACATGATCGTGCGCGACGGCGTGCACGACATCAATGAAAGTGACGACCCGGGGGTGCGGCGCCTGTTCAAGGACGATCCGGTCAAGGTCTACAACTTCTTCGCCGACGATTTCTTCGGCATCGAGAAGGTCACCGCTCAAATCGCGCGCTACTTCCATTCCGCTGCGCTCAAGGGCGAGGAGAGTCGCCAGGTGCTGTACCTGATGGGGCCTGTCGGCTCGGGCAAGAGTTCGCTGGTGGAGAAACTGCAACGCGGCCTGGAGGCGGCAGAAGCATTCTACGCCATCGAAGGCTGCCCCATGTTCGAGGAACCGCTGCATTTGATCCCACGGCATCTGCGCCGCGAGTTCGAGAAAATGCTCGGCTTGCACATTGAAGGCGATCTGTGTCCCGTGTGCCGCTATCGGCTCAAGGACGAGTTCGGCGGGCGTTATGAAGAAGTGCCGATCATCACACGTAGCTTCTCCAAGCGTAATCGCACCGGTGTGGGTGTGGTGCCGCCGGTCGACCCCAACAACCAAGACACCTCGGTGCTGATCGGCAGTGAGGATATTTCCAAACTCGATCTCTACTCGGAAGGCGATCCGCGCGTGCTCGACCTCAACGGCGCGCTCAATGTCGGCAACCGCGGCATGGTGGAGTTCATCGAAGTCTTCAAGAACGAGACCGAATACCTACACGCCATGATCACGGCGACCCAAGAAAAGGTGATTCCGGCACCCGGGCGGCACGGCATGGTGTACGTAGACACGGTGATCGTGGCGCATTCGAATGAAGCCGAGTGGCAGAAATTCCGTGCCGACCACACCAACGAAGCCATCCTCGATCGCATCGTCAGCATCAAGGTGCCCTACAACCTGCGGCTCAACGAAGAGGTGAAGATTTATCGCAAGATCATTCGCAACTCGGACTTCCACGCCCACGTTGCCCCGCACACGCTGGAGGTTGCGTCGATGTTCGCCATCCTGTCGCGCCTGGAGCCAACCGCCAAATGCGATCTGATGACGAAGCTCAAGCTCTACAATGGCGAAGAAGTCGTCGAGAAAGGACGCACCAAGAAGGTCGACATCCAAGAGCTACGCGACGACACCAAGCGCGAGGGCATGAGCGGCATCTCCACGCGCTTCATCATGAAGGCGCTCGACAACGCCCTCTCCGACAATGTCGCCGGCAATTGCATCAACCCGATCAGTGTCCGCGAGGCGTTGATCAACATGGTCAAAGAGGCCGACCTCGGCGACGACACGCGCAAGCATTACCTCGATTTCCTGCAAGACGTTCTGCACAAGGAATACCTCGATCTGCTCGAGAACGAGATCACCAAAGCCTTCGTCTACTCGTATCAGGAACAAGCCGAATCGCTGTTCCAGAACTACCTCGATCACGCCGAAGCCTACGTAAACAAGACGAAGGTGAAGGACCGCGACACCAAGGAAGAGCTGCAACCCGATGAGGGCTTCCTCAAGTCGATCGAGGAGCAGATCGCCATCATCGGTTCGGCCGCCGATGGCTTCCGCCAAGAAGTCATCGCCTATCTCTGGTCCTCTAGCCGGCGCGGCGATCGCATCAGCTATCGCAGCTACGAGCCACTCAAGGAGGCCATCGAGAAGAAGCTGATGACATCAGTACGTGACATCAGCCGCATCATCACCAAGGCACGCACACGCGACGAGGAGCAGACCGACAAATATAGCTCCATGGTGCAAGCCCTCCTGGAGAACGGCTACTGCGCAAGCTGCGTCGATGTGGTTCTCAAGTACGCGGCCAACAACTTGTGGAAGGACTGACCGCGCCGTTGCCGCATCTGCAAGGGCGTTTGCCATGATCCCGTTCGGCAAACACCGGCAGCAGGCTTGATCCATGGAATCGATCTTTCGCCCCTTCCGCCCCTCCGACGCCGAGCGCAGCGACCGCGCTTCCGGCGATCGTTTGCGTCACCGCGAGAAGATTCGCCAGTCGATTCGCGAAAACATCGCCGACATCGTTGCCGAAGAATCCATCATCGGGAAGAGCGGCGAGAAGATCATCAAGGTACCGATCCGTGGCATCAAGGAATATCGCTTTGTCTTCGGCGATAACACGCCCGGTGTCGGACAGGGCGACGGCAGCGAGCAGCCGGGGCAGGTGGTGCAGCAAGGCGAGGCGCAAGGGCAAGGACAGGATCGCGCCGGGAACAAGCCAGGGGTGGATTTCTATGAAACGGACGTGACCCTCGATGAGCTCATCGAGATCATGTTCGAAGACCTGGAGCTACCCGATCTCGAGCGCAAACGTTTGCGCGAGATCGACGCGCAGCGTCTGGCCAAACGCAACGGCTATCGTGCCGTCGGCATCAATGTCCGCCTCGACAAGCGGCGCACGGCACGAGCCAAGGTGCGGCGCAAGCTAGCAGCTCAACGCGCTCATCCGACGCAGCCGGGCGAGGGTGACGCACCGCGTTTTCCGTTTCATGACGATGATCTCACCTACCGGCATGTGGTCACCGATCAGAGAAAGGAGTCCAACGCCGTGGTGCTCTGCATCATGGACACCTCCGGATCGATGGACACCATGAAGAAGTACCTGGCGCGCAGCTTCTTCTTTCTCCTCTACCAGTTCATCCGCACCAAGTATCGCAACGTCGAGATCGTCTTCATTGCGCATCACACGGAAGCGCGTGAGGTCAGTGAAGAAGAATTCTTTCATAAAGGGGAG
>CAZGSN010000135.1:0-4345 GCA_964528465.1 uncultured Binatia bacterium (SeqCode)
GGTGATTCCCGGAGGCAACCTCGGCAATGTCAGCGCCTTGGGCAAAGGCTTCCTGATGTTGCATGAACTGGGGCTCATCCAAAAGCTGCCGCGCATTGCCGTTGCCCAAGCCCAGAACGCGAATCCCTTGTACCTTTCCTACTTGAAAGGGTTCGAGTCCTTTGCCCCGGTGCAGGCGCAGAAGACGCTGGCGAGCACGATCCAGATCGGCAACCCGGTAAGTTACAAGCGTGCCATCCGGGTCTTGCAGCGCTTCGAAGGGGTGGTGGAACAAGCGAGTGAGACGGAATTGGCAGACGAGGCGGCACGCGCCGATCGCACCGGCATGTTCAACTGTCCGCACACCGGTGTCGCCCTAGCTGCCTTGCGTAAGCTGGTGGAGCGTAAGGTCATCTCCTCGAATCAGCGCGTGGTCGTCATCTCTACTGCCCACGGTTTGAAGTTTGCTGATCAAAAGACGGCCTATCACCTCGGGCAGATCCCAGGGGTCGATTCGAGATATGCCAATCAGCCCGTGCAGACCTCGGCGGATCTTGGCCATGTCATGGACACCATTCGGCGCTACGCCGACAAGATGAAGCTGATGGAGGCGTAAGGTGGCAGACGCACCACGGTCTCAAGGGAGAAGCACGGCAGCGGTGCACGGCGGCGAGCCGCGCACCAAGGAGGGCAATGCCATTGCCACTCCGATCATGCAGACGGCGACCTACACCTTCGCCGATTCGCAGGAGATTGCCGATCATTTCGAAGGGCGCATCGAACGCGAAGAGTACGGCCGTTACGGGAACCCCACCCAATCTGTGGCGGAACGCAAGTTGGCGGTCCTCGAAGCAGCGGAAGAGGGCGTACTCTTCTCGAGTGGCATGGCTGCCATCACCACGACGCTGTTTGCCATGTTGTCGCGCGGCACCCATGTCGTGGTTACCGACGATGCTTACCGCCGTACGCGCCAGTTCTTGAATCAAGCCCTGCGGCGCTACGGCGTCGAGGTGTCGACGGTTCCGGCAGGGGACTATGAGCGCATGGAGGAGGCGGTACGGCCGAACACGCGCATCATCTTCAGCGAATCGCCGACCAATCCCTACAACCGTATTCTCGACCTGCATCGTGTCGCCGACATTGGCCGCCGGCATCGCGTCAAGACCATCATCGATTCGACCTTTGCGACGCCGATCAACCAGCGCCCGCTCGAGTTCGGCATCGATCTCGTCATCCACTCGGCCACGAAATATCTCGGCGGGCACAACGACCTGCTTGCCGGAGTGGTGTTGGGAAGCTCGGAGCTGGTGGAAGCCATCCGTGATTTTCAAGGTGTAACCGGCGCTATCCCCGATCCCTTGGGCGCGTATCTGTTGATTCGCGGCATCAAGACCCTGGCCTTGCGTGTCGAAAGGCAGAACAGTAACGCGCAGCAGCTTGCCGAGTTCCTGGAGGCGCATCCGAAGGTCGAACGCGTTCACTATGCCGGGCTTGCAAGCCATCCCGAGCACCGTATCGCAGTACAGCAGATGCGCGGATTCGGCGGTGTCGTGTCGTTCGAGGTCCAGGGAGATCTCGCTGCCGGTAGCCGGCTTGTCGATGCTTGCTTGATTCCACGCATTGCTCCGTCGTTGGGAGGGGTGGAGAGCTTGATTGAGCAGCCGGCGCTGATGAGCTTCTACGAACTCACCACCGAAGAGCGTTTGCAGGTTGGCATCAAGGATTCACTCATTCGCTATTCCGTGGGTATCGAAGATGGCGAGGATTTGATCGACGATCTTCGCCAGGCGCTGGTGCAAGTTTGATGCTTTGGTTGGGAAAGGGTGCAGGTTGATGCGGAAGGGATCAGGAAAAAGAGTGAAGCCATTCGCTTGGCGCTGGGTAGTGGTGCTGCTGTTGGTGCTGGGGGCATTCTTTCACGATGCTGCCTGGGCGCGGCCTTTACCAGAAGACGTCAAGCCGATTGCGGAGAAAGCCCTGAGCTGGGCTTTGGGCGGCGGTTTGTCGGGGGCCAAGGCCTTCCCGGAATCGGGCTCAGTAGATGTCGTCGATTTGAGGTTCCCGCCGCTGACGGAAATCGAGATTCCCGGACGCAAGGTCGTGCTCTCCTCGCTGATCTTGCTGCAAGGCAAAGCAGACGTCAGCGGTAGTCGACCAGTGTTGCTGCTCGACGCGATCACCGTGAAGGACACGATCGGCAAAGTTTCAGTAAGCCTGCAGTGGCTAACCTCGCATTCGACGCCAACGACACCGCCGCCAGTCCAAGGGGCCGTCCTGCAACTCGAGAAGCGTAACGGCGTCTGGGAGCTGGGTCAGGTCGTGGAGCGTTGGCCGTAGGGAGCAACCGCTTACCGGTCGTGGGAGCGCTGTCTCGGGCCTCCCACGGCAACTCTTGAGACCGTCGATCTACTGCCTTGTGCGGGCCCGATTCGTCGTTGGGCGCCGGCGCCGGATCAGCGCTGCTTGGCAGGGCCTGCGATGGTCTCTACAGTCGCTGCATGTTGGATAAACCTTCGAAGCAGGCGGTGGCTACGATCACGCGGGAGGCAAAGGACCTGTTCGGCACGGAGCTGGTCTGTCTTGTGCTTTACGGCAGTGCCGCGGGCAGCGACTTCGTTCCCGGGCAATCGGATCTCAACCTAGCCATGGTGTTCGGCAAGCTGCGCTTCGAACACCTGCTGCAACTGCGGACACGTCTGCCTGGTTGGCATGAACTCGGGGCGGCCATGCCTCTGCTGCTTGACCGCGAGTCGTTGCAGCGTGGCCGCGATGTCTTCCCCTTGGAGTTGCAGGACATCAAGGAAACGCACTCGCTGCTGGCGGGCGAGGACCTCTTTAGCTCCTTGCAGATCGACTGGCGCCATCTGCGTTACCAAGTGGAGCACGAGCTGCGTGGCAAGCTGCTGCGCTTGCGGGCCTTGTTTGCCGAGGTTGGCGACGATCCGATACGCTTGCAGCGCCTGCTGGTGGATTCGGTCAAATCTTTTCTCATCGTTATGCGTGGGCTCATCCGCTTGCGTGTGCCGCAGGCGGCGCGATCGTACCCTGAAGTCTTGGCCCAATTTGAATTCTTGTGGACCTGCCAGTTGCCGACAACCAAGCGCGTGTTGCAGATCAAGCTTGGTCAGGAGGCTTGGCCATCCGATGCGGCGTCGATCGAGACGATCTTACGTGGATACCTTGCCGACGTAGAACACTTGACCGCGATCGTCGATGCCATGGGGCCTGGCTGAACGCATGCGGGGCGAATCAACACCTCTGACAAGGCCGGAGTCGTGTCTTCAACGAAGCGAGGAGCGGACATGCGACACCACGAAGAAGACGGGTTTCCGATCGTGCAGCGGTCATTCGACCTGTGTGTTGGTCTGTACGGGCACGTAAACCGTTTCCCGCGGCTGGATGCGCTGCGCGCTGTGAGCTGTCCTCTCCCGCGCGTCTTTTCAGCGTGGGAGAGGGGAGGGTGAGGGAACAAGCTGAGGGAACAAGCTGAGGGAACAAGCTGAGGGAACAAGCTGAGGGAAGTGCGTCAGTCACTGCAAACGACCAAGAAAGCCCGCGCACTGCGCCATGCGATGACCGAAGCAGAGGCCAAGCTGTGGCGCCATCTGCGCAGCGGACAGATTGGCAGGAAATTTAGGCGCCAAGTGCCTATTGGTGAGTTCATCGCTGATTTCTGCTGTCGTGAGGTAAGGCTTGTAGTCGAAGTTGACGGCGGACAGCATGCCGAAGCTACAGGGCGAGACGCGATGCGTAGGCGCCTGCTTGCCACACACGGGTACGCTGTGCTGCGTTTCTGGAACCATGACGTGCTGGGCAATCTTGAAGGAGTGCTGGCGTCGATCATGCGAGAAGTTGCCCTGCGAAGGCCAGCCCCTACTCGTACCCTCCCCTCTCCCACGCTGAAAAGAAGCGTGGGAGAGGACACCTGACTGGCTCCTACCTTCGTGTGCTGGCGCAGTACCCCGCACCAGCGCACCTTCGAACTCGGCGTTTGCGGCGGATCTGGGGGTGTTGGTTGTCCTTGACACGTCGAGACCAACTATGGAACGTACGAACGAACCGAAAAGGGGGTTCGATGTTGAGAGAGTCCAGTTCCCATGGCGGGCTTTCGCCACCGTGGCCAGGGAGTAGAGGCTGTTTCCAGTTCCCGTCTTGCCGACGGTACAGGCCTACTATGGACAAATCCGGGTCGCACGGATCCGCAGCGAACAGGAGAGCGTAATGCAAAAGAAATTTAGGATCATGGCAGGGGTGGCCGCCGGGCTGCTGCTGGCGGCCACAGCACAGGCGCAGGAGGCGAAGATGCTGAAGAAGTGCCCTATTGACGCAGTAGTGTCAGGCACGATGTGCATGGACAAGTACGAGG
>CAZGSN010000136.1:0-8406 GCA_964528465.1 uncultured Binatia bacterium (SeqCode)
GGCCGCCCCCACCTACGGTGGCTTCCAATATGGCTACCGCGACAGCATCAAGTACATGGAAAGCCAGCGCGGCAACTACGACTTGCTGATGCTGACGGCGGTGATGGTCAACCAGCCGCAGATCTTTCCCTTGTTCTATCGTCCTATCGACCCAGTGGAGTGGTCGAAGGGCGGACGCGGTCCCAAGGAACTCGGATACCTCATCCTCGATCCCGCCGAGTACAGCCGCTACTCGATGAACCAGCGCATCCTTTATCAGCTCAATCCAGTCGATCTGCAGATGTTCACCGACTACACGGTGAAGCACCGGGTCACCGCGCCCAGCGGGCAAGACGAGTTCGTGATTGCCGAGGTGCGGGCACGCAAGCACTATCTCACCGAGTGGTTGTTCCTGGGCCTGTTCGACAACAGCCGCAATGAAGGCGTGGGTAAGCCGTTCATCGATGTCCAGCACATCACCAAGAGCCGCTACCAAGGGGCCTTCGGCGACATCTACTGGCGGCCGTTCACGCCGCAGTTCGTGCGCGTCGACCTCAACCGCGCCTTCGCCAGCGCCGACCAGCGCAATCCTGGCAATCCCGAAGAAGTTTGTGCCTATGCGGTGCTTACGGTGAAGTCCCCGCAAGCGCAGGACGCTTTCTTGGAGATGGGCGGCTCGGAAGACTATGCCCAGATTTGGCTCAACGGCAGTAGCCTGACGCCAAGCGCCATGACTCTCGGCGCCCCACGGCGCACCGCCATCAAGCTCTTGTCGGGGAACAACATTTTGGTGGTGAAAAGCTGTGAAGGCATTGGCGATTGGTACTACACGGCCCGCATCACGGATGGCGAAGGGAAGGACCTGCCCAATATCTCGACCACGCCGGAGCTGCCGGCGGGTCCGCTGCCCGTGGTGGCACGGCCTCCGAACGAGCTGCCGCAGTTGATTGAAGGTTTCCAGGAGATGGTGCGCTTCAAACACACGCAAGCCACGTATCCGGATTACCGTGGCGGCACCCTGTCGTGGTGGGCCTACGTGGTCGACGAAGGTAGTGAGGTGGTGTGGCGTTCCGCACCGGCGCCAGCAAAGAAACGTACGACACTTGTCTTCACGGCATCGGTGTCGAATGAAGCCGGCGAGGCCGAGGTGTTTGTGAATGGCGAGTTCGCCCTCACCTTACCTATGGGACCGCATCGCGGCATGCAGACCTGGCAAGCGGGTGCCTATCGCATGACGTTCATTCCCAAGATCGACGCCGGCGGCAACTCCGGCATTATGTGGCTCGACGTGCCCGCGGACAAAGTGACCGCAGGACAGCCGGTGGAGGTTCGCGTCGCCCCCGTGCGCGGTGCGGAGCACTCTTGGTTCATGATCAAGAACTACCAGGACACCATCACCCACGAACAAGTGTCCCCCCAATCCATCGTCGACACCTACGAACACCAGTGGGAAGAGCACAAAGAAGGATAGATGCCGCGCCTACGACGAGCGGCTCGGCAGAACAGCGGGGGCGCTGATCGTAGAGCCCCATCGGTGCCAAAGTGTGGGTGGATCGTCGACTCCTCCGCCGGCGCCTCGGGGTGCGGGGCTTTGCCAGCCAATGCTGCGGAGCCGGCAATACGCAGGGCGCGCCGTGAAAGACACGCCTGTCGAGCGCTGAGGCGAGATGCGTCTTCAAGGTTTACTGAGCCAACGGCAACCCACGGCCGTAGATCTGGGAGCGCTCACGCTCAGCGGGTGTGCGACAAATTTGTTGGGAGGCAAGATTCCACCATCCACGCGCTCACGCACGCGGCTACACGGAGCCGGCGAAGACACAGTAGCCGCGGCCGTCAGGCGCCGTCAGGCCGTGGATCTCGGATGAAAGCCAACAAATATGACGCACACCCACGCTCAGCTCACGCTCGCACTACCCTTGCGCCGACCAACGAATGTGTGATACGCAGCCTCCCGCTCCGGTGTCGGGGCCTGTTTTTGCGGACTCCGGCGTGGAGGGAAGACGCGGTTGTTGGGACCGGGCATTCCATCCTTGGCCGTAGCTTGCCACCTGGGAGGGTGGGCAGGCGACGCATGGCAAACCGACAACGGGGCAGATAGGGCACGACCTTTTGTTATGTTGACGTTGCCGCCGCAGCGAACTGCGCGAGCAAGGAGAACAGGCGTGTAGAAATACTACATGTTGCTCGTGGGCGCCTTAGGCTCTCCCCACCCGAGCAACGTACGACGAAAGGAGGGAGGACCATATGCGGTTCCGAGCACCTTTGTTGTTTGGGCTAGCAGTTTGCCTAGGGGGTATCGCCGGCTGTGGAAGCACACGGTCCGGTGGCCCTGCATCCGGCCTCGACCCGTCTCTTGGGGAGGTCAGCGCACTTCCGACAACCTATCCATCCGAATACCTTCACCCGCAAACGATGGGGCAGGGCGATCCGTTCCGGGTTTCGCATCCACGCGTGGAGAACTACGTGGATCGCTTTCAAACGGATTTGCGCGGTTTCTTTAGTGGTGCCTTGTCGCGGAGCGGCAAATACGTCCCACGCATGGTCTCCATTCTGGAAAAGGAAGGTGTGCCCACCGAACTCGTCTATCTTCCGTTGATAGAAAGCGGGTACCGAACGCGCGCGGTCTCTCCTGCGGGCGCTGTTGGCCCTTGGCAATTTATTCCCGGAACGGGGCGGCGCTATGGGCTGCGCATCGATCGCTACGTCGATGAGCGGCGCGATCCGGTGAAGTCGACCCGCGCCGCGGCGCGCTATCTGCGCGACCTGCACGAGATGTTCGGTGATTGGCACCTGTCACTGGCTGCTTACAATACCGGGGAAGGACGCATCAGCCGTATCCTACAGTCGGGGTTGGCCGACGATTACTGGGAGATGAGCGACAACGGCTACTTGTACCGCGAAACGGAAGCCTACGTGCCCGAATTTCTTGCAGCCGTGCAAATCGCGCAGGACCCCGAAGCGCATGGCTTCGAGGCCCCCGAGATGGAAACTCTCGAGTACGACGTCATCCCCGTTAAAGGTTCGCTGCAGTTGGCCACTGTGGCCAGGCTCGCCGGTGCCGATGTCGATGACATCAAGGAGCTCAACCCGGCTCTGCATCGCGGCATGGTGCCTCCTCAAGGATACTCAGTACGCCTGCCCAAGGGCTCGAAGGATGGCTTCCAACTGGCGCTGCAAACCTACAACGAACAGGCTCGCGAAGCTGCCGAGCGGCGACAACGAGAAGCTGCCGCGCGTGCTGCCGTCTGTCGCAGCAAAGGCAAGGCCTGCAAGAATAGCGCGACCCGTGGCACGGTGGCGAAACGCACTACAGTAAGCCCGCGTGCGAGCAAGCCAAAGGCCGGCGCCAAGGTCGCAAGCCCCAGCAACGCAAAAGCAAAGGCCGCGGCTGTGACAGCCAAGCCAAAGGCTGCGGCGCCGAAGAAGGCTGTAGCCAAGGCATCGAAGGCCGTTCCCCAGAAGGCAACCGCCAAGACGGAGAGCGCGCGCAAGCCGGTTCCGGTGAAGCGTAGCGTCGTCAAAGGTAGCAGCAGCAAGGGGGCGGCAATCGTCACGGCGAGCCGCAAGAACCCCCGCCGCAGCGTGGACTAGGAGCCGCTAGCTGTTGGCAATCCGGTCCTTCGCAACTGAGGTAGGTCGCCCGCCTCGAATCGACCACAAGTTCGATCAGCGGAAGTTTCACCACAAAGGATATCGAGGCCACAGAGAGGAGAGGGCCAGCGAGGCTAGGTACCTAGGCCTACGGGCTCCTTCTTCTCTGTCCCCTCGTCCGCTGCGGTGGGGATCCTTCTGCAGGCGACGGATTACGATTTTCGGAATGGGAGCTGTCTAAAGGTATGCGATCGCGTCGCGGAGGCCCCCGCAGCCATGCCATCCAAACCGAGGTGCGTCGCCTCTTTCGTGACAGCATCGCTACAAAGCGTGGTTTTCTGCGCGATAACCTTGCCCAGCTTGCGCAAGTGATCGATGTCGTTTGCCACACGTTCCGCAGCGGCCACAAGCTTTTGCTATTCGGCAACGGCGGTAGCGCTGCCGACGCACAACACATAGCTGCGGAATTCGTGAATCGCTTCCGAATGGAACGTCGGCCCTTGCCGGCAATCGCATTGACCACGGACAGCTCAGCGCTGACCAGCATCGCCAACGACTACAGCTACGACCAGGTGTTTTCGAAGCAAGTGGAAGCGCTTGCTGTGCCCGGCGACGCGGCAATCGCCATCTCGACCAGCGGCAACGCACGCAACGTCTTGCGCGCCGTGAGCGTGTGCAAACGTCTTGGAGTCACGGTGATTGCGCTTACTGGGGGCACTGGCGGCAGGCTGATCCAGCAAGCCGATCACGTGCTGTGCGCCGCCGGCACAGCAGACACAGCACGCATCCAGGAAACACATATCCTCGTCGCTCATGTCCTTTGTGATCTGGTCGACCAATCCCTGTTTGGGCCACTGTCTGCATCATGAAAAAACGCCCACCACTTCCTGCTTTCGACATTACCAAGGTCCGCACCTACCCGCTACGCAGCCGTCGCAATGTCATTGCCAAGAACTTGCTCGCCAAACCCCCACGCGCGGGCATGAGCGTAAGCTCCTTTCTGCGCAACCTCCCCGATATTCTTGGCGCCCGCGACCTACGCAAAATCGCCGCCGAAATGGCCGCCCGCCATCGCGCAGGTAAACGCATCGTCCTCGGCATGGGCGCGCATCCGATAAAAGTCGGGCTGAGCCCGCTGATCCTTGATTGGATGCAACGTGGCATCCTTGCCGGCATTGCCATGAACGGCGCCGCCATCATTCACGACTTCGAATTGGCTTTTCAGGGAGAGACTTCGGAGGATGTCAGTGCCGGCCTTGCCGACGGTAGCTTTGGCATGGCGGAAGAGACCGGTCGCTTTCTCAACGATGCCATCCGCCGAGCGCGACAAGGAGAAGGCCTTGGGGCCGCCGTGGGTAGAGCAATCGAGGAAGCGCGACTGCCCAATCGCAAGCTCAGCCTGCTGGCCGCGGGGGTTCAGCTTGGCGTGCCGGTAACGGTTCACGTGGCCATCGGGACCGATATCATCCATATGCACCCATCGGCCGATGGCGCTGCCATCGGTGCGGCTAGCCTCAAGGACTTCCACCAGCTTGCAGCTTTAGTGCGCGACCTGAATGGCGGCGTGTTTCTTAACCTTGGCTCGGCGGTGTTGATTCCGGAAGTGTTCGTGAAGGCCCTGAACCTAGCGCGCAACGTGGGCAGCTCGGTCAATGATTTGCTCACCATCGACATGGATTTCGTGCGCCACTACCGACCGCAGATGAACGTCGTGCAGCGACCCACAGCGGGTTCCGGCAAGGGCTATCACCTCACCGGGCACCACGAGATCATGTTCCCCTTGCTATGTGCCGCAGTGCTGGAAGCACTCCGCGGTCGCCGTCCCTAGTACTCTTCGGTGTAAGTGCGGCTCCGTGTTTTCTAACGGTAAGCCCGCTCCCTTGATTGTCAGACACATCAGCCGCCGGCCTGAGGGCATTCGCGTCAAAACTGAGGAATCATAGGTCGGGGTGGGTCATGAATCGTAAATGGCGAAGATAATGCGCCTCCACGCTTGTCGCTGCGGTTCGGTTGCGTATATGTCCACGGCTCGGGCTGACACGACCCGACAAGGAGGTAAACGGTGTCCGAATCATTGCAGGGGTTGGTTGCATCGGCGGGGTGGACGGTGCTGCATCTTTTCTTTCGCCTCGATCGCGCCCGTTGGCAGGCACTAGCGAGCGGCGAGCGTGCGGCGGCGAGTAGCGAATTCTCTGCCTGGCTGTCGCGTTGTGTTGGCGAAGAGGGTTTGCAGCTCATCGCCTTTGCTGGTGTCACCAAGTGCGATCTTGGCATCGTCGCCGTGCATGCCGATCTGTGGCGCATCCAACAACTCACGCAGGAGATTGCGGCAACGGTTTTGGGCACATGCCTCACCCCGGTGTACCAATTCTTGTCGATGACGGAGTCCAGCGAGTACATCACCAACGAAATCGACTGGGCACGTCATCTAGTTGAGAACGAAAAACTGGATCCGGCCACCCCGGAGTTCGCACAACGCTTTGCCGCCATGCGCAAACGCACGGCGATGTATTCCGATTCGCGCATTCACCCAAGCTTGCCCGACAACTATCCCATCCTGTGCTTTTATCCGATGGCCAAGTCCCGCCGCGACGGGGACAACTGGTATCGGCTTGGCTTCGAGGAGCGCAAGCAGCTCATGCTCCAACACGGCAACTCCGGTCGCCGCTTCGCCGACCGCATTACCCAGCTCATCACCACCTGCACCGGCATCGACGATTGGGAATGGGGTGTGACCTTGTTCTCGCGTGACCTGAAAGCGATTCGCGACATCGTCTACGAGCTCCGCTACGACGAAGCCAGTGCCATCTACGGCCTCTTCGGTTCCTTCTACATCGGCATTCGCTTCGAGCCCGCGCAACTCGCTGCCGTGTTGCGACTGTAGTCGGCCGGGGTTTCTCTCGCGTTAGGGGACCTCTGCAAAAGTGCGTGCAAGTCGCCTCCCTGCAGGGTCGGGGTCGCTATCGGAATCGGTATCGATGTCGTTTCACGCGGTCTCTCCCCACCTTTGTCGCAGCCGATTCCGACCCAGATTCCGATTCCGACCCCGATCTGGTTGCAGGGCTACTTGTGCAGGGGGGCCTTGGTTGGAGGGTCCCCTGACACGACGGCTTCAGCGCTATTTGTGTCCACGGCGTTGGAAGGAATCCTACGACTGCCGTCTTTGAGCCTCGACGAACGGTGAGCGCTTCGAGACATTACTTGGGGACTCCTCGACGCGAGTGGGCTGGCTTGATTAACCGTTCAAACTGAGGGGGTGCGGAGGGCCCTCGCTAAAGCGCTGGTCCTTTTTCAGCCGGCTGCTAGGAGCCGCCGCCTATGAATTCACCGGCCACGTCGATTCGCGAGGCACAAGGACCGCTCGGGGTCTTGCTTGTTGGTCTCGGTGCCATCAGCACGACACTGATTGCCGGTATCGAGCTGATCAAGAAAGGGCTGGGCGAGCCGATTGGATCGCTCACGCAAATGGGCACGATCCGCTTGGGCAAACGCACCGAGAAGAGGTCGCCGCTGATTCGCGACTTCGTGCCTCTGGCGACGCTGGAGGATTTGCGTTTCGCCGCTTGGGATATCTTTCCGGACAACGCCTTCGTTGCTGCGACCCGCGCCGGGGTTCTCGACACGGCCTTGCTGGCGCAAGTGCGCAGCGAACTCGAGGCCGTCGAGCCGATGCCGGCTGTGTTCGACGCCAGCTATGTCAAGCGCTTGCAAGGCACACACGTGAAGCAAGGCAGCAGTAAGCGCGACCTAGCGCGACAATTGATTGCCGACATCGAGAGCTTCCGCGCGCGTAGCGGTGTCGAGCGCTTGGTGATGATCTGGTGCGGCAGTACGGAAAGCTATCTGTTGCCGACCGCGGCGCATGCCTCGCTGGAAGCCTTCGAGCAAGCGTTGGATCACAGCGACGACAGCATCGCTCCGAGCATGCTCTACGCCTACGCGGCGCTGGCTCTCGGCATCCCGTTCGCTAACGGGGCTCCCAATCTGACCGTCGACATCCCAGCCTTGTGCACGCTTGCCGACCGTAACCGCGTTCCCATCTGCGGCAAGGATTTCAAGACCGGCCAGACGTTGATGAAAACAATCCTTGCCCCCGGATTGAAGGCACGCATGCTGGGCCTCACGGGCTGGTTCTCGACGAACATCCTAGGCAATCGCGACGGCGAGGTGCTCGACGAACCCACTGCTTTTCGAACCAAAGAGGAAAGCAAGCTGTCGGTGCTGGACGTCATCCTACAGCGCGAACTCTATCCGCAGCTCTACGGCGATTACGTCCACCAGGTAAAAATCCACTACTACCCTCCGCGCGGCGATAACAAGGAGGGTTGGGACAACATCGATATCTTCGGTTGGCTCGGGTACCCGATGCAGATCAAGATCAACTTCCTGTGCCGCGATTCCATCCTGGCCGCACCCTTGGTGCTGGACCTGGCGCTGTTCCTCGACCTAGCCCAGCGTGCTGGGAGGAAAGGCATCCAGGAATGGCTGTCCTTCTACTTCAAGAGCCCGCAGCATGCCCCGGGCCTCTACCCCGAGCACGATCTCTTCATCCAGCTCATGAAGCTGAAAAACACCCTGCGCTTCCTGCGCGGAGAAGAGATGATCACCCATCTCGGTGTCGAGTACTACGACTAGGCAAGACGCCGGTCAGTGAAGGAACCTCTGCACGGTTGCGGGGCTCAGTAAACAAATTTTCCGTTCGGCCTGAGGAGCGGCCATCTGTTCAGGCCGCGTCTCGAAGGCCGTCTCAACCCGGAAAAATCAGTTGGAACCACGGATGGACGCGGATGGACGCGGACTGCTTGCGAAACGGATCAAGACCAAGAAGCACAGGGC
>CAZGSN010000137.1:0-4954 GCA_964528465.1 uncultured Binatia bacterium (SeqCode)
GATCTTTGCCAGGTCGCCGGCCGTTAGCTCGCGGGCCTTGCTGACATTGGTGACGTACTGTCGGTGACCGATGCCATAGTGATCGTTGCCCCTGGCGACGACGTTTTGCTTGCCGATCTTCTCGGCCCACCAGCGAAGCTCCGCCATCCGATTCTTGATCGTGCCGACAGCCAGACCGTCAGCTTTCCATCGCTCGACCAATCCCTCGACGTGCTTCGGTTTCAGGCCGGCGACAACCATATGCCGAAAGCCCAGTTCCTGGAGCTGGTCGGCGATCTGGTCGAGCACGCGCTCGCGGTCGTGCTGCGTGGCATAGCTGCCGTCGCGATTGCGATTGCAGAGCTGCTTCAGTTCGTAGTTCAGGTCCCGCATACATTCCTCGCCAGGTTCAATCCATTTTCTCCATTTGCTGCCCCTTTCTTCCTGCCCTTCACTCTGCTGCTGGTGTGTGAAGCCTGTCCGGTAAGTGTTTCTGTCCGTCCCGCACGCCTAAGCGTGTCGGGAGTTTCGAGGGACTCGAGACACCACTCCCGTTTCATGCCGTTTGCTTTGCTGCTTGCCACCGCGGCACGCGGTATTGGCGTCGATGGCGCTTCCTGTTGGAAGCCGATCCATCGAGATGAGCCCTTGACCCAGGGCTCGGAGGTGCGCCTCTGCGGCGCGGCTTTGGACTGAGCCCGCTGGGAGCGGGCAAGTAGAAGGACCGTATTGCGCGGTCCAGCATGACGACGGGTCAGGGAGCCCGTCACTTGGGGTCGTCACTTGCGCCAGCCACCGATCAGTCCTTGTCGGCTGGGGCATGGTGCGCGTCGTCACTACCGGCTCGCGCCGCGGTAGTGACGACGCGATTGGCGCAGAGATGCTGCCGCTTGGCGCGGACAGCGTTGCAGCATGAATCGCACTGGCTGGCGCCATTGCGATTGGTCGGCGTGATGCTGCCTCGTGTATGCCACACGAGGCACGCCTGGCTGCAGACGTCTTTGGCCTCACAGTTGTTGCTGCTTGGGGCAGTGGAGCGGGGCTGTACCCCGCACAAATGTAGGCGAAGCTCGATTGCGATCGCGCCGCGTCTGCCCCTGGGTTGCGGCAGAACGATGGCTGGCGCACGTTGCCAGGATGCTGTCCAAACGATTGACTACAGGCTTACAGGTATCTCCGAGCCTCGCGGCTGCCGGTGTCGAGGAGATCAGTCCGGCTCTTGCGCTCGATTACGCGAGCATGGGGCGATGCGTTTACGGGCATCAAGCGGGCTGACACAGCCAGCGTGGAAAACAATCCGGGGTCCGGCAATTCGCGGAGGGCAGGCAAAGACATATTGCGCGCACTGCGCGGATCGATAGACTCATACTTGAGACTGCCTTGCGAGTTCACAAGTTCCGCAGATGCTAGAGGAGGAGCCGTGTCGGATGCTTGTTGGTCGCTCGGAAGGGAAGGGTCGAACTATTGGCTACTACTGTCAGCAATGCTAACGAATTCGCGTCGGTCGGGCTGGGCAAGCAGCTTATCCACCGTCGCGCTTTGCGTGCGTGATATGCGCCGCATATGCGCTCGTGGGTACGGAAATCGATGAATGAGGTGACGCATCAGAGGTACACCGCTCGACATCGCTGCATTCATCGCTCATGCTGGCACCCCGTCGATTATGTACAACCCAGTTCAAAGCAAAGTGAGATCTGCTGTTTCCCCGCTGGCGGCGATGAATTGGGGCAGCCAATGGCGGATGACAACCCGGATCGATCAAACACGTGTTCTCGACCAGAATAGTAGATTGAAGTATATTCAACACGAATAACCTGGGGTAAAGAAGTATGCATCTACACTCATACAGGATAAAGAACTACCGACGGCTGCGAGACGTTCACATCGAGCTTGCCTCTGATATTTCAATTTTTGTCGGGTCGAACAATAGCGGGAAAACATCAGCCACGCAGGCTCTGCACGCATTTGTATCCGGCTCTAAGGACAAGTTTTCGTTATTCGACTTTAGCTCCGCTTGCTGGAAGGAATTTGACGACCTTGGCAACCTTCCCGAGGGTGGTGCGGAGCAGCCAGAGTTGCCTTCGATAAGTTTGGATCTTTGGTTCGAGGTAGCGGCGAGTGACCTATACCTTGTAATAGCGCTGTTGCCGACTACAGCATGGCACGGAACGCAAGTCGGCATTCGGATAGAGTTTGCACCGCGCAATTCAGTGGAGTTGTTAGGAAAATTCCGCACGGCTCGCGCGGATGCGCAGACGAAGGCGGCCGCTTTGAAAAAGCGGGAGAACGAAAAATATGTGCCATGGCCAAAGAGTCTAACGGACTATCTCAAGAACGAACTTCTGAAAGAGTTTGAGCTCAACTACTACGTCCTTGATCAGGCTCAGTTCGATGACGCTCACAAGCCCCTGGAAGGATATGAGCCCCTGCTGCTTGGCAAGGATCCTGGTGGCGCAGCAATCCTGAAATCCCTCATCAGGGTTGATAATCTTAATGCACAACGGCATCTGGCTGATCCAGTGACAGGTCCGGGAATGGGCGCAGGACGATCCGAAGACCTGTCAAAGCGATTGAGCAGGTTCTATAAGCGGAACCTCGATCAACGGCAGGAAGACCACAGCGCACTGAGGGCGCTGTTTGACTCAGAGGCGGGTCTAAATGAACACTTGGCCGACGTGTTCAAAGATACGCTCGGTCGCCTCTCAAAGCTCGGCTACCCGGGCCTCCATAACCCCAAGCTAGAGATTAAGTCGGCTCTCAATCCTGCCACGATCATGAGTAGCCAGGATGCTCGTGTCCATTATGTTCTGGGTGACGGTGTGGAGGCTCTGCGGCTTCCAGACACATACAACGGCCTCGGCTTTAAGAATCTCATCTATATGGTTGTTGAGATACTCGACCTTCACGCTAGATGGATCGCTGACAAGGAGCACCGCGCTCCACTGCACTTGATATATATAGAGGAGCCCGAGGCGCACCTCCACGCCCAGCTACAGCAGGTTTTCATTCGAAACGTCCTCCATCTAATGAGGTGCGACGAAGATGATGGCGGCGCCTTCCAAAGTCAGACGGTTGTCACGACCCACTCCCCTCATATCCTCTATGAACGCGGCTTCCAACCTATTCGATATTTTAGGCGAGAGAATATTCAAGGCGAGCAGACGACGGACGTTTTGAATCTCTTCTCGTTCTATAGTCAGGCTCCGAACGAGCGGGACTTCTTGGAAAGATATCTGAAGCTAACGCATTGCGACCTGTTCTTCGCGGACGCGGCCATTCTCGTCGAGGGCAACGTCGAACGGCTCCTACTTCCCGTGATGATTGAGAAAGAAGCAGTTTCTCTGCGGTCGGCTTGCCTGTCCATTCTGGAGGTAGGCGGGGCCTTTGCCCATCGTTTCAAGTCGCTGATTGAGTTCCTTGGTCTTACTGCGCTCGTGATCACCGACCTGGATAGTGTGAAGCTTGTTGCGGCTGCTGAGGAGGATGAGGATGAAGATACTGAGTTCGAGGTTCCAAGCACCGAAGCAGACGGGCCGCCTTTGAAGAAATCTGGCAAGGCATGTTTGCCATCTGAGCCGGACGCGCTAACTTCGAACCAGACTTTGATCCAGTGGCTACCAAGAAAACAGACGGTAGCAGAATTGCTCGCTGCCACCGATGCCGATAAGTTGCATCAGCCCGAAGGCGGTAACAGCTTCAAGGTCCGTGTGACCTATCAAGTCCCGACAGATGTGACATGGAATGGCGCGACGGCCAGCCTGTGCGGGCGAACGCTGGAAGAGGCTTTTGGGCTTGAAAATGCGGCATGGTGCCAGGCCCCCGCTCAACGGCGCATCGGCCTGAAGCTCCGTGGGAACCATGCGACCCCAGGTGAATTGGCGTCCGGCCTTCACAAGCGCGTCTGCGGAAAGTCGTTCGACAAGACTAGGTTTGCTTTAGGTGTCCTGACCGAGCCCCCTGCGAATTGGAATGTGCCCTTCTACATTAAGGATGGCTTGCATTGGCTCGATAGCGTGGTCAGTCTCGAGCTGCCTACGACACCGCCCGAGGCAGCCGAGCCCGCGGTTTCTGCCGCGTTGAGCAATGCAGCATTACCTCCGGCGTAGGCGTTATGACTAGCCGCGCTCAGCAAAAAGATACTGAGGCCGATAGGGAACTGTACGGATGCCTGAACTCATCACCGCCACGAAGCTTTCTGATGATCGCGGGAGCTGGCTCGGGGAAGACGACGTCCTTGATTAAGGGACTCACGGAGATCCTTAGCAAGCATGGCGAGAGGCTGAGGCTGCGCCGACAGAAAGTCGCTTGCATCACTTATACGGAAATCGCGGCCGGAGAGATTTGGGCGGATGTGGGAAACAATCCGCTCGTCCATGTTTCGACCATTCACAGTTTCTTTTGGTCGCTGGTTCGATCATTCCAGGCAGACATCCAAGAATGGGTGACAAACCGGATTGATCAAAAACTCTTGGAGCTACGGGAGACAACTGCAAATTTCGGGCCTCGTGTCCAGCAGCGCACACGCGATAAGGCTCAGAGTGACATAGCCCGCTATGAGCAGCAGCGAGCGCGGATTGGTCAAGTTCGCTCATTTACCTATGGAACGGGCAGCGACTATGTAAACGGAATCCTCGGGCACGATGATGTGATAAAGATAGTGCCGCAGTTGATCGCCGAGCGTCCGTTGATGCGGCGCCTTCTCGCCCAACAATACCCGTTTCTCTTTGTCGATGAGAGTCAGGACACAATGGAGAACGTCGTCGTGGCTCTCAAGACGCTGGGTGAGGAACTGGGAGACAGGTTTTGCCTAGGATTCTTTGGTGACCCAATGCAGCGCATCTACCCAACAGGAATCGGCGCAATCTCGGCTCTTCCTGGCTGGGTGAATATAACGAAGCCAGAGAATTTCCGCTGCCCTGCAGCTGTACTCAGTGTCGCCAATGCGATCCGACGGGACGGGGATGGCCTAGTTCAG
>CAZGSN010000138.1:0-6796 GCA_964528465.1 uncultured Binatia bacterium (SeqCode)
GTGCTGGAGTGCTGGGGTGCGGAGGTGCTGGGGTGCTGAGGTGTTGGGGTGCTGCCGTACTGGAATGTTGAAGTGCTGAGCCGCTGGTCTTTCGTGTGGCGTTCTCAACCCCCAGCTCGCCGGCATCTCAGAACCCCAGCACTCCAGCACCTCCGCACCCAGCCGACGCTTGCCTGGTGTGGGGTCGGGAGGGTACGTTGCGGCAATGGATTTCCTCACTGGCTACGCGGCCTTTCATTGGGTCGCTACTTGGGCTCATCCGAGCCTCGATGTGTTCTTCCGCATCATCACCGACCTAGGTTCGCATGTCTTGTACTTCGTGGTGTGTGCGCCGTTGTTTTGGGTCGTCGATCGCCGTCGCGCTTCCGTGCTTTTCTTGCTGGTTCTATTTTCCGCCTACATCAATACCTTTGCCAAGCTGGGCTTCGGCACGCCGCGGCCGGACCCGGCTTTGGCGCGAGTTGTGGACCTGCGCGAGTTCCAAGCCCATAGCCCTTCGTTCCCCAGTGGGCACACCCAAGGTGCCATTGTCTTTTGGTACTTCGTGGCGGCCTGGGCAGGTCGCCGCTGGGTGTCGTTGCTGGCGATCGCAATGATGATCTTGGTTGGCTTCTCGCGAATCTACTTAGGGGCGCACTTTCCCATCGATGTGCTCGGTGGTTTCGTTCTCGCGCTACTGAGCCTGCGCTGGTTATGGCCTCCCTTGCACCGCTGGGTCGACAACGACCTTTCGAGCAACGTCCTCTGGCTTATGCCGGCAGTGATCGTTGCTGTTGCTGCGGCTCTGCTCACGCACGATTCGTCGTTGGCTCTCTTGGGGGGGTGCTTGCTGGGCTTTGTTGCTTCGACGGTATGGCTTCCACCTGCCCCTGAGATTGCAGCCAGTTCGCAGCAGCGAGCCCTGGCGGTAGCGCTGGGCATCGTGGTCCTCGCCCCGGTCGCTACGCTGATCCAACAAGCCCGCGGCAACGCCTTGCTCCTGCTCGTGTCTGTGGCAGCAATGTGGGTGCTTAGCCTGTGGCTGTACCCGCACGTCTTAGCGCGATTCCTGTCGAGCCAGGCAGCGGGGACGGAAGTCCAGAGCGTGCCGTGACTCCCGAGCTGTTGCATGCCGGGTTGGAGCGTGCCCGCTATCTGACGACGCCGCGTGTCGAGCTTGTCCTGTTCTTGGCTCTAACCTTGGAGAAACCGCTCTTGGTGGAAGGTCCTGCTGGGGCCGGTAAGACGGAACTCGGTAAGGTGTTGGCCACAACCTTGGACACCGAGCTGATCCGCTTACAGTGTTACGAAGGGCTCGACGAGGCCAAAGCGCTATACGAGTGGAACTACCAAAAGCAGCTCCTGCGTATCCAAGCCGATCGCGGTGCCGGTCTCGACTGGCAAGCGTTGAGCCACGACATCTTTGGGCGCGAGTATCTTCTCGAGCGACCGCTGCTGCGCGCCATCTCGGCGCCACGCAAGGTGGTGCTGCTGATCGATGAGATCGACAAGGCGGACGAAGAACTGGAAGCGTTCCTGCTGGAAGTGTTGAGCGATTTTCAAGTCAGCGTTCCCGAGCTCGGTACGCTAGTGGCGAAACACCATCCGGTGGTCGTCCTAACCTCCAACCGAGCCCGCGAGCTATCCGAGGCTCTCAAACGCCGCTGCCTGTACCTCTACCTCGACTTCCCCGGAGTCGAGATCGAAAAGCAAATTGTTGCCCGCAAGGTTCCGGAGCTGGAAGAACGTCTGCGCGAACAGGTCGTGCGCTTTGTCTATGCCCTACGCAAGCTCGACCTGCGCAAAGCGCCGAGCATTGCTGAAACACTCGACTGGGCGCGTGCGCTACGTTCTTTGGGCATTCGCGAACTCGACGCTCCCGGCATTCGCCAGACGCTGAGCCTGGTCCTCAAACACGAGGAAGACATCCGCAAGGTGGAAGCGAAGGCTTCTAGTCTCCTTAGTAGCGCCTCGCGGCAGTAGCTGTTTACCGCGTTGCTCCTTCTTCGAGTTGGAGCCCCCGAGTGGAAAAAACTTGAGGCTAGGCCAGCGCCCACAGCGCCCGAGTTCGGCTGGTTAGACCTTCTCTATCGTACTCTCGCTGCGCGAAGGGCTCGGCTCGGGCGATTGTGGTTTGGTCAAGAAAGGGGTGACGAGATCCATAGGCAACGGAAACACCGTGGTCGAAGCGTTTTCCGCTGCCATCTCGGCCAGGGTTTGCAGGTAGCGTAACTGCAACGCGCTGGGATGCTCCTTCATGATCTTGGAGGCATCGGCAAGCCTCTGCGAGGATTGGAACTCGCCTTCGGCACTGATGACCTTGGCGCGTCGCTCACGCTCGGCTTCGGCCTCACGGGCGATGGCGCGCTGCATCTCCTGGGGAATGTCGATTTGTTTGACCTCGACGGTACTGACCTTGATACCCCAAGGATCCGTCTGCTGGTCGAGAATTTCCTGGACTCGGGTGTTGATCTTCTCCCGCTCTGCCAAGAGGTCGTCGAGTTCTGCTTGGCCGCAGACGCTACGCAAGGTGGTCTGCGCCAACTGTGAAGTAGCAAACAGGTAGTCGACGACTTCGACGACGGCTCGGGCCGGGTCCATGACGCGGAAGTACATCACGGCGCTGACCTTCACGGACACGTTGTCGCGCGTGATTACATCCTGTGCTGGGACGTCCATGGTCACTGTGCGTAGCTCGATCTTCTGCATCTGCTCGAGAAAGGGGATGACGTAGACGATGCCGGGACCGCGAGAACCCACCAGGCGCCCGAGGCGAAATACCACGCCGCGTTCGTATTCCTTGAGGATCTTGAGGCCGCTGAAGAGCAGGGCCACGGCGAAAACCATGACGGATGCTGCGGGACCAAGGAACATGCGTACCTCCTAGCCTTCAATGCTTGCCGTGGCAGCCACGGGCGTAACCGTCAGGCTCAAGCCCGACACCTGAAGCACGGTAACTCGCGTTCCGACTTCCACCGGTACCTGGGCAGTTGCGTTCCAGTATTCACCATGAACGAGTACCTTCCCGGCTGCCTGGCCGCCGCCAATGCGTTGGCGCACCTCCCCAAGTTCGCCCACAAGTCCCTCGGCTCCCAACACCGGACGCCCGCGCTGTGTGCGCACAACCAGGAAGCTGAGCAACATGGCAAAGGCAGCAAAGGTGGCAGCCGCTGCATATACGATATTGGGGTTGACGCTGAGATCCGACTCGGCGGTGTCAAACAGCAGCAGCGAGCCGAGGACAAAAGCCACGATACCACCCACGCCGAGAGTGCCAAAGCTTGGCACGAAGAGCTCGGCGACCAACAACACCAAAGCCAGCGCCAGGAGCGCCAGGCCGCTGTAGTTAAACGTCAATACCTGAAGCGCGGTGAGAGCCAGAAGCAGACAGATGCCTCCGGCCACACCGGGGAAGAGCAGGCCTGGGTTGGTGAATTCCACGTAGAGGCCGAGCAACCCTGCCATCATCAACAGATAGGCGACATTGGGATCGGCGAGAATGTTGAGGAGCTTCTGCTTGAGGCGCATCTCGTGCGCCACCAACTCGAAACGACTCACATCCAGACGCACGCTCTTGTCGGCGCAGCGCAGCTCACGCCCGTGTGCCTGGCGTATCAGGTCGTCACGGCTGGTGGCGATGAAGTCGACCACCCGTTGCTTGACCGCTTCGTCGGCAGTGATCGATACCGAGTTGCGCACGGCATTCTCGGCCCACTCGATATTCCGGCCACGTTCCTGGGCGATCGATTTGCTCAGGGAGGCGGTGAAGTTCTCTACCTTCTGGCGCATGTCGCCCTGGATGTCCTCGCCTTGGCCACCAACGGGATGCGCTGCGCCGATGTTGGTTCCCGGTGCCATCACGGCGAGATGGGCCGCCATGGTCACGAATACACCAGCCGACGTGGCCCCGGCACCGCTCGGAGCAACGTAGACGGCGACCGGGACACTCGCGCCTAAGAGATCCTTCACGATCGATTTCGCCGATTCCAGCAGACCGCCCGGCGTGTCGAGTTCGATGATCAGCAGGGCCGCCTTGTCGCGAGCCGCATTGGCAATGCCCTCATGAATGAAATCGGCCGTTGCTGGATTGATGCTGCCGTCGATGCTGAGCACGTGTACCCGGGCCAGTGCTCCGGTTGTGGGTGCTTCCGCAAGCGCCGCCGGCGAAGGCAGCCCTGCCTTTGCCACGGGCGTGCCGGCATTCGTGGAGCCTGCAGCTAGAGGCGTGTGCTTGCGCTTGGGTGGCGCCGGCTGTTGGGTCGGGCGGGCGTCTGCGGTCAGCGCGTTGATGGCAAGCACGAAGAAAATCAGCGCAAGGCGTCGTGCCGTGCCGGAGGATGTCATGTGCGCTTCTCCAGCTCGCCCAAGACCTGCTTGATGTCTTCCCACACCAGACGTTTGTCGGCTGGGTTGCGTAGGAGGTAGGCGGGGTGCAGCGTCGGCATCAATGGCACGCCGTGATATTCGAACCAGTTGCCGCGCAGCTTCGAGATGGGCGTAGTTACTCCCAGCAGGGTTTGTGCGGCAAATCTTCCCCAAGCGACAAGAATCTTTGGGGCGACTAGCTCGATCTGACGCTGCAGAAACGGCCGGCAAGCGGCAATCTCATCGGGCTCAGGGTCGCGGTTCTCCGGTGGGCGGCACTTCACGACGTTGGCGATGTAAATGTCCTCGCGGCGCATCTTCATGCCCTTGGTGATGATCTCGGTCAGTAACTGCCCGGCGCGACCGACGAATGGCTCGCCTTTCAAGTCCTCATCGCGCCCCGGACCTTCGCCTACAAACATCAACTTTGCGTGGGGATCGCCAACTCCGAAGACAATGTTCGTGCGCCCACCGGCGAGCTTGCAGCGTGTACAGTCGCCGATGGCGCGACGCAGCTCCGCCAGTGTGGTCGCTTCTGCTACGCCCGGCGGCGTGGCGATGGGCATGGCCGGGGCTGGTGCGCGAGGTGGCTTGGTTGCAGGCATTGTCACTCCAGCGGCGTCTTGCGTGTTGGTTTGTGGTGTTCCCGGCCTTGCCGCCGCAGGGCTGAGCTTGTCGGCTCTTCGTGTTACGGCGGCCGCCACGCCCTCGAGGCCGCTAGCGCGCTGGTGCTCGAAGAAGGCTCTCAAGAAGGACGGAACATCTGCAACGGCTGAGGCCTGTTGTTCGGGATTCCGGGCGGGGCTAGCATCCTCACTCATGAGCTTGCTCGTTTGTGCGTTGCTTGTGTTGATTCTGACGCCCAATGAGGCCTGGGCTTGGGGGCCAATTACTCATCTGACGCACGGATCGGAAGCACTCGCGAACGTTACCATCCTCAGTGTGTCCCTTCAACGACTGCTGCGCCGCTATCGTATCGAGTATCTCTACGGTTGCGTCGGTGCCGACATCACACAAGCCAAGAAGTACACGCGTGCGCAGCAAGCCCACTGCCACTCCTGGCCGGTTGCCTGGGCGCTGCTCGAACATGCCAAGAACGACAAGCAAAGGGCCTTTGCGTACGGCTATCTTACCCACCTCGCCGGTGACGTGTTCTCGCACAATCACTACGTGCCGACGCAGTTGATCGTGAGCTTCGAGACACTGACCCTACGCCACGTATACTGGGAGGCGCGCTTCGACTCCTTGCAGGACGAGCACCACCGCGAGATCATCCACGAGCTGCGCTCGCGCGAATTCCCGGAGTGCGACAGGCTGGTGGAGGAGGTGGTGTCACGCACGCTCTTTCCCTTCGTCATCGATAAACGCATCTTCGACGGGTTCATTGCCGTGCACGATCTCGGACAGTGGCATCGCATCATGCAAGACCTTGCCAGCTACTCTCGCTACGCGCTGCCACGTGCAGTTGCCGAGCGATACAACCATGCTTGCCACGCCGCCGTGCTGGACATCTTCTTGAATGGAAAGAAGGCCGACTGCCAGAGCGCGGACCCGACGGGCATCGCAGCCTTGACCATGGCCAAGGAGTTACGTGCCACCCTCAAGGCTTTGGCGCGACAAGGTACTCTCACGGGGAAGCTAAGGAATGCGATCTCGCAACTCGATCAGCGACCGGAGATTGCCCCGCTGTGCGGCCTGAGTCCCACTTGATTGCGGGGTTGCGAGAAGCACCGCGTAGTCCCCAGTCCTCTTGGTGTCTTGGTGGTGATCTCTTACGGGACGCGATCGCGGAAGGCGCTGTTGTCGCTTTGCAGGGCAGGGGCTGGGTAGGTCGCTTCCCAGCAGGTATTCGAGTCGCTGCGGATCAGTTGCACGCGTACGTTGCCTGCGCCGGTCATCGGCAACGTGGTGACCAGTTGTGGTCCCTTGGCCCGCACTTCCATGCGCGCTGAATCGGTCCCGGAACGTAGCGTAACCTGGTCTACCCCTGCTTTGTTGCCCGAGCGATTTCGGTAGCGGAATCCGCGGCTTGCTACCTGGCGCCAGCAGGCATTGCCATCGCAGGTGCCACTAGAAACAATGGGCAAGCTCTGTACGAGAGCGTCATCGCTGTAGATGCACGCCGCATAACCCGAAACGGAGGTTGGGCTGCCAAGATCCGCCAAGCTCGTGTTGCTGCCCTGCCACTTCCACTTGAAGATGCGATCCTGGGCTTGAATGCCGTCCGTCATCAAGATCTGGGAACGGCTTGCAGGGTTACAGCCGCTTGTTGGGCTTGTAGGGCAGGAAGCTGGGCTAGCCATGACCGGGCACAGGCGCAGAGCCCAGTTGTCGAGAGTTCCGGCGTCACCCGCCCCTTCGTCGTAGATCGACAGAGTCCAATTTCCTTCGGAGGCCTCACCAAGGAAAGTTGTAAACGAATTGGTAGCGAGATGGGGCAGGCCGTCTGTTG
>CAZGSN010000139.1:0-1897 GCA_964528465.1 uncultured Binatia bacterium (SeqCode)
CAGCGGCAAGGGGGCAGCGATTCGCACCGGCTTTGCAGCCGCGAGCGGCGACATCTTCCTCATCCAGGATGCCGACCTCGAGTACGATCCGCAGGACATCCCCCGCTTGATTGTCCCCTTTGTGACCGACAGCGCCGACGCTGTCATTGGCTCCCGCTTCGTGGGCTTTGGTCGCAATCGCGTGCTCTACTACCGGCACGCCATCGCCAATCGGATTCTGACGATGCTGACGGACCTGGTCACCAACGTGAATCTCACCGACATGGAGTGCGGCTACAAAGCCATCCGCACCCCACTCCTGCAGTCGATCCCACTGCGCAGCAACGATTTTCGAATCGAGCCCGAACTGGTGATCAAACTCGCCAAGCGCGGCGCCCGTATCTTCGAGGTGCCGGTATCGTATTCGGGTCGAACCTACGAAGAGGGGAAGAAGATTGGTTGGATCGATGGCGTGCGCGCGATCTCTGCCATCCTGCACTGGTGGCTCGTCGACGACACCCACCTGCGCCCGGAAGATCGCCAGTAGCCGAGCGCGTGAGAGGCTTTGCTGAGGGAACCTCTGCACAAGTCCGTGCAAGTCGCCTCCCTGCGGGGTCGGGGTCGCTATCGGAATCGGTATCGATCTCATTTTACGCGGCATGTCGCCACCCTTGTCGCGGCCGATCCCGACCCCGATTCCGATTCCGACCCCGATCTGGTTACAGGGCTACTTGTGCAGAGGTTCCTTAGTACCTTGCATGGGGCTCGGAGCTGGTGGCTAGGGACCGGTGAAATCCAAGCAAACCCAAGCGCCGACCCACCAGCCCCTCTTTGACCTGACGGTGGGACTGTCGTAGTGGACCCGGCGGAGGAGAGAAGCACGGCAATGTCCGAACGGTTCAGCCAAGTCGCTAGTATCGAGTATCCAATCCTCGATGCCGATGCCCACGTGTACGAGCCTCCGCAGGTGTGGCAGGAGCGTGTCGCGGCTCGCTTGCGCCAACGGGCGCCGCGGGTGACGCGTACGGAGGAAGGCGATGTCTGGCTCTTCAACGACGGGGAGCGTGTCCCTGCTGTGGGTCTGATGGCCGCGGCCGGTAGCTCCTACCTCGGCTTCGCCCCTTCCGGCCTTACCTACGAGACCATCCGTCCGGGTTGCCACGAGGTGCAGGCGCACTTGGCCGACATGGATGCCGACGGCATCTACGCGCAGTTGCTTTACCCCAGTGTGTGTGAGGAAGGGGCGCGCATGTTTGGTGACGAGCGCGAGCTGCAGTTGGCCTGTGTACGTGCATTCAATGAATGGCTGCTCGAATTCTGCGCCGCATCGCCGACGCGCTTGTTTGGGCACGCGATAATGCCGGCAACCGGTGTCGCAGACTGCATCGCGGAGTTGGAGTGGGCGCAACGACATGGCCACCGCGGGGTGCTGATCTCGACCTTTCCTGCCGGCACGGTCGAGCCATCTACCGAGGATGACGCGTTTTGGGCGCGCGCGCAGGAATCCGGCATGCCGGTCGCCATGCACATTGGCAGCTTCCACGGAGATGGCCCGGTAAAGCGCCGCCGTTTTGAACCCAGCGCCGTGTTGCCGCGCGCCTCGATTTCGAAGTCGGGCGCCAACACCGTTCCCCTGGTGGCGAAGATGTTGTTCTCGGGAATGTTCGAGCGCTTTCCCGATCTCAAAGTGGTTCTGGTGGAAGCGAACATCGGCTGGATTCCGGCAATGCTGGAGCAGACCGACGATATGTTCCTGCGCTATCGCTGGTTCACCGACAGCATTGCGAGCCTGCCGCGCATGCCGAGCCGTGTCTTTCATCGCAACTTCTGGGCAACCTTCATGATCGACAGCGTGGGCATGGAGTTGCGCCATCGGCTCAATCTCGACCACGTGATGTGGTCGACCGACTACCCGCAC
>CAZGSN010000140.1:0-15339 GCA_964528465.1 uncultured Binatia bacterium (SeqCode)
CGTTTCCTGCCACAGGTCTGGCTCGGTGTAAGGAAGCTCACGGAAGCGGGTGATCACGAAGTCGCGGTCGAGGAAGGCCAACAAGTTGCCCGCCTTGGGCCCGGAGTTGCGGCCGAGCAAGGTCTGGTAGATGGCTTGAAACGCCTGTGGCTGCTCGATGGGAGTGAGGCGAGCCTCATGGAATACGACAGACTGCAAAGCCTCTTCGTCGCTAGGTGCCGTCTCCAACGCCGCCGCCATTCGATGCAGGAAAGCTCGTTGTCGCACCGACAAGGAGTGCGCACTCGCAGGAAGCGTCTCCTGCAGGGCCAGCCGCTCCTCTTCGCTGGCGTAGTGCGCGAGCCACACCTTGGCCGACTCGATGCGCCGACGCAGGTGCGCCAGCTCGACATCGGTTAGCGGTGCCCCTTTGCGCTTCTCCACCTCTGCCTCAATGGAGAGAAGATGGGGCAACTGGAGCAGAGCCAGGATCAAGGGAAAGCTCACGTCGTAGTAGTCGCCCTGAGGACGAATTTCCGCGAGCTGGTAGACGCGCTTCTCCTCGCTGCTGGCCTTCTCGTCGTGGAAGGAACGCCAGTGATTGCGATCGAACTCGTTGAACAACTTGGTGATGAACTTCTCGCTGGGCTCGAAGTTGACCGGCTGCTTCGGTTGCGGGCGGATCAGTAGGTAGCGTAGCACCTCGGGTGGCAGCAGGTCGGCGATGTTGCGCGCAGAGGCACCGACCCCACGCGAGGAACTCATCTTGGCCCCACCCACCAGGAAAAATTCGTAGGGAATGTTGAGCGGTGGCTCCTTGTGGAAAATCTCTCGCAGACAGCGCGCCGCTACGTCGCGCGACCCGCCCTTGGTGTTGTGGTCTTTTCCCGCCCCTTCGATGGTAATCCCAAACGTTGCCCACTTGGCGGTCCATTCGAGCTTCCACGGCAACTTGCCGCGCCCATCAAACGGCGACACCTTGCCGCGATTGCCACATCCGCGTGCCCAGGTGACGAGGTCGGGCTTGCACGTGTAAACAACCTCGCCGCCTTCATAGCCCGTGACCTCCGTGGTGCCGATCCGCCCACATTGCTCGCAAATGACCTGGAACGGGAACCAGTTCTCCGGGCGCTTGGCTCCGCTGACCTCGAGGTACGCTCGGCGCACCGTCGCTGCATGGCCAAGGATGGTGTCAATCGCCGAGTTGAAGCGCCCGCTGCGGTAAACCTCGCGCATCCGGTAATGCTCAGCGTCGACCCCGAGTTCGGCAAAGATCTCGAAAAACTCCTGAATGTAGTGCTCTGCGACATCGGTGGCCGTGGAGCCAGGCGGCGGGGGAACGTTGCAGAGCGGTGCGCCAAGATAAGGGGCAAAATGATCGGCGAGCCCGGCAGGAATCTCGTCGAGAGGATCGTAATCGTCGACACCGAAGCTGTAGCGGGTCGGGATGCCCTGCTCCTTCAGCGAACGAAACACCGCATCGTGGATCAACACGCCGCGCAAGGCGCCAACGTGTACGCGCCCAGACGGTGTCTTGGAATCATTGATCAACTGAGGGCCGCTAACACGGCTGGCGATTTGGTCACTCCACAACATGATGTCGCAAGGTCGTCCGGCACCCCTAGCAAGATGCCTCTCTTCGGAAAAGGACGCATCTAACGCCCGGTGCGTCGGTGCGGGGTACGGCCGCACGGGTTTTCCAGGGTGACCGAATCGTCTATCCCGATGCAAAGAAGGTGGATTATCTATTTTGCTCGGCTTTATGGTCGGGCTAGGCATGCACAGCTTACCTGAAGAAAGGAGGAGAACGGGGCCGCCCCGAAGCGCGGCAGCAGATCGCAGCGGGAACTCGATGGCATCGCCGTACTGGCGACCTCGTGTCCCGACTGAGGTGAGCGAGAGACAGCTCGTAACGCAACCGCCACGCGCCTTGTCGCAACCACACAGCGCTGTCTCGACGTACCTCGATCTGGCGGAGTCATCCATTAGGAACGCGAGGGCTTTGCCCTCGGTAGCAGGCAGGAAAGGAGGAACCAGAGATGGACCTCACTGAAATCCTCAAGTCGAACCTCTTGTCCCCGATTGCGCTGGCGTTCGCGCTCGGGATCTTCACGCGACTCATCCGCAGCGAATTCTCTTTGCCGAAAGACATCTACACCGCCATCTCCGTGTATCTGCTGTTCGCACTTGGCTTGAAGGGAGGAGTCGAACTTGCCCACGCTTCTTTCTCGGCCATCGTCGCACCGGCTCTTGCGACGCTCCTGCTTGGCTGCATCACACCGCTCACCGCCTATGCGGTGATGCTCAAGATCGGCGGCTTCTCCCACGCCGACTCGGCGGGCATGGCCGCGCACTATGGTTCGGTTTCAGCGGTTACCTTCATTGCGGCGCAAACCTTTGCCACTGCCATGGGGGCGCCGCCAGAAGGCTTCATGCCGACGCTGCTCACTCTCCTAGAGAGCCCCGGAATTCACATTGCTCTGGCGATCGGTGCCCTCAAGACCGCGAGCAGCGAGCGCTCGACATCGAGTGTTCTCCACGAGGTGCTTACCGCTCGTACGATGATTCTGCTCATCGGCGGTCTGCTGATCGGCTATTTCATTGGCGACAAGAACTACGATTCGGTCAAGCCGTTCTATGAAGGCTTGTTCAAAGGCGTGCTGACTCTCTTCCTGCTCGAAATGGGGATTGTTGCCGGCGAGCGCCTGGGCGATCTGAAGCGCGTTGGCCCATTCTTGCTCGGCTTTGGAATCATCGTACCACTGCTTCATGGCGCACTGGGTGTGGCGCTCGGCGTCTGGTCTGGCCTCTCGGCAGGTGGTGCCACTGTGCTTGGAGCCATGGCGGCGAGCGCTTCCTATATTGCTGCTCCGCCTGCGGTCCGCGTTACACTGCCCGAAGCCAACCCCACCTACTATTTGACCGCCTCGTTGGCGATTACGTTCCCGTTCAACATCCTCCTTGGTATTCCCATCTACTTTAAGATTGCCACGCTGCTAACCGGCGCTGCATAGGAGCTCTGCCCATGAATACGGTTCCTCTCAAGCTGATCACCATCATTGCCGAGCCGGTCCTGGAAGAGCGGCTCAAAGAGACCATCAAGGCTCACGGCGGCCGCGGCTTCACGATTACTGCGGTGCATGGCGAAGGCTCGCGCGGGATGCGTGCCAGCCCGTTGCCAGGCGATGGCGTGAAGTTGGAAACGATCGTTAGTGCCACGGTTGCCGATCGCTTGCTCCAGCATGTGGCGACGCACTACTTCCCTCGATACGCCGTCATTGCCTATGAGAGTGACGTCAGCGTCGTTCGCGGAGACAAGTATGTCTAGCCCAGCTTTGCCTCTTGCCGGTACGACGATCCTGGTCACAGGGATCGCCGACTCCGCGTCCCTAGCCATGGAAATCGCCCGCCACGTGCAAGCCGCGGGTGCCAATCTCGCGGTCGCGGGGCTCGGCAGGACAGCCCACCACAGCGGCTTGACCGAGAAAGCGGCGGCTTTTCTCGATCGCACCCAAGAGGAGTTTCGCAAAGCAGTGCTCCAAGAAATCGGCGGCGATGTTCCTATGTTGCCGTTGGATGTCACCATTGATGCCACCGTGGCAGACGCAGCCGCCAGCCTGCGCGAGCGGGGAATCGTTCTCGATGGCGTGGTGCACGCCATCGCCATGGACAAAACGATTCGCGCCGGGACGGTGAAGCCGTTGTTGGAGGTCAGCCGCGACGAGTTTTTCAGCGCCATGGAGGTGTCTGCCTATTCGCTCATTTCCCTGACGCGCGAGCTGCTGGCCGCAGGTGTCTTGAAGAAGGGATCCTCGCTTGTTGCTCTGAGCTACCTAGGGGCCGAGCGCATCGTTCAGCATCCCTACAGGAACATCGGCGTCGCCAAAGCGGCTTTGGAGCGGATCGCTCTAGAGCTAGCCCACGAATTGGGGCGAGCGCACGCGATCCGGGTCAACGTCGTTCGCTTTTCTCCCTACGCGGAGAGCCGTGCCGGAAGCGCCATTGAAGGCTTGGCTGCTGCCGTCGAGCGCTGCCAGCAAGACAGCCCCCTGGGGAATGCTCGTCCGCAAGACCTTGCCACCGAGGTTGCACACCTGCTGCGACCTTCGGCGCGGGTGACCGGGGAGATTCGTCACGTAGACGGAGGCTTCCATATTCGTGCGTAAGCCTGCTGCGGGCCTTTGGTCTCGCATGTAGCCCGGGCGAGAAGGACGGAGAGTATGCACCAACCCAAAGTGGCCATCATCATGGGTAGCGATTCCGATTACGCCACGATGCAGCACGCAGCCGAGCGCTTGCGCTGTTTGCAGGTGGCGTTCGAGGTCCATGTCGTTAGCGCGCATCGCACCCCGCAGCGCATGTTCGACTACGCGACCAGCGCGCAAGCCCGTGGCATCGCCGTAATCATTGCTGGCGCCGGCGGCGCTGCACACCTCCCCGGCATGGTGTCGGCGCTCACCACACTGCCCGTTCTTGGCGTACCGGTTGAATCGAAGGCCATGCAGGGGATCGATAGTCTCCTCTCCATCGCCCAGATGCCGGCCGGAGTACCGACGGCAACCTTCTCCATCGGCGCGGCAGGAGCTGCCAATGCTGCCTTGTTCGCGGCACGCATCGTGGCCCTGAAAGACGATGACCTGCGCCAACGTTTGCAAATAGAAGAGTCGCAGGACGGTGGGCTGAGGCCAGTCTGCGCGTGAAGAGCCAGGAGTTTGAAATCATGAGCAGCATCGGGATACTCGGTGGTGGCCAGCTTTGCTTGATGCTGAGCGAAGCGCTGCACAAGCTAGGGGCGAAGGTCCACGTCTATGACCCCGACCCATCCGCTCCGGCACGTACGCGCCTGTCTAACGTGACGACTCGCGAGTGGACCGACATCCCATCGCTGCAAGCCTTCGTGCGTAGCTGCGATCGTGTCACCTACGAAATGGAGCATGTACCCAGTGGCCCGCTGCACCGTCTTCGCGATACCAGTTGGTTGTTTCCGAGTCTGTCGGTGCTGGAAGCAACACAGGACCGGATTCGTGAAAAGAGGCTTCTCACCGAGGCTGGGTTGCCGCTGGTTGCCAATGCCGCGGTGGAGGATCTGCGCGATCTCACCGCCACCGCAACGCGTTTTGGCTATCCATTTGTCTTGAAGAGCGCGCTGGGTGGATATGACGGCAAAGGGCAGTACCTTGTCCACTCACCACGCGACCTGGAGAATCTCGTCAGCGGAGAACTGGCAGCTCGCCCCGACGCGGCGTGGGTGCTCGAAGAGTTAGTGGAAATCGAGACCGAGGTGAGCTGTATCGTGGCTCGCTCGCTAGGTGGGCAGGTCATCACTTTTCCTGTTTTAGAAAACCTGCACCGGGACCACATCCTGGATCTAACCCTGTTGCCGGCTCGCGTATCGCCCGCAATCGCAGAAACGGCACGCGGGCTTGCAAAAGAGGCCGCCGCGGCCTTGGGCTTGGTCGGATTGCTAACGGTGGAATTTTTCCTCGCCCGCAGCTCGCGTAACGACAGGGCGGCAACCACCCTCTACATCAACGAGCTGGCCCCGCGCCCGCACAACTCTGGCCACGTCACGCGCAACGCCTGCACGCTGAGCCAGTACGACGCGCTCGCGCGGGTGCTCACCGATGTGCCGCTCACCGAGCCACAGCTTGTCGGCGAGGAGGCCTACTGCATGGGCAACCTGCTGGGAGATGTCTGGCAAGCCCAGGGCGACAGCACGGACCTCGATCTTTCTGTTTGGGAGCATCATCCCGCGGTCACCGAGGTCTATCTTTACGGCAAAGATCAGGTCCACCCACGCCGCAAGATGGGACACTTTGTTGGGCGGGGGAACGATCCAACCGCTGCGCTAGCTGCGGCGCGAGAGTTCAGGCGCGATTTGATGAATCGACCATTCCAGCTTCCGGTTGCGGCAGCCGCCGGCTGATCGAAGAAGCAAGAGGCGCGGAGGCCGACTGCGCCGGTATCCCGCCCTCGCCGTGCTACTTGCTTGCCGGCACACCGAATAGCGTGGCCAGTGCCACCGCGTCGGCTTCAATCGCCTGGCGAATTGCTTTTAGGCACATCTCCCGAGTGCGTAGCTTGGTGGCATGGTGCACCGCGGCATTGAGCCCGGCGAGTTGTGCGGCAACGCTCTTGGACGTTGCCATGAGTTCACCAGGAGCCACCACGCGGTCGAGGAAGCCAGCGGCAACGGCTTCCTCCGGCGAGTAGATCTCGGCGTTTATCACCGAGCGGTGAAAGTAAGCGGGCGTTAACCGCTGTCGGCACATCTCGATGCCAAAGTAAGGCATGACCAAACCAATGGCGACCTCGTTGGTACCCACCTTGTACGGGCCGGCCGCACCGATGCGATAGTCACCGGCAAGCGCCAAGAACGCGCCCATCGCAAGCGTGTGCCCACTGCTTGCCACGACCACCGGCGTTGGAAAGGACAACAACCGCTCCGCCAGCTCGAATCCTGTAATCAACAGACGATACGCGGGTTCTCCTCCCGCCGTTAGGACCCGCAAATCGAAACCTGCCGAGAAAGCGCCATCTCGTCCGCTCAGGATCACGGTAGCGCCGTCCTCCTGTGCTTGGTCCAAGGCCGCGCTAATTGCCGCGAGCATCGCGAAGCTCAAGGCGTTGCGCTTGCCATCGTCCATGGTGAGGACCGCCAATCCTCCCTCTCGCTTGTAGTCGACCAGAGTGCTCATGGAACCTCCTTTTCGCGCGTGATCGCTTGCCGCGCACGCAGCTAGGAGGACTCGGAGTCTAGGTCAATCCTCTTCAACTCTCTTTGTCCAGCCCGTCAGCCTGCACGCATCGGGGGACCACATTGCGAGGGGAGCGTCGCGCAGCGGAAATCGTGTGCCCACTACGACTCGAGAGAGGTGGCCCTGACATCCGACGCTCGCTCACGTCGCCCTCCTGTGCCAGGACACGTGGCAGTTTCCCCGGCAGGCGCGCGCCTGGCCGGGGCATTCATGCCATGCCGCTGGTGTTGGCTACTCTTTCCTCTTGAGGCGCGAGCGATTCTCTTCGATGAAGGCCCTGATGGCATCGCTATGGGCCAAAAGGCGTTCCCACTGCTCTTGGTAGAGGGTTACAGGGAACCGTCCCATGCCATACACGGAAACCGCTCCCTTCTCGGAGACTTTTAGAGACAGCTCGCCGCTACGACGGTTTTTGAGGCGATCGTTTTCCTCGCGTAAGCGCTCTAGTTCTTTCTGTAGATCTTCGTCAGCCATGGTTTCCTCCTGTGGTTAGCTCGAGCGGATCGGGATGATCCCTACCGCCCGCGAGTGATCGAGCGTCGATACTGGCTAGCATGCTTAGAAATGCAACCGAGGTATGGGCAGAGCACTCGTCGTCGGCCGACAAGGTACCCGTGCGGGCTAGCCACCAGTGCTTTCCGGACCTGCCCCGGTATAGAGTTCACGAACGAATAGCTCCTCGACTTGCTTGGCAATGGCGCGGTCGTGTGTGGAGCCAATCGCGGTTCGCCACTTGGACAATGGCACAATGGCCTTGGCCATCGAGCGATGACCACCGGCTCGGCCAATGCTTTGGAACAGCTTGCGCACCACATCTCCGGCACTGCGAACGTAGCCGGGATTTCGCACGGACATGACGATACTGTTGCGCCATTTCCCGGAGACCACGACCCACTCCGTCGACTCGAACTGCAGGCAGAAATCCGCCAACTGCGGGATCAAGTCGTCACGTTCGACCTTGCCGATATGCAGAGTCAGCAAGCCATTGCTCTTGCGCATGCGCGGCAGGACCCGCGCTAGCGTGTCGGCAAAGGAGAGCGGCAGTTCCGGGCGCTCGATACGGCGTAGTACGTTGTAGTTGGTCAGGGGGTAGAGCGACATGAAGGCGCGCAGATCTGCCGGACCTGTCTCCCGATTGAGCATGAGGGTGTCGCTCTTGATGCCGTAGAGCAGGGCCGTAGCCAAGCGTTGGCTTACGTCGGCCGCGCATGCTTCCAAATACTCGGTAAGAATCGAGGACGTCGCGCCATACTGGGAGCGCACATCGCAATAGGCGACTTCTTCCGGTGTGTTGCGCGGATGATGGTCAATGACCACGTGAGCTGCCGGTAGTCGCTCTCCGAAGTACCCCGGCTGAACATCGAGCAGCGCAATGCAGGGGAAGGATCGCAGGGCTTCGCTGTCGATGATTTCGATACTAACGTCGAGAAGCCGCAGCATGGCAAGGTTTTCCGTGCGCGTCGTCTGACCAAACGAAAACAGCGGCGTGGTGGCGCGGTTGCGACCTAACACCGTGCGCAAGGCAATCGCACTGGCGATGCCGTCAGGATCGGGATCATCTTGCAGGAGCAAGGCTACGCGCTCGGCGTCGTCAACGACCCGGTGCAAGGCCTCGAGGCGACGGCGATTGGCCTCATGGTCCACATCGTAGGTACTGGGATTGGCAAGTTGCATGGGGGCGATACTCGGCCGGCAGCTTAATGCATGCGGCCGAAGCGTGCGGCGTAGCCGCCGGCTACGGCCTCGACCTGTTGCGTGTCGAGTTCGGCAAACAGCTCAAAGCGGGTCAAAAACTGCTTCAGAAATGGGCTCATGACATGCATTTGTGATTCGTACTCGTTCAATGCGGCTTGCTTACGTGCCACCTCGGCAGCAGTAAGCGGCAGGTTCGACCAACGCGTCGACGCCAGCACAGCGCTGGACGTATTGGTACCACCAACCCCAGCGTGGGCTACTTCCTTCACCCAGCTAGGCGAAGCAGGATAGTCTGGAGAATGTACAAGGTACGTATAGACGCGAGGCATCGGATGCCCATCGCGGGTGTTGCCGTGCAACCGGCGTACGACATCGAGTACGAAAACACCGCTGGTGCAGTGATCGGGGTGGCGATCGCGCGGATCGGGCACGACCAGCCAGTCCGCACTCCAGTCGCGCATGGCACGTTCCATCTCGCCTTCGAGATCAACGCCGGCATAATCCACGTGACGAGTAACACTGGTTGGATCGAAGGGGCGAGCCAGGTGGGTATGTGGCGATCGAAAGGGAGCTTGTTCTGACCAATGCCGCGCCCACAGGTCATCTATGCCATCGTCGGGGAAACCGAGAAACACAGCATCCTCGGACGTTAGGCCAAGACGATCCATGGCTTTGAGTGCTTCACCGCGGCGACGTTCACCGTAAGCAATGAAATCCTGCGTGGATGTCGACTGACGACGCACCTCATGGCGCACGCCATCGACGTAGCCATCCCCATTCGTGACAAACACAATCCGTACTTTACCGCCGCGGGCCTGTACTCGCTGGATGAGCCCAGCGGCAGCCAACGTCTCGTCGTCAGGATGCGGGGCAAAGAGGAGAACCCGCAAGCGCTCGGGCACGGCTAACTCGCCGGACTGTAAGAGTTGGAGGCTGCCAATTGCGGGGACCTTCTCCGTAAGATCGGCACCCGGCTCTGCCGTGATCCCCGAACCCAGCGTCTTCGTAAGGAGAGGCGCTTGTGCGGAAGGGGCTTGCGCCTTGTCGGGGCCGCTTGCGCGGGCTGGAACCACAGCGATCGTGACCAGGCAAAGTAGGCACAGAAGCGGCCGCAGAAATACCCCGCAGCACCCGATGAGAGAATCTTGCATCAGCCGAGTCTAGCGTTCTGTCTTGCGGTCTGCGGAAACGGCTTCTTCGGTGGCGCTCAATTTTCGGGTGACCTCTTGCGCATGCAACTGCGACTCGATGCGTGCACACAGCTCGTGTTTGCTGACCGGCTTGGTGAGGTACTCACTCACTCCCAAAGCCATACCCTGCGAGCGCGTTTCGATGTCGTCCTTGGCTGTCAGCAGAATCACGGGAATCTGTCGCAAGCCTTCGTCGGCGCGCAATTGGCGACAAACCTCCAAACCGTCCATCCCCGGCATCATGACGTCGAGGAGGATGACGTCGATCTTGTCTTTGCGCGCCTTTTCCAGCGCGGCGTTGCCGTTGCGCACCCCGAGACACAGATAGCCTTCCCGGGTCAGCATGCGGGTGAGAATGTCTACGGCGTGTGGGTCGTCGTCGACGATCAGGATGCGGCCTTTCGTGCTTGGCATGGTTGCTCCCTTATCCTCGGATCGGGTCACAGCAAATATCCAGGATCGGATGCGCTTCCCGGTCGGCGTCGAAGCTTGGCCACCAAGGTCGTCCGCTTGAGTCCGAGAAGTCTGGCCGCCGCCTGCTTATTGCCCTTGGTCCGCCGTAGGGCCTCATCAATGAGTCGAAATTCGAAGTCCTCCACGGCGCGATTGAGGTCGACTCCGTCGTCCGAAAGCACCGGCCGTGGCATCTTCTTGTCGGAGATGAAGGCCCGGATATTCGGCGGCAGGCTGTCGACGCGGATCGTATCACCCTCGCACAGAATGACCAGGCGCTCCACCAGGTTCTCCAGCTCACGCACGTTGCCGGGCCAATCGTACTCCCAGAGGTAGACCATGGCATCATCTTCGATGTGTACGGGAGAGTGCGGCCGTTGTTCATTGTGTCGATCGAGAAAGTGCTGCACCAAAAGGGGAATGTCGGAACGGCGCTCGCGCAACGGCGGCACCGTGATGGGAATCACCTGCAAGCGATAGAACAGGTCTTCCCGAAAACGGCCTTGCTCCACCTCCACACTCAAGTTGCGATTGCTGGCGGCGACGACCCGAACATCCACATGCATGGTCTTCTCAGATCCAATCGGTCGTATTTCACGTTCTTGCAACACGCGCAGCAGCTTCACCTGAAGCGTCAGGTTCATTTCCCCGATTTCATCAAGGAAGATGGTGCCACCATTCGAGAGCTGGAAGAGCCCTAACCGAGAGCCTACAGCTCCCGTGAAGGCACCCTTCTCGTGACCGAACATCTCCGATTCCAGCAATGTCGTGGGAATCGCCGCGCAGCTAACCGCAATAAATGGATTGCTGGCGCGCCGGCTACAGGTGTGTAGGTAGCGGGCGATAAGTTCCTTGCCGGTCCCACTCTCGCCCGCAATCAAGACCGTGGAATCCGTGGGGCCGACGCGTTCGCAGATGTTGAGGATCTTGTCGATCGACGGATGGGCGCCCTTTACCAGGCGGTGGTGTGAGGTGGGAACCAACATAGAGCGATCGGCAAAGCGGCAAAAAATTACCAAGAGGGACTTGGTCCTTCAAGCGAAAGCTGGGCCGTCTTGCAATAAGTTGGCGATTCTCCCTCCTGCGGCCCGGCCAGGTTTGCGTCTACAAGAGGCTTGTGTTTATGGTGCCGGCCGCGGCGGCCACGATTCGGGACCGCAGCAATCCAAGGTTCGCAGTTGGGAGATGAAGTATGCGGGTCGATGGTCGACATGCCGAAGAGCTACGCCAGCTCAATTTGATTCCGGGATTTATCCGCAGCGCCGACGGGGCGGTCTTGATCGAATTGGGCAACACGCGGGTCATCTGTACCGCCTGCGTCGAGGAGAGTGTCCCTCCCTTTCTGCGCGACACCAATCGCGGCTGGGTGACCGCCGAGTACTCAATGTTGCCCGGCTCGGGCTCCACACGTGTGCAGCGCGAAGCAGCTCGGGGCAAGGTAGGTGGCCGCACGCATGAGATTCAGCGGCTGATCGGCCGCAGTCTGCGCTCGGTCATTGATACGGAAGCATTGGGACCGCGGACGATTTGGGTCGACTGCGATGTCATCGAGGCCGACGGTGGCACACGGACTGCCTCCATCACCGGCGCCTACGTGGCCCTGGTCCTCGCAATCCGCAAGCTCACTGCCTCTGGCAAGATCACCAAGAACCCTGTCCTAGGCTCAGTGGCTGCTGTCAGTGCCGGTATCGTCGACGGCGTCGCGATGGTGGACCTTATCTACCGCGAGGACTCGCGTGCCGACGTGGATATGAACTTTGTCATGACAGGCGTGGGCGGTTTCGTGGAGGTACAGGGTACGGCGGAAGCCAATCCCTTTTCCAAGGCGCAGCTTGATCGACTCACCGATTTGGCTTGGCAGGGCATTCAGCGCCTGGCCCTTGCGCAACAGCAGGCCTTGTCCCTCTGAGCTCGTGGTCGCTTCCTTGGTCCTGGTAGTAGCCACCACCAACCCAGGCAAACAATCCGAATTCGATGCCCTGCTTGGAGAGGGTGCAATCGAGCTACGCAGTCTGCGTGACTATCCGGGGGCTCCCGAGGTGGTGGAAGACGGCGCCACGTATCTCGAGAACGCGCGCAAGAAGGCGCACGCAGCAGCCCGGTGGGCCGGAGTTCCGGCGTTGGGAGACGACTCCGGACTAGAGGTTGATGCTTTGCACGGAAAACCTGGCCTGCGCTCGGCACGCTATGCCGGGGTCGGCCGTGACGGCAACGCCCATATCCTCAAGCTACTGCACAACCTGGAAGGAGTTGCGGATGAGCGGCGGACAGCCCGTTTCCGTTGCGTGATTGTCGTTGCCTGCCCGCACGGCCGCGAGCTGGCCGTAGAAGGCGTTTGCGAAGGTCGCATCACCACTGCTGCGCGCGGCGAACAAGGCTTTGGATACGATCCGGTGTTCTTCCACGAGCCGGCAGGTTGCACCTTCGCCCAGTTACCCGCCGCCGAGAAGCAGCGTGTGAGCCACCGCGGCCTCGCCTGCGTGGCGCTGCGCCCCAAGCTCGAAGAATTCCTACACGGCTGTAGCCTGTGCTTGAACCGCTAGAGGGGCTCTGGTAGCAACCCGCGGTCGAAGAATCGGGGCGTAGCGCAGCCTGGTAGCGCACCTGCCTTGGGCGCAGGGGGTCGCAGGTTCAAATCCTGTCGCCCCGACTTTGAAGTACGGTATCTGGATCTTGGCCTGCACTCCGGTCGCAACATCGAACCGAAGGCTTTGGCTTCCGTGTTAGAGGATGCCGCCCCGGGCAGGAACCAAGACCAGATACCATCTTCGTACGCGCCAGTAGCTCAGGTGGATAGAGCACCGGCCTTCTAAGCCGTAGGTCCCGCGTTCGAATCGCGGCTGGCGCGTTATTTTTCCGCGATGCTCCCGATTGTCAACGTTGGACACCGATTGATACTGGCGAGGAGCAAACCAGCAGTGCACCGTAATCAGTTTTGTTGGATTCGTGCCGACATGCGGTCTCCCGGTCCTTACGACGCACTCGGCGCTGTTCCGATTGTCGCTCTGCTCGGCGCGGTGCCGGCGTGGGCAGACGTCACGTTCAACTTCAACAGCGTCGTCGGCGCGGTCACTCGTAATCGACCGCACGTACTCGCACGTACCGGCCGCAGCATTGAAAGGACGGGGAGCCCTGGACTATAAGCCGACGCTGGCTGGAGTTCGGAGGAGAGGACGATGAATACAAACGCCTTTTGGGCACCCCTGCAAGTCGTCTTGCTGACAACCCCGCTCTTGGTTGCCTCAACATCGCACGGCAGGCTCACTCAGACCTGCCTAACAGGAACGGACACCGTGGCCGTGGCCAACGATGCTTCGCAGATCACCGCCGTGCGGGGCCTGATCGATGCGGCGTGCGACTGCGCGACCTACGATGGCACCAAAGGGCACGCCCGCAGCGACTATGTCAAATGCGCGGTACCCATCATCAAGGCGCAAGTAGCCGCAAACGCGCTCCGTGCGCAGTGCGCCAGCACCGTGAAGAAAATCTACAAGAACTCGACTTGCGGGATTGATCCCGCTGTGGACGCTGGGCCGTGCATCAAGACGAGGAACAGGGACGGCAAGGTGACCTGCTCGATCAAGGCAGCGGCCAAGTGCACGGGCGGGGGGACGTTTACTCGGGTGGCGTGTCCGTACTTCACCACGTGCCTCGACGCCGCCGATACTGGCGGCAACTTGGAGGTGAGCGCACCCGGCGACAGCGGCTCGTGCGTTGACCGCTGCGCCGGCGTGATCTGCGCGGCAAGCGACCAGTGCCATGTCCCCGGCACCTGTGATCCCGCTACCGGCACCTGCTCGAACCCGCAAAAGCCGGACGGCGCTACCTGCGATGCGGGCGTCGATGCACGGCCGCCTCTGACCTGCAGCAGTGGAACCTGCGGCGTCTGCGTGCCGGCGGGCGTATGTTCGACTACTTCCCGCGCCTGCGCGTTCGACAATCATTGTCCCACCGGGGAGACCTGCAGCCTAAGTGCGGCGCCGGTACCGCGCTTCGTCGACAACGGCGATGGAACGCTCAGCGACCGACAGACCTGTATGGTCTGGGAGAAGAAGGGTCAATACGACAACGCTCCAGTGGCCTGCCCAGGCGGTACCACCTGCGACGATCCGCACGACGCCGACAACGTGTACACCTGGTGCCCCAGGATTACCGACCCCGATCGAGCGGGTGGCAGCGTGGCCACCGATTTCCTCACCCGCTTGAACGACAACATCTTCGCCGGCCACGCCGACTGGCGGCTGCCGGACGAGAGCGGGCGGAATGTGGATCTGTCCCCTTACCTCCCGGGGCTGACGGAACTCGAGACCGTCGTCGACATGGGAGTCGCCGGATGTGGCGGCGGCGCGCCGTGCACGCCGGATGCTTTCAATGCCAACTGCACCCCCGGGTGCAGCCCGACCGATCCGACCTGCAGTTGCACGGTAGCCGGCGACTATTGGAGCGCAACGTGGGGAAGGGTCACGAGCCAGGCGTGGGCGGTGGGATTCGATGATGGTCAGGCGGCGCGGACGATTTGCTCGGGCAACGCCAGCGCCCGGGCCACGCGCGGCGGCATGCCATACCAGAACTGCGAGATGCAATCGACGCACAACCGATCGCTCGCCCAAGCGGCGTTGCCAGAAGGGTTTTATGCCAGTTGTTTCGATCTTCCGGTCGACTTCGACGAGGTGTTCGCGTGTCAGCAGGGAGCTAACCTCGCGAGCAATGCCTTTTCAACACCGATCTACGAGCGGTGCCTTGCCGACCGGGGTCAGACGTGCGGCACGCTCTACAATCAGGCGTTTCAGGATTCCTGCCCGGCGAATGCGCAGCAATACTGCACAAGCCAATGCCAAGGCACGGCATTCCCCTCCACCTGCTACGATAAGTGTGTGACGGTAGCTGCCTACTGCGACCAACTGCTGCCGGATGCGCAAGCGTATTGCGAGGCAACCAATCCCATCAATCAGTGAGGGCGGACGTCGTCTGGGGCTCTCGCGATGACATGCGGGAATCGGTCGTTCGGTCACCTTGCATGAGGGTGTCGCGAAACCCACCCCGCTCCTGAGCGCATCTTGATGCGCCCTTACAAGATCGTTGTCAAACGTCGGGACGCGGGGCCGCGCGTCTCTGTCTGCGCCAGACGTTCGGTCCAATATGCCAGGTCCAATTCGAGCACGCGCGGCGCCGGCCAACTCGGCAGCAGGCAGAACAGGTCCCGCAGGTAGCTCCACGGCTCGATCTCGGGCGGTCTTGGCTGTTGGTGCGATCCGGCTTCCGGC
>CAZGSN010000141.1:0-4876 GCA_964528465.1 uncultured Binatia bacterium (SeqCode)
CGCTGGGGACTCCCCTGGCACCAAGTGAGGCAACACGGTAGCAGACAGCGGTGCTAAGCGGCCCCCTACTTCGCGTCACCATCGCCAACTTCTTTTTCTTTCTAAACTTCGCCTCGTTCTTTCTGCTTCCGTTGTTTGTAAAAGACCTGGGCGGGGATGAGGTACAGATTGGGCTGATCATGGGCACCACTGGCTTTGCCTCGCTGCTGTCGACAGTCTTCGTGGGCCGTTTCATCGACCGCTACGGGGCGCGACGGTTCCTACTGTTTGGAGCCGGCCTCATGACAGTGGCGGCCCTGTTGTTCTGTAGCGTCGATCGCGTCGGCCCGTGGCTGCTGGCCTTGCGTGCGTTGCAGGGAGTCAGCGTTGCCTGTGCGTTTACCGCAACCACTTCGCTGGCCGCGCAGTTGGCAAGCCGTGAGCAACGGGCGCAGGCACTCGGCTTGTTCGGACTCTCGACAGTTCTCACGCACGCCATTGCGCCGGGCCTCGGCGAGGAGATTGCCGGGCGCTTTGGATTTCCTGTGTTGTTCGTCGTGGCAGCCGGCTGCACTGCCGTGGTCCTGGGTATTGCCCTCGGTCTCGTAGAGCCGCCGCGGCTGCCGCGCCGCGGGCCGGGCGAGAAGCAAGACCCGTTGAGTCGGAGTCACTGGGTAGCGGCATCGGCAACCGTGCTCTTTGGTATGGGATTCGGCACGGTGATGACCTTCATTGCCAGTTACGTGAAAGCGGAGGCATTCGGGCGCGTGGGCGTCTTCTTTGCCGCATACACCTCCATGGCAATTGTTACGCGCTTTGTTGGGGCCGGCATTTCGGACCGCTTAGGGCGCCGCGCGGTTCTCATGCCCGCACTGACACTGTTGGGAGTGTCGATCCTGTTGATCTCCTTGGCAGGCAGCACGCTCGGCCTGGCCGCGGCCGGCATTGCCTTCGGCACCGCCCAGGGCATCTCGTATCCGACCTTGCACGCCTTGATCGTCGATCTCAGCAGCGACTACCAGCTCGGGCGTGCTCAGGCTCTCTACAACGCCGCTTTCAACCTCGGCGTCACCGTGGGCTCCTTCGGCTTTGGTCCGATTGCGCACATCTATGGCCACCGCAGCATGTTCGCCACACTTGCGACAACACCGGTTCTCGCGGCGGTCATTCTGGCGCTGTTTCTCCCGCGGCCAGCACCGCAAGCCCTTCTCCAATCGCGGTCGTAGGCCTTCGTAGAACGGAGGCATCTAACCGGGCACCCACGAGGGGTGCCCCTACGATTGCGACGGACATTCGTCCAGGTCGACACGACCACGGTGATTCGCTGGGGGAGGCCTAGCGTTGCCGCGTTCCAGGACCGCTGCTAGACACGCGCGCTTCGAATTTACGCCTTCCCGAGGAGCACTAGGACATGTTGATCCCTGCCACGCATCTGCGCGCCGGTATGATAATCCGCTACAACAACGACCTTTACCGCATCATGACCGTCGTCCACATCACGCCCGGCAACTGGCGTGGCATGGTGCAGACGAAGATGCGCGGCATCCGCACCGGCACCGCGACAGAGAACCGCTTCCGTTCCGAAGACAAGGTCGACCGGGTCACCTTCGAGCAGCATCCGATGGAGTTCTTGTACGAGGCGGATGGCCGCTATCACTTCATGAACACGGAGAACTACGAGCAGATCGAGCTCGACGTCGAGGCCCTTGGAGATGCGGTGAAGTTTCTCACCGCGAACCTGGCGGTTCAGGTCGAGATGTTCGAGGGCAAGCCCATGGGCATCGAACTGCCACGCACGGTCGACCTCAAGATTGTGCAGACCGAACCTGGCCTCAAGGGAGCCACAGCCACCAATGTCCTCAAGCCGGCGACAGTGGAGACTGGAGCGGTTGTCCAAGTGCCTCCCTTTGTTGCCGAGGGCGACGTGATCCGTGTCGATACGGAATCCGGCGAGTACGTCTCGCGAGCTAAGTAGCGACCTGGCTCGCAATACCGGTCGCCCAAGTTGACCTAAGGGTTTCCGGAATGCCGCGAAAAGGCCGGTCGTGCGAGGGAAAATTGCTTGACGGGCGCGTGGTTAGCAGTTTACAAGGTTCAGGTTGCTTGGTGGCGTGAGCTGAGGTGCGGGATTGGAAACGCAAGCCGAGCACGCCGTTGGAATGAGGAGAGGATGCGCATGAGACAATCCAAGCTGCTGGCGTTTGCCCTTGTTGTCGTACTGAGCCTGCAAGGTTGTGCGGCTACCAGGAGCTATTTCCGCAAGCCGTTAGACAAATACACCTATATCCCCATGGCGGTGTGCGCAGTCATCGGCGCCGGTGCCGGGGTAGGCGTGCAGGAAGCACGCCGGGGAACATCGCAGGTTACCGAGCGGAACCGGGACACAGGCGCCATCACGACCTACCGCACGAAAGACGATCCCGATTACTGGAAGGGCGCCCTTGTAGGCTCGGCAATTGGCGCGGTTGTCTGCGGCTTGGTTGGCCACGCTTGGGATCCTCCCATTGAAGAGCCGCCACCCCCGGTCGAAGAGATGCCGGTCACCAGCAAGATCATCGTGCTACGCGGCCTGAGCTTCTTCGACTTCGACAAGAGCGATATTCGCCCCGATTCTCGGCCTGTTCTCGACGAAGCGGCAGCGTTGCTGCGCCAGAACAAGGACATCAACAGCTCGATTGAAGGTCACACCGATGCCTTGGGCAGCGACGAGTACAACCAAGCCCTATCGATTCGCCGTGCGGAGGCTGTGTTCCGCTTCCTGGTGAATCGTGGGGTTGCGCCGGAACGGCTGGAAGTTTCGGGCTTCGGCGAATCGCGTCCGGTTGCCGACAACGACACCGAAAGCGGCCGCGCGCAGAACCGGCGCGTTGAGATTCACGTCGTCGAACAAACGGCAGTGGCCCCAGGTGCACAGGAAACAGCCCCGGCAGCAGCCGAAGCCGCTGAAGACGAGGTGCCAGCCGACGAGGAATCAACAGAACCTTAAGGTGCGACCACGGTTGCGTCATTGTGAGCAGGCGCCTCAGGAACAAGCTCTTACCCGCAGATCTTGAACCACCGAGGCACCGAGACCACAGAGGCATCGAAGGAAACCTCGATTCTTTCTCCGTGCCCTCCGCGCCTCGGTGGTGATATCGGATCGGCCTCCCCACAATCGTTGCCGCGAGCCTTACGGCAGGTCGATGTTGCCGATCGCCTCGACGAGGGCTCGGCATTCCTCGTCGGTCCCTACAGTAATCCGCAAGGCATCGAACAGCTCCGGGGTATTGAAGTAGCGCACTAGAATGCCCTGCTCCTTGAGAGCCAGATACACGCCTTCCATGCTCTTCCCTTGCCGCCGTGCCAGCACGAAGTTGGTGTGGCTGGGCAGCACCTGCAGCTTGTAGGCGCGCAAGGCCTTAATCAAATAGTCTCGTGCGGCACGGATCTTGGCCACGTTGGCACGCATCCACGCGTAATCTTCCAGGGCGGCAGCAGCGGCCACGATGCTGAGTCGCGTAACGTTGTACGAGTCTTTGACCTTCATGAGCTGGGCAATGAGGGCTGGCGGAGCGAAGGCCATGCCGATGCGCATTCCGGCCAGGGAAAACGACTTCGAGAAGGTACGCAGTACCATCACATTCTCGAACTCGTGCACCAAGGGCAGTGCCGTCGCGTCGGCAAAGTCTACGTACGCTTCGTCAACGACGAGTAGCCCTGGCACTTGTCGTGCGAGTTCGCGCATCTGATCGATCGGCACCGGTGTGCCCGATGGAGAGTTGGGATGACAAATGATGGTGACCTTGCCGGCAGCTTTCGCCAAGCCCACGGGGAGGCTGAAGTCCGCAGGAAAGGGCACATGCACGGCCTCTCCTTCCTCGATGGTCACCAAGGTGTCGTACAGACTGTAGGTCGGATACGGATACACCACGCGCTCGCCAGGTTCGATGCACGCCTTCATGATCAAGGCCAGGATCTCGTCCGAGCCATTGCCGACGAGAATGTGCTCACGAGTCAGCTCATATCTCTCAGCCGCGCGATCGCGCACCGCATTGGCTACAGGATCGGGGTACAGGCGCAGATCGTCGTTGAGCGCCGCCTGCAGGGCCTGCGCCACGCGCGGCGATGGGGGATGCGGGTTCTCGTTGGTATTGAGTTTTATGTAGCGGCGATCCTGCGGTTGCTCCCCAGGCACATAGCCGGCCATTTGATCAACAAGCTTGCGGACAAACATGCCGCCTGCGCTAGCACATCCCCTGGTGCGTCAAAACCCAACCCGTTTCCACGCCGTTACTCGGCGTCGACCAGGGAATCGAAGAACTTCACCAGGTCGCCGGGCTTCTCCTCCGCATTGAAGGCCATGGCGGCGCGAGGATGCTCGTTGAGCATGCCGGTAATCATGTAGGACAGGTTGAAGCCCCAGCGCAGCTTAGAACGCAGTGGTTCGATGTGCTCTTGGATGCACTTGAGGATGGGGCGCAAGTGATATTTGGGGTTGTGCAGAAAGGCCAGCAGCAGCTCGGTTTGGCAATTCCCGGCACCACGGCCGAGGCCAGCCATGCTGCTGTCGAGCATGTTGGCTCCCTTGATGGCCGCCTCGATGGTGTTGGCGTAGGCAAGCTGCATATTGTTGTGCGCGTGCATGCCCAGCGTCTTGCCGTGCGGTTGCGTGTGTTTGGCGTAGAGGCTGACCAGGTAGTGCACCTGTTCGCTGTAGAAGGCACCGAACGAATCGACCAAGTAGACCGCATCGACCGGCGACTTGCACAACAGATCCAAACCGCTGCTGATCTCGTTCTCGGCCACCGCCGATGCCGCCATCAGATTGACCGTTGTCTCGTAGCCCTTGGCGTGCGCGTCCTCGATCATCTCCAACGCCACCGGGATCTGGTGCACGTAGGTAGCAATGCGGATCATG
>CAZGSN010000142.1:0-4787 GCA_964528465.1 uncultured Binatia bacterium (SeqCode)
CTGCCATACGAAACCAAAACAACACACGCGGACGCAGCTCAGGAACAACCTTCTTCTTGGTTTCCGCATCCATCGTCCCTTCGAAAGCCGCGTTGACGAAGTTCAAGAAGTACAGCAGACCAATCCACAAGATACCGAAAAACACGTGCAACCAGCGGAAAATCGACTCGAGGAAGTTCATCACATCCATCTCTGAATCTCCTTGGACCGTCGGGTCATGCCAATTTTGGAAGCGGCACGGTTAAACGCGACCCCTCCGAATGTCAAGGCAACAGCAACAGCACTATTCCGGCGCCAACGCCGGATCGGGAGGTGCACGGTGCGCCGCTTCGCCGGTGCCTGGTGGAGCGTCCCCCAAGCATTACGGAACCTCTGCATAGAACCTGCTCGGTTCCCAGCATCTACTTCTGAGCCGCGTCTTCGTTTGAACGTCACTTCAGCGAAAGCCCTTAGCCTTACCCACAGATCGGCCGGCTGGACACCGACAGCAGAATGGGAAGGCAGCAAGGATCGGTGTCCTCTCCCGTGCATCTCCTCAGCGCGGGAGAGGGGAGGGTGAGGGCCCAATGTGTTGGCCCTACAGAAGTTAGGACAAGCGGACGTCGCTTTCGTACATCGGTAAATCGCAGCGCTTTTCCGAGGGTACCCTCACCCTCCCCTCTCCCACGCGGAACAAACGCGTGGGAGAGGACACCGTACGGCTGGCGATGGTGCTTTTTCGCCCGGGATGATCAGGGTTGGGAGCGTTGATTCGCAACCGTCTATTCCGCAGTGTTTGACTGCTTGTGCAGACCTTCCGTAACACGGAAATGCAAGCGGAACTGTGTGGGTCTCGGGACGGGCAGTCCAGCAAGACAAAGTCGGTGTTCGCACTGGATTGGGGAAGCAGCCGAAAGGATCGAGGTTCAATAACCGCTTCGGGGTTCCCAAGCGACCGCGTCGCCTGTAGGTTTTCCCCTTCATGCGTGCTCATGCTTCTCTGCTGACGCTGGTGTTGCTGCTCGCCAGCCTTCGCACCCCGGCAGTTAGCGCAAGCGCAATCGCGCAATCGCAGCTCGCCAGTCAGGAGGGGATAGTTGCCACCCCCGCGACCTTTGCCTCGGGATTCTCGCTCCTGCGCCAATTTTCGGCGATTGGCTTCGACGACTTCATTCCACCAAATCCAGCCTTGGCCGCGGGACCGCAACACCTCGTGGCTCTGACCAACGGAACCTTCACGGTACTGGACAAGGACGGCAACGTGCTCACACAGGCCTCGTTGTTCGACTTCTTCACGCCGGTGGTCCAGGCGGGCGATTTCATGACGGACCCACGGGTCCTATTCGACTCCGGGCGCTTTTGGATCACCGTCGCCTCCCGGCGCAACAACCCGTTCGCCGCCTTTTTCCTGCTGGCGGTATCGCAAACAGCCGATCCGACGGGAGATTGGACCTTCTACGCCCTCGACGCGGCGCGTGACAACGAAACGCCAACGAACAACTTCGCAGACCTACCCTCCATCGGTTCGGACAACAACGCCATCTACCTCACGGCAAACATGTTCGATGCTAGCGACCTCAGCTTTCGCGGTGCCAAGATTCGCGTCTTGGCGAAGTCGCCTCTGCTTGCGGGTCAGGAGCCTACGTTTTTCGACTTCAGCGACCTACAGAACCTCGGTGGCCGCGTCTTCCATTTGCAGGCGGCGCAAAGTCTCGATAGCAGCGCGGCAGGCTTCGTCGTCAACTCGCATTTTCCAAGCAGTTGTAACCTGACGGTGTGGCGGGTCACCAACCCCGTCGGCACAGCCCCGTTCCTTTCCAAGGTGACGCTGGCCGTCGGCGGCGACTGCGGCAACCCACCCAACGCGGCGCAACCGGAGACCCAGGTGCGCATCGAAAGCGGCGGTGCACGCCTGATCAACGTGGTGTCGAGCGGCGGCTTCCTGTGGGCTGCCGTGGCCGTAGCGCATGATTGGGGGGGCGGTGCGGTAGCAGCAGCGCGCGTGTTCCAAATCGACGTGCGAGCCTTTCCCGTGATCAGCGCCGTGCAAGACTTCCTGCACGGCAGCGATGGCATCGACGTATACTATCCGGTGGTCAGCGTGGACCCGTCTGGCAACCTGCTCGTGGGCTTCAACCAATCGAGCCCAAACCAATACGTTTCCGTCGGCTTTGCAGCGCAAGCTGCGGCCGACGCGCGCAACATGCTGTCGAGCAGCGGCGTGCTCAAGGAAGGAGGCGCCAGTTACGTGCGGCTCGATTCCGCCAATCGCAACCGCTGGGGCGATTACAATGCTGCTTGTGTGGATCCGCTCAGCAACGGCTTCTGGTTGATGGGAGAGTATGCGGAGAGCCCGGCCAACCGCTGGGGCACATGGATCGGGGAGTTCTCGTTCCCGACAGCGACGCCCACGCGTACCGGCACAGCAACGCGTAGCTCCACTCCTTCGCACACGCCAACGGCAACCGACACTCCCCCGTTTACACCCACGATAACGCGGACACGCACACCCTCGGCCACCTCGATTCCCACGTTGTCCCCAACCCCAACTCCTACCATGACCGCCACGCGCAGCTTCACACAGACCCGCTCACCAACGATTTCGCCGACGCAGACGCGCAGCCTCACACCGACGGTTTCGCCAACGGTCACGCCGACCGAGACGCCAACGCTGACCCGCCAGCCAACCCTAACGCCAACGCGAACGCGCACCCCGACACCGAGCGTTACGGCAACCATCACCCGTACGCAGACGCCGTCGTTGACCCCAACGTCGACTTCCACGTACACGCGCACGCGTACGCCCACGCAAACGGCAAGCCCCACCCCCACCGAGACCGGGCCAACACGCACCCCGACCGAGACTGCAACCGAGACGGCGACGGCGACGGAAACCGGCACGGCAACCGAAACTCCCACGGTAACCGTGACGCCGACAGAGACAGTGACGGCAACTCAGTCGAGTACGCCCAGCATCACCGATACCCCATCGCAAACACCGACCGACACGGAGACGGTGACGCCGACCATCTCCCCTACGGCAACGATCACGCCCACCTTTCCTCCAAGCCGCACGCCACGGGCATCGTTGACACCAACCATCACCCAAACGCCAACAATCACGGAAACACCTACGATCACGACAACACCCACGGCTTCCGACACGCCAACGGAGACACCTACCGCCACAATCACTGCCACCGACTCGCCGACTGCTACCGCCACCGAGACAGCCACGGAAACCCCAACGGCAACCGACACTCCGACCGCGACCAGCACGCCTACCGATACCGCCACGGAAACGCCTACCGAGACACCCACCTCTACGGCGACGGAAACGCCAACGGAAACACCGACCTCCACAGTTACGGCCACCGACTCCCCCACGGAGACACCAACCCACACCCCCACAGCGCGACCTCTAGTAGGAGACCTCAATCAAAACGGCCGCATCGACGAGGACGACCTGCGCCTGCTCGTTCGCAATGTCTTCGCGACCAATGCCATCGCGGAAGCAGATTTGAATTTCGATGAACGCGTCGGCGCAGCCGATCTGTCCAGCTTCGCAAGGCAGTAAGTTTCGCCCCATCTTCGAAACACTTGCCGCTTGCGGCCGAGCCTACGACCGAAGAGTTCGGGTGAAGGGCAAGGACCCGGAAAGTCTTGAAGCGAGATGTGTTTTTTCGGCAAGACTGACAGCCAAGGTAGCCGTCAGACCGACATCGCTAGATGCGGATAGTCGCTCTGCGCCGGATCTGAGATTTTGCCAGTCTCTTGCCCCAAGCCCCGCACCCGAGGCAAAGTGTCCAAGCATCCTAACTGCTCCTTGGCTCGATCAAGACACACGGAGGTGCCGCCATGCCGGACAAGTTCATCACCCTCACCCCTGCCTTATACGAGTACCTGTTGGCGCAACGCAGCGAACGGGATCCCGTGCGCCAAGAGCTAATCGCGGCCACCGAGGAACTCGGACCGGTCAGCATGATGCAGATTGCTCCCGAGCAGGGCGCCTTCATGACTTTGCTGACACAGATCCTCGGTGTGCGGCGAGCCATCGAGGTCGGAACTTTTACCGGATACAGCGCGCTGTGTGTGGCCCAGGGCTTACCCGAAGATGGCCGTCTCTTGTGCTGCGACATCAACGAAGAGTGGACATCGGTTGGTAAGCGTCACTGGGAAAAGGCCGGCGTGGCCCACAAGATTGATCTGCACCTTGGCCCTGCTCTCGACACCCTGCGCGGTCTGCCTGAGAACGAGCCATTCGATATGGCTTTCATAGACGCCGACAAGCTGAACTACGCGCAGTACTACGAAGAGATCTTGAAGCGCCTGCGCCCCAACGGCGTCCTGCTTTTCGACAACGTTTTGTGGATGGGACAGGTGCTCGACGTCAACAGCCCGAGCGAGGATACGCAAGCGATCCGTGCCCTCAACGCGTTGCTCGCCAACGACAAACGTGTCGAGTGTGTCTTGTTGCCTATCGCCGATGGCCTCAGCATCGTGCGCAAGCGCTAGCCGTTACAAGTTGCCTCGGGCCATCCTCGGGCCATTGCTCAGGCTCAGGACGAACGGGAAGACTTCTATGAACCCGAAAACCTCAGTTGGGGTGGACGTCAACTGGACGCATGCTTCGAGACGCCGCCAAAAGAGGGCGGCTCCTCAGCGCGAACGGTTGCGGGGCTCAGTAAGCAAATTTTCCGTTCGGCCTGAGGAGCGGCCATCTGTTCAGGCCGCGTCTCGAAGGCCGTCTCAAGTGCCGTTGCGAGAACGTGGACAATCGAACTGACGTTTTCGGGCTGAACAGGCTG
>CAZGSN010000143.1:0-17115 GCA_964528465.1 uncultured Binatia bacterium (SeqCode)
GATCCGGGCGAGTGCGCGGGCGGGCGACGGGCGAATCGACGGGGAGTTGCTGGTTGTCCTTCACGCGCGCGCCCTGGTGGCCGGCCGTGGCGCGGCCATCGATCCACCCGGCGGCTTCGATCGCCTTGCGTGCGGCGGCGAGTTGATCGGGCGGGAGAATGTCGGGGATGTCGAGGATCACGCGATTAGAAGCGGAAGTCCGCGGTGAGGAGATAGGCCCGAGGGGCGCCGGGCATGAAGCGAGCGCCGTTGTTGTTGGCGCTTTGCACGAATTTCTCGCCGAGGAGATTGTTCACATTGAAACGCAGCGTGACGTTCTTCGTTACCGGGTAGCTCGCGAGGGCGTTGAACAACCAGTAGCTCGGCGACGTGCGCGGTACGGCGGGCGTGTTGTTGTCCCGGCGCGCGACTGTCGAGGAGTATTGGCTGCCGCCACCGAGAATGAGGCCGGACGGAAAGCGGTAACTCGTATGGAGGTTGCCGGACCATTTCGGGATCAGTGGCAACGCCGAGCCAGCAACGTTGCCGCCAGCCGTGGTGCCGGAATTGATCTCGCTGTCGAGGAACGACACGCTGCCGAGGATCAGCCAGTTGTCCGTGATGCGGCGCGTGGCGCCGAGCTCGAGGCCCTGCACGGTTTGCCTGCCGGCGGGAATCGGGCCGAGAACCGGATCGGTGAAGACAGTCTTGTCGTTGACGGTCTTGAAGACGGCGGCGGTGGTCGAAAGGCGGCCGCGGAAGAAATCCCATTTCACGCCGAACTCGATGTTGGAGGTTTCCTGCGGATCGGTGTCGGGGTTGTTCTGGTTGCCGGCGGCGCTGGAGAGCGTGAAGTCAGTGCCGGGTGGTGTGAGCGCGATCGCGTAGGCGGCTGCCGTGCATGCCGTAGAGAAACCCGTGGCATTCGAGGTTCTCGAGTACCGAGAGTTTTTCGTCGAGGCTCGGGTGTTGGAAGACGACACCGAGATGCCGGCGCACCGCATCCTGCTCCTGCAATAAGTCCTGCCCAAAGATGGATGCGTTACCGCTGTTGGGGATGAGAAGCGTCGACAGGATCTTGAAGAGTGTCGTCTTGCCGCCCCCATTTGGACCCAATAACCCGAAAATGGTGCCGCGCTGCACCTCGAATGAAACATCTTCAAGGGCAATGCGCTCACCATAGGTGTGCCGCAGAGATCGAATTGCAATGGCCGTATCGTTCATGGGAGACTGCCGAGCGAGGCGTAGCGTTAAGCTCCGCGAGACGATCCGGTCAAGCGGCAAGACGCACGCCTATGAACGCCTACGCTGCTCATAGGCTGTAGGCGATTTGAAGCCCGGTCCCGACATCGGGGCTGCCCTGCGCGAGGCCAGCCGACGCGTAACAATCCATGCTCCAGTGCGGGGAAAGCTTCCACGACAAGAAGGAAACCAGTTCCAGGCGCGTGCTGCTCGCCGCCGAGGCGGCGTCGCGATAGTCGAGCAGTAGGCCGACGGGAAGCGAGTCGAGAAGCGAGTAGGTGCTGCCGATGGAGGCGAGGGCGACATTGCGTAGGGTTGACCCTGGCGGACTGCCCAAAATGCGGTAGCCGCCAACAACAAACGGCGTGAAGGAGCCGAGGCGTTTGGAGGCCTCGACTTCAACGCCATAGTCGAATTCCCCGGTGCCGAGGCCGTCGCTTCGGCTTGCCGTGGGAAACTTGATGCGACCGATCAAGTCGACGAACGGCATCCAATCGTAAAAGGGCTGGAGTAAGTAAGAGGCTCGGGTGCTGACATCACCGAGCCCGTCGGCTTCGCCGTCGACGGTCTGTACACCGTCAATCACAACCGATGGACCGCTGATGCGAATGTAGGGAACCGTCACGGCGAGGCTCCAGGCTCCGACATCGGCGCGCGCCACCAAGGGGATGTAGGAGATTTCGGTGCTTTCGGAAGCGCCGTACTTGCCGGTGCTGAAGTGGTACCCAAGGCTCAGCCTGCCTCGGTAAGCAGGCTCGCTGGGCTCCTCTTGGGCGAGAGCAAGGAGGGGCAAGGTAAGGGCCGCGAGCAAGAATGGGGCGACGCGGCCGAACATGTCGGCTTGTTAAAGACAACCTCCCACCAGCGCAACGGAGTGGCTGGTGGGAGGAGTGTTCTTGCGTCGGCTCCGGGGACGGGGAGGAACCCAGATGCCAGGCGCAAGCTTGGCGGGACGAGGGCACTGCCACTCATCCGCAGGGCGCTGAGGTCTGTCTTACGGAGTGGTCGTGCAAGCGGTGAGGCATTCGCCCGCCTCGCTGCGGCATTCTCCGGCTGCTGTAGCCAGGGCTTCGCTGCAAGCGGTAACGCAGGTGCCCAACGCTTCGCGGGCGGTTCTGCAATCCGCGATCGTCCCTTCCTCAGAGCAAGCTTCTTGCGCTGCCTCGATATCACTGGGGCAAGATGTCTGCCCGCAGCTCACCGCAGTATCCCGTGCAGAATCGACGCAGTCGTGCTCGGCATCGCGGCACGCCGACGGGCAGGGGTGAATGAGCTCGCGGATCAAACCGTTGCCACGCAGGCCGCCGCCGCGGCCCCTCTCCTGGGGACGTTCCATGGCTGTCCGTGCGGAAGAGGCTGCTTCGCCACGCTCACCCATGCCGGGACGTGCCCAAGCGCTAGTGGTCAAGCCAACCACAAAGGCGGCGCCGAAAGTGATGATCGATTTCCAGTGATTCATAGATCCTCCAGATCTTTGGTTGCGGGTAGATGGTTACTTCCAGAATATGCTTCTGGTCGGGCGGCTTCACTCTACGGTTGTGGCTCTAGGGAAGCCGGGGCACGTGCAGGCCTTGGCTTTCATCGGTCCTCCTTCCTTGCCCCAAGAGATCGAAGGGGGGTCGTGCATCGGTCCGCCCGTCTCGCCTTTCGATCGCGCGTGTGATTAATTCCCACGTCACAAAGAATAGGTGGGAAACTTTCCCACGTCAATAGCTTTTCGTAAAAAATGTGGTAAAGATTCCCACGTGCACAAGAAGCCGACACAAAAGCCTCCCGCGCCAGCACCAGAAGAAGTCGTCGGAGCGTTGCAGCGTTTGCTGCGTCCGCTCGTGCGCTTTCTCATAGGGCGCTCGCTGCCGTTTCCGTTCGTTGCTGGTGTCTTGCGTGGCCTCTATGTCGACGTAGCGCGCAAGGAGTTTCCGGTCCCCGGAAAGCCGCAGACCGATAGTCGCATCACTCTGCTGACGGGCGTGCATCGTAAGGACGTCAAGCGCTTGCGCGACGAGCCGCAGGCCCGTAAAGCCACGCCGCGGGCAGCGTCTTTGGGCTCTCAGTTGATTGCGCGCTGGACCACACAAGCCGAGTACGTCGACGGGCGAGGGCGGCCGAAGCCGTTGCCGCGTCTTCCGCGCCCGGGGGTTCGTCACAGCTTCGAATCGCTCGTGCGGACTCTCAATACCGATATCCGGCCGCGTGTGGTGTTGGATGAGTGGCAACGTCTGGGCATCGTCTCGATCGATGCCGAGGATCGTGTCTGCTTGCAGACCGATGCCTTCATCGCGCCGGCGGGCTCGCCCGAGCAGCTCTATTACTTCGGGCGCAACCTGCACGATCACGTTGCCGCGGCGACGCACAATCTCAAAGGTGAGGGAGATCCGTTCCTCGAACGTAGCGTCAACTACAACAACCTCAGCGAAGCAGCCGTGGCTGAGCTTACCGAATTGGCGCGAAAGCGAGCCATGGAGGTTCTCCAAGAACTCAACAAGCGGGCACTGGCCATGCAGCGTCGTGACTCGGGACAGCCCGGCGCGAGCAAGCGCATCAATTTCGGAGTCTATCTCTTTAGTGCTGACGAAACGGAGCAGGACGATGAGGTGTAGGCCGCTTTGGATGCGCGTCGTGTGGGTGTTACTCGCGGTCGCCTTATCGGGACCCTGGGCTGCCGCTCGCGGGCAGAATTGTGCCGGTGGCGGTGCGCCGCGACCCGACGAAGGTGGTATCGGCGGAACTGGTGTGGCCCCGCAACGGCCAGCCGACGAAGGCGGAATTGGCGGTACAGGTGTGCAGGGTCACATCGAGAGCGCCGAGGGTGGAGTGGTTGGCAGCGGGGTGACTGCCGGCAACCGGATCGGGGTGATCGGTACCATCACCGGATTTGCGAGTATCTGCGTCGGTGAACTCGAGATTCATTACGATGCGAGTACGCCAATCGAGGTGGACGGCATCAAAGCGAGCGTTGCCGCCTTAGCGGTCGGGCAGGTTGTCGAGGTGGTAGCGAGCGATTCGACGGACGGCTCTGGCACGGAGCTGCGCGCGCAGCGCATTGCGAGCCATCACGTCGTGGCCGGTCCTATTCGCCGCCTCGATTCTTCGACGAATACGATGACGGTGCTGGGTCAGGCCGTGCACGTGGTTGCCAGCACGCGTGTCGAAGCAAACCCCGATGCTGGGCCGTTGGCCTTGGCAGAAGGTGGACTGGTGCGTGTCAGTGGCATGCGCCGTGCCGACGGGGTGATCATTGCGTCTCGCATTAGTCCCCTGGAGGAGAACGCTCCCGCTCGCTTGAGCGGCTCCGTGGCCAAGGTCGAGGGTGGAAGGTTCGAGGTGTCGGGTGTGCCTGTCCAGTTGCAAGGTTCTCCTGTGCCCAATGCCGGCACGGAGGTTCGCGTCGTCGGCGCCTGGGACGGCGCTTTGCTCCAGGCGCAGTTGGTAGAGCCGCTTTCCAGGTTGCCTTTCGAGGGGCGCCTGGCGCGTGTCGAGGTGGAGGGCTTTGCTCGCCGTTCGAGCCGCGACACCATGCAAGTGGGTGGCTTCGAGATCCAGGTACCGAAGCAAGCGTGGGAACGTGGCGGTAACGACTTCGGTGACTCGGATACGCGCCTGCGCGTGCAGGCCGTAGTGCGGGATAATCACTTGGTGGCGGAACGTATCGTTCCGGCGCGTGAACCGAGGCCAGCCGCTATGGAGCGCGGTCCGCTTGGTGTCCCCGGGAGCAGCGACGGTAGGCGATCGAAGGAGTCAGAAGGTCTTCAGGGACTGGAGGAGTCGGACATCGGTCTCGAGCGGCAGCGACAGCCAGGAGCTGCTTCGGGGGCCGACGCGAGTAACGATCTAGATCGAGAGCTACGCCCGAGAGAGGCAGGGGGGGCTGCGCGCGTGGCGCCCGGTGCTGAGTGGTCCGTGGAGCAGCCTCAAGGAGAACGCCCCCTGGCGGAGCGCCCGCAAAGGGAAGCTCCACCGCAGATCGAACGCCCGCTGGCCGACCGGCCACAGGTAGAGCGGCCGGCAATGGAAAGACCACAGCGTCCGGAGCTTCCGCAACGACCGCAACTTCCCATCTTACCTGAACGCCCACCGCGACCGGAGCGACCACAGCCGCCGGAATCCAGGCCGCGGTGAGGGAGTCCTTCCCACATGAACTTGGGCGCCGTCTCGAAGAGTGCAACAGCCGACTAGGGAGCCTCTGCATAGGTCCTGTAGTTAGATCGGGGTCGGAATCGGAATCGGGGTCGGAATCGGCCGCGACAAAGGTGGGGAGAGCCGGCGTCAAATGAGATCGGTACCGATTCCGATAGCGACCCCGACCCCGCAAGCAGATGGCCTATAACGACTTTTGCCGAGGCTCCCTAGCGAGCCCGACCGCGCAGGGAGGTGGCCTGCACGGACTTATGCAGAGGTTTCCTAGCGCTGCGAAGCTGCATTGCGACTCATGGCGATTCCCATCTCTATGCGTTGTTCGATGCTGAGCGCTGTCGTTTCCTGTACTTCCGATTCTTCCAGATAGCGGCGCAGGCCGCGTTGGTTGGCGATCTGGATGGCCAACCCCGGGCGGGCGTTGAGCTCCAGGATCATCGGGCCGTGCTGTTGGTCTACAACGATGTCGACACCCATATAGCCGAGCGGTACGGCGTCGAAGGCGCGCGCCGCAAGGCTGCGCAATGCCGGCCAGTGCGGGATCCTAATGGCCGCTAGTGAGGCCTTGGTGTCGGGGTGGGCGGAGATGGTGGTGCCGTGCCACATGGCATGCACGGCGCGTCCGCTATCTAGATCAATGCCCACGCCCACACCCCCGACGTGCAGATTGGCGCGTCCGTCGGATTCCACTGTGGGCAAACGCAGCATGGCCATCAAAGGGATACCGCGTACGACGAGGACCCGAACATCCGGTATCCCCCCCGGGCTGTACGCCGCAAGTACGGCATCGGGAGCCAAGCGCTCCTCCAAAACTGCCTCGTCGCGGGTCTGACTCAACGAGAAGGCCCCCGCAAGAATGTCGGCTGCTTGATCGACAATGTCCCTGACAGCCAAGGTTGCGCCGCTGGCTTTCACGAGGCGATCGCCTTGTTTGCCGGTGATGACGATGACACCTTCCCCTCCGGCGCCGCGCGCGGGCTTGAGAACGAATGCGTCATGGCGTGCCACTTCCTCCGCCAACGCAAACAGCTCTCGCTGGCGGCGGTAGGTGGCAAAGGTTGCCGGTACCGGAACCCCATGTGCCGCCAAGGCTTCCTTGGTGCGTACCTTGTGATCCACCAAACCCACCAGTGCTGGCCGGTTCCAACGCAGTAGGTAGTCGTGGTTGCGGCGATTGATCCCCAGCGCCTCTCGGCGCACCCAGCGTAGTTGCTCGATTAGCGAGGCCATCGCTCGGCCCCGCGCGCCAAGCTCAAGAAGCGCGTGTACTCGAGCAGACGCAAGCCTCGCCATTTGCCGAGGACGACATCGACAACCAGGGCGAATATCAACATCTCGGGAAAGGCCAGGAGTATGGACTGCAAACCCGTGCCTTCCACCAGCAGGTAGCAAAGAGCGGAAAGCGCGAGTGTGTTCACAGTCAGACGCACAGCCTCCCGAGTCCCGAACTCGGCTTGCGAGGTGGCAAAATTCTCGATGACGTTAGCCATGATCACCATGGGGAAGATGCTGACGTTCATCAGCGCCCCGACCCCGAAAGACGCCCCGAGCACCGTAAGCCCCGCCATGATCCCCGCTACCACGGCAATCAAGATGGCCAGGCGTGCCACCAATTGCAGCCGTACTCGCTGCAGGCCCGCCCGCACCACAGCGCCAACCCCGACGATGATCGCAAAGATGGCAGTGCCCCACTGCAAGCCGGTGGTAATGAACGACAGCGACACGATGACCGGGGAGAAGGTCCCAAACGTCTCTACCCCAACCAGCGTGCGCACGACCACAATGATGGAAGCAATCACCGGTAGTACCAGAATCAGGTTGAGCGCTTGCAACGGCACCTGCGCGCGCACGGCGCGCGCCCAGGCGGCGACGACACGATGCCGCCACCAGCCAAGGTCATCGTACACCAGCCGGCTCAGCACCAGTGGGTCGAGGTCCCATTTGCGCGCCTCTTCCTCCATGGGGACGCCGTTGATGACGTTGGCCCGCACCATCTCCCACAGCCCGAGAAGCTCACTGGGACGGTTGACGAGAACCACCTCGCCGGCGCTGACCAGACGAAAGAGGACGGCTCCGAGGACCTGCCCAATCGGGCGCGGGAAATCGCCGGAGATGACAACGCGCATGTCACCCAGCGCTACGTCTTTCTCGCCGAGGGTCAGCAGGCCGTAGAGGCCGGCATCGTCCCGCGTCGCAATCAGCAGGACATGCGCGCTACGGATCAAGGCGAGGTTGTTATTGACCAGGCGCTGCAGGTACTGCTCGCGAAAGTAGCGCGACTCGAAACGAGCGTGCAGGAGGACCAAGTTGATCTCGTCCCCTTCCGCTTCCTTCACCATGCGCTCAATGACACCGTCGGGAATGCTCTGATCGGCGATCACCACCACACTGGCCACCGGACGCTCGACATAGCTCGACACCGTGCGCACCGGCTGTACTGCGACCTGAACGGGCGGCTGTGTGGTCGGCGCCTGTTCGCTGCGCGCCAGAGCAGTTTCACGGCTGATGCGGTGGACGATGAAATCGTACTGCAGGTCGAGTCCCGCGGAGTGCGCGATCAACGGCAGATCGCCGCGGTAGAGGGTCAGGTACTGGTTGGGCAACCAGGAAAAATATCCGCCCCCGGGGTCCATCGGTACCCACTGGCCGCCGACTTTTGCCTCGACCCACGAAATCGTTGCACGTTTCTTCTTTGCATCTTCGAGCTTGAGGCCTCCGACAAGGCGCGCGGGAATGCCAATGCTGCGCAGCAGAGCTGCCAGCAGCCGTGCTTTGCCACCGGTGTTACCACGCTGCTCGCGCAAGACGCGCAGGGCGTCTTGCTTGGCCTCGCCGGCGGGGCCGCTTTGCACGACGCTGCTGGCATACTGAAACAACGCCCAGGCGGCGGCTTCGACCGTGCGACTGTCACGGGTCAGCTCGCGCGCCCGTCGCCGGATCTCAGCGTCGTTGCTCTGCACCAGATCGGAAGGCTGCAAGTAACGCCGCGCCCCCTTGGGACTGCCATCCCCTTGCTGTAACGGGTTGGGCGCTGCCGTTTCAGAGGCCAGGAGCGAGCCGTTGAGCGGCGCCTGTGGCACGGAATGAAAGGTGTCGGTCACGGCCGCATCAATTTCGTACTGGATCTGCGGTATCCCTCTGTCTCCCGTACGAACCATGCTGGCGCGCAAGTTTGGTGGTTCTGGATCTTCCACGTGCGAGAAGCCGACGAGATCGGCACGTCGCACCAGCACTTGCTGATGTTCGTCTGATAGCGGCAAGTAAATCTGCACGCGCGACTCGGGGCTGGCGTCGGCCGTATGCACTGCCAACTGCACGCGCCAATATGTGGTCACGGGAATCTGTGGTCGCTCCCGTGGCTGCACCGCCTCGCCGGCCCCGGTAAACACCTCGGTTCCCTGGGCCAATACAGCCTGGACGAAAAAGGCGCAAAGCAGGGTCGTGCGAGCGGCGAAACGTAGCATGGCGGCCAGCGGTGTAGCTGGTTGGCGCGAATGCCGGAAGAGCAAGGCCCCCCTGGAACCGCGTTCCCTACGGGGTACCGGCGAACTGGCGCACCAGGCAACTTCCAGATTCGGCGTTCGCGCCGAATCTGGAACATTGGGCATTCGCCCAAGACTTGGGTATGTAGGGGGGCGATGGCCGATTGGAAACTAACCAAAGCATCGCAACAAGCGATCGAAGCACATGCGCGCGACACCTATGCAGAGGAGTGCTGTGGCATTGTCGTCGAGCGCGATGGGCAACAAGAGGTGATCCGCGTCACCAACGTGCAGAACGAGATGCATGAACGGGACCCGCAAGGCTACCCGCGCACGGCGGAAACCGCCTACTCCATGGGGCCGGAAGCTGCTCCTCTGTTGCTGGCGGCGCAGCGCGGCGAGTTGACGCTGCTCGCCATCTACCACTCGCATCCCGAACACGACGCTTATTTCTCTGTCGAGGATAAGGCGCAAGCGCTGGGTGGATGGGACGAGCCGATGTACCCGGACGTTGCCTGGATCGTCCTTTCCGTGCGCAATGGCGATGTCGTAGCCACTAAGACATTTCACTGGAGTGCCGAGCAGCAGGACTTCCACGAGATCGCCCTTGCGGTGGAGGCCTGATGACTCGTATCGGCACCCGCATCCTGGGCAAGGCTCCGACGTTGGTGCTGGCGGTTTCGCGGCGGGAAGGGGTGCTGCAACGCGCCAGAAAGCTCGGTATTCATGTCGTCGAGCTACGCGTCGATGGCATTGCCTCGGTTACGCCGGCGCGTGCTCTTCGTGCTGCCGAGTCCCTGCGACAATGTAATCTGCCATTACTGGCAACGGTGCGTAGCCAGCACGAGGGTGGCATGACGGACCTGTCCGACGACCAGCGCGCGAGTCTTTACCAAGCCGTCCTGCCGGTGGTGGATGCTGTGGATGTCGAGATTGCAAGCGCTCGCTCGCTTGCCGGTGTGCTTATGTCGGCGCGCCAAGCCGGGAAAACCATCGTGCTGTCGTATCATGATTTCCGCCGCACTCCGTCTACGAGCCAACTCGAGCGTCTGCTGGCAACAGCAAAGAGCCGGGGTGCGGACATCTTCAAAGTTGCGGCGACGCCAAAGACAAGCGCGGATGTCGTCCGTCTCCTCGAGTTCACACTGCAACACCGGCGCGACAACGTCGTGGTCATCGCCATGGGCACTCTCGGCGCGATCTCGCGGCTGGCATTTCCGCTGGCTGGCTCTCTGCTAACTTACACCAACGTCAAGCCCAGCTTGGGTCAGATTCCCGTGCGCGAGCTGGCGGCCGATCTCAAGCGATTCTATCCGAACCAATCCGTCTAGCCGGGCACGGGTCCGAGTCTCAGGAGCGTATATGCAGAAGAAGTTGTTTGCCGATCTCGGTCTATCGCCGGAGATTCTCAAAGCGGTTGCCAAGATGGGTTTCGAAGAGGCCTCACCCATCCAATCGGAAACCATTCCTAAGCTGATGCAAGGTGTGGACGTGGTGGGCTTGTCGCAGACCGGCTCGGGAAAGACCGCGGCGTTTGCCATTCCCGCCATCGAAAAGGTCGACGCCTCGAAGCGCGTGCCGCAAGTGCTGATCCTATGCCCGACACGCGAGCTAGCCATTCAAGTTGCCGAGGAAGTTGCCAAGCTGGCCGTGTTCAAGCGCGGCGTGCGCGAGTTGCCGATCTACGGTGGCTCGGCATACGACCGGCAACTGCGCGGTCTGCGCGAGGGCGCACACATCATCATCGGCACGCCAGGGCGAGTCATGGATCACCTCGAACGCGGTTCGCTGCGTCTCGACAAGCTGGCCATGGTGATTCTCGACGAGGCCGACCGCATGCTGGACATGGGCTTCCGCGACGACATCGAAGCGATTCTGAAGCAAGCTCCCAGCGAACGGCAGACAGTCTTCTTCTCTGCCACCCTGCCGCCACCAATCCAGCAGCTCATCAAACGTTACGCGCGTCAGCCGGTGAATGTGCGCATCGAGGCGCAGCAAATGACCGCGCCGGCAATCGATCAGGTCTATTACGAGGTCGATCGCCGTTCGAAGCTGGAGGTCCTGTGTCGTCTGCTCGACCTGCAGGACATCAAATACGCCCTCATCTTTTGCGCCACCAAAATGATGGTTGATGAGCTGGCGGATCATCTCGCCGCACGCGGCTATCTCTGCGACAAGCTGCACGGCGGCATCTCACAAGCCACGCGCGAGCGAGTGATGGCCAAGTTCCGCCGCCGTGGCATCGAGCTGCTGGTGGCTACCGACGTGGCGGCGCGTGGGCTCGACGTGGACGACATCGAAGTGGTGTTCAACTACGACCTGCCGCAGGACGCCGAGGACTACGTGCACCGCATCGGCCGTACCGGTCGTGCCGGCCGCAGCGGTCGTGCCATCACCTTTGTGGCCGGTCGTGAGATCTACAAGATGCAGCAAATCATTCGCGCCACCAAAGGACGCGTGCAGCGGGAGAAGGTTCCGTCGGCGGAGCAGGTGGAAGCGAAGCGAACCAATCAGTTCCTGGAGTCGCTCTTGGAACTACTGGAGAGCGGCGAGTACGAGCGTCAGGACGATATGGTCGATCAGCTTCTCGAACTCGGGTACTCGCCCACGGAGATCGCCAGTGCCTTGATGGCAATCCTCACGAAAGAAACGGCGCGCGAGGCACAGCCTATCGTGGAAGAGCAGCGCCCGGTCGGTCGCGACCGCTTTCAAGACGGAGGGGAGCGGCGCGGTGGTCGCGAGTATGGCGGGCGACGGCGGCAAGATGAGGACCGGCCAACCCCGCCGGTATCGCACGAACCGGGGATGACTCGCTTGGTGATGAGCCTGGGACGGAAAGTGGGTTTAGGGCCGGGCGACGTGGTTGGTGTGATTGCCAACCTCGCCGACGTGTCGCGCGAGAACATCGGGGCCATTCAAGTTCGCGATCAGGAGACTTTTGTCGATGTTGCCGACGCTTGTGTCTCGGTGGTGCTCAAGAAGCTCAAGGGCATCAAGCTGAAGGGCCGTAAGCTGACCATCGCTCCTGCCGCGTAAGCGTGGCATCGCCCAATTCCCCAAGCTACACGCAGCCGCCGCCATGATTCGTCTGGATCAGATCAGCATGCGGCACGGCCGTCAGATTCTCTTTGTCGAAGCGACGGCAGCGATCCACCGGGGAGAAAAGGTTGGCTTGGTGGGTCCCAACGGCGCCGGCAAATCGACGATCTTTCGCGTCATCACGCGCGAAGAGCAGCCCGACGATGGACAGGTGTCGATCGATCGCGGTGTCACCATCGGTTACTTCAGCCAAGACGTTGGCGAGATGAGGGGCCGGCCGGTGGTGGTGGAAGTCATGGATGGAGCTGGACCGGTATCAGCCATTGCCGCGGAGTTGCGCGAGCTCGAAGTTGCCATGGCCGACCCCGCCCGCTTCGACGACATCGACCGTTTCGTGGCGCGCTTTGGGGACTTGCAGGCGCAGTTCGACGATTTGGGCGGCTATGCGCTCGAATCGCGTTCGCGGGAGATTCTCGCCGGCTTGGGCTTTAGTGAAGAAATGATGGATGCCGATGTCGGGCGGCTTTCCGGTGGTTGGAAGATGCGTGTTGCCCTGGCGCGGATTCTCTTGTTACGGCCCGACGCGATGTTGCTGGACGAGCCTTCGAACCACCTCGATATCGAGTCGCTGATTTGGCTGGAGGGTTTCCTCAAGAGCTACGAGGGTGCCTTGCTGATGACCTCGCACGACCGCGAGTTGATGAATCGCATCGTCGATCGCATCGTGGAGATCGATGGAGGCGAGCTGACCTCGTATTCGGGGAACTACGAATTTTACGAGGCGCAGCGCCAGCAGAGCGAAGCGCAGGCCGAGGCGGCTTATCAACGCCAGCAGGCCAAGCTGGCGAAAGAGATGCGCTTCATCGAGCGTTTCAAGGCGCAGGCTGCAAAGGCCGCGCAGGTGCAGTCGCGGGTAAAGCAGCTCGACAAGATCGAGAAACTCGAACCGCCCAAGCGCCGCAGCACCCTTGTCTTCGAATTCCCCCCGTGCCCGCGATCCGGCGACGACGTTGTGAAGATTGCCGGCGTCGCCAAGCGTTACGGCGACAAGGTGATTTACGATGGAATCGATCTGATAATTCGTCGCCGCGAGCGCTGGGCCATCATGGGAGTCAACGGCGCCGGTAAATCGACCCTGCTCAAGCTCGTGGCTGGTGAGACTACGCCCGATTCCGGCACAGTCGCGCTCGGGGCCAACGTTCGCATGGGCTACTTTGCGCAGAATGCAATGGATGTCCTGTTGCCCGACCAGAGTGTGTTGCAGACGCTCGAGGCGTCTTTCCCCACTGCGTCGATCGGCTCGCTACGCAATCTCGCCGGATGCTTCGGCTTCTCGGGGGACGACGTCGAGAAGAGTTGCCGCATTCTCTCCGGGGGGGAGAAGGCGCGCTTGGTGTTAGCGCGCATCCTCTACGACCAGCCAAACCTCCTCGTGTTGGATGAGCCCAGCAACCATTTGGACATGGCCACCAAGGAAATGCTCATGCAAGCGCTTGCCGACTACGAAGGCACGATGCTGTTCGTCTCGCACGATCGCCGCTTTCTGAGCAAGCTGTCGAACCGCGTCCTGGAGATCGGCCCCCAAGGCCCGGTGCCTTACGCTGGCGGTTATCTAGAGTACGTTGTCGCCAGCGGCCACGAAGCGCCCGGCCTGCGCTGATCCAGCCGTGCCGGTGACGGATGGGCTTCGGATCGGCGTGCCGCGCGAACACCCACTTTGCCTTCGCTGGGCGGATTACCCTGAAGCCCGCACGGTTACCCCTGAGCCCGAAAACAACAATTCAACCGCAGATGGACGCCGATGAACACGGATATAGCCAAGAGCCACAAGGGCAGAAGGAGAAGACGTTTTAGGTTTACCCGTCCACGGTCTTGTGTTTCTTGGTATTGATCCGTTTCGCAAGCAATCAGCGTCTATCCGCGTCCATCTGCGGTTCCAACTGACGTTTTCCGGCTGAGCTGGCGCGTCTGATTTCGGGAATGCCGCACCCCGCACCGGCGAACCCGCGCACCGGGCACCTCCGGATCCGGCGTTAGCGCCGGATCCTGGCGTGCCGCACCCAATTGACAGCCTGGGAGGCTTCGTCCATACACGCAAGCTCAGATCAGGAACTATTCTCATTAAGGAGGACTAGCGATGGCTAAGGGTTTGAACGGAACGAAGACGCATCAGAATCTCAAGGATGCCTTTGCCGGCGAGTCGCAGGCGAATCGCCGCTATCTCTATTTTGCACGGCGAGCGGATATCGAAGGCTACCCCGACATTGGCGGTCTGTTCCGCGACACGTCGGAAGCGGAAACCGGGCACGCTTTCGGGCACCTCGACTTTCTCAAGGAAGTGGGCGACCCGTGCACGGGCGTGCCGATCGGTGACACGGAAAAGAACCTCAAGTCGGCGGTGGAAGGGGAGACCTACGAGTACACCCAAATGTACCCCGGCTTCGCCAAGAGCGCTCGCGAGGAAGGGTTCGAGGAAGTTGCCGAGTGGTTCGAGACTTTGGCACGCGCAGAGCGCTCGCACGCCGGCCGCTTCGCCAAGGGCCTCGAAGGGCTGAAGCTTTAGTCGCGAGGCATCTGATCTACGAATAGGGAAGGGGAGGACTGCTGCCTCCCCTTCTTTTTTTGCCGACCCGAGCCAGCCCATGAAGAAACTGAGTCTCGACGAAATCCAGGGCCTCGAACGTTACGAGCAGACGCGTTCTGCCGTGCGTGCGCGCATCATTGAACTCAAGAAGCATCGACGCGTCTCCGTGGGCGATCGTGTCACCTTCGTGTTCGAGAATCGCGACACCATGCTCTTTCAGGTGCAGGAGATGCTGCGCGCCGAGCGCATCGTCGACATCGACAAGGTACGCGAGGAGCTGGAAGTCTACAACGAGCTGATCCCCGGTCCCAATCAACTCAGCGCCACCCTGTTTCTCGAGATCACCGACAGCTCTGACGTTCGCGCAGAGCTGGCGCGCCTTCTGGGCATAAACGAATGCGTCTCGCTACGAATCGGCAAGCAGGGGGGCGTGCCGGCCCAATTCGAACCCGGGCGCAGCACCGACGAGAAGCTGAGCGCCGTGCAGTATGTGCGCTTTGACCTCGATGACCCGGCCAAGCACGCCTTTGTGTCGGGAGCAGAAGGCGTCGAGTTGGTGGTCGACCATCCCAATTATCGCCATGTCGTGCGACTTGCCGAGCCAGTACGCGCTTCCCTGGCGGCAGACCTCCTTGCTGCATGAACGCCCGTGACACGCGGCAACTGGCCGCGGTACTTGCGGTGGTGAGCCGAGCGCAAGACCATCCCACCGCCGAAGACATCTTCCAGCGTGTGCGCACCGAGATGACATCCATTGGCTTGGGCACGGTCTATCGCAATCTGCACAAGCTGGTTGCCCAAGGCCGGCTTCTACGGGTCGATTTGCCGGCCCATCCCGCGCGCTACGACGCTACGACTCAGGCGCATGATCATTTCGTATGCGAGGGTTGTGGCAGTGTTGCCGATCTGGCTGCACGCACGGTTCGTCTGACTGCTTTGCAAGCCACGGGCTACGAGGTACGCGCCCACAGTCTGACCTTGTTTGGCTTGTGCCCCAATTGCACCCTGGTCGCACCGGCTCTGTCGTCTTCCGCCAAGCGAGCTGCCTCGCATTCGCCGCTGCCACCGGAGTCGAGGACGAGGACATGAATGCCGACCCAGCAGCCGCCGCAGCAGCAGCGCAAGGCTGGAGCGCAGACGGCTGTGCCCCCCAATTCTCATTTCCCTTGGATGCGGGCCGAGGGCGGCCCGTCTCCACGGACGAATCCTCAATGCTCATAAGCAGTGGAGACGCCTCCTCGACTGGGCTCGGGACAGACGCGCCCTCGCGGCACATCAGCCGGATTGCCTGGCTAATCGAATTGGCGGGCAAAGCCGGCGCAGGCAGCCGAACTCTCTGCTGACGTCAATCCGCCGAATCGTGGAGAACACATGCCATCGTTGACTCGTTCGTTCTTGATCGTTTGCTTTGCAGGCCTGGCCGCATGCTCCGGTTCCTCGTCGAACGCCCCGGTGGTGGGAACACCCGTAGACGCGTCCACCGCCGGCAGCCTTGCTGTTGACGTGGTTTACGACGGCAGCATCCCCGTGGCCAAGCCGGTGGACATGCGCAGTGTCCCGCAGTGCGCCAAGGCGCATGCCGATCCCGTACTCGAGCAGCCAGTGCTGGTGCAAGACGGCAAGCTTGCGAACGTGGTCGTGTGGGTGAAGTCGGGCCTCGAAGGATGGGTGTTCAGCACTCCCAAGGACACCGTGGTGATCAATCAGGTGGGTTGCATTTATGAGCCACGGGTCAGCGCGGCGATGGTTGGGCAGACGGTTCAATTCAAGAACAGCGATCCCGAGCCGCACAATGTGCACGGGCGACCGAAGGTTGTTGACGAGTGGAACTTCATCATGAGCCGCCCAGGCTCGACTCGCGACATGACGTTTTCCAAGCCGGAGATCGCCGTTGCCATTGGTTGTGATGTGCACCCGTGGATGAGCGGCTACCTGGCGATTCTTCCCAACCCGTATTTTGCCGTAACCTCGGCGCAGGGTACTGCGAAACTCTCCAACCTTCCTCCCGGGGAGTATGTTGTCGCCGCATGGCACGAGAAGCTCGGGACGCGCGAGCAGAAGGTCTCGCTGCCGGCGCGCGGTAGTGTGAACCTGCGCTTCGATTTCAGCGACGGCAAGTGACGCAACAATCGCGGCTCAGGCGATCAGGCGCTCGAGCTTGGCGTAGAGCCCTTCGATTTCTTTCTTGAGCTGGGCGAAGTCGCTGAACACGGTCTGCGGTGCGGGATGTGTGTTGTAGAAATCCGGATCGTTGATGGTCGTGGAGAGCTGGCTCAGGCTCTCTTCCTTTTCCGCGATCGCCGCCTCGAGCTTGGCAAGTTCCTTGGCGCGTTTGGCGGCTTCCTGCTCTTGCCGCTTCTTCTCGGCGCGGTCGACCTCGACCGCGACTTTCGGCGTCGGTGCGGCGGCCGTCTTGACCACCGTTGTCGATGCCGACACTAGGGCACCCAGAGCTTCGCTGGCCTTCTTCGTCAGGTAGGCCTCGTAGTTGCCGAGATAGCGCTCGGCAGTTCCGAGGCCGACTTCGATCACCGTGTCCGGGAGATGATCGAGAAAGTAGCGATCATGCGCGACGAAGATGAGTGTTCCCGAATACGACTGCAGAGCCTCCAGCAATACCTCTTTGGCGGCGAGATCGAGGTGGTTGGTGGGCTC
>CAZGSN010000144.1:0-12774 GCA_964528465.1 uncultured Binatia bacterium (SeqCode)
GTTTCGCCTGATGCGCCGCGAGGGCGCGCCTGTCCCGAGCCCAGTCGAGGGGGCGTCTCCATTGCTGATTTGCGTGAGCATTGGAGACGGGCTGCCCCCGGCCCGCGTCGGATGGAACCCCATCAGGTCTTCCGGAGGCGACTTTGACCTGGCCCTGTGCGCCAGTGCGTCGGTGCGAATGTGCCTGCGCCTCTTGCGTGACGTGACGAACGGTGCGCGGAGAATCTCCTTGGGCACCGAATCTTACTCAATCGTAGCCGGTGGGCAGCAGTTGCGGACCCTTGAAGCGGTGCTTCGCATCGAGGTGCCAGTAAGCGAACATGAAAGCGCACAGGGCGACCAGCGACCATCCGGCTAGCTCGTTGGGGGGTAAGGAAAACAGAACACAAAGGAATCCGACCCAAAGCAGGGCGATGGCGTTGAGGGGCAGGCTGAAGCGGTGCAGATTCCACGGGGCGAGGTTCGGAGTCGTGTATTCGCCCGAGTCGCGCAGGCGATTGCGTAGGTTCAAATAGATCGGGATGGCATAGGCCAGGTACAGTGCCGTGGTGCTCAAGGCGACGACCACGGAATAGATGGCTGCGTAGGCCGTGAGCAGAATCGCCAACAAGGAAGTTGCACTGATCGCCCAAACAGGAGTGCGCAAGGTTGGGTGAATGCGCCGAATCCAGGAGTGTCCGGGCATGCCTCCGTCTCGGGCAAAGGCGAACCACATGCGGCTCATACTGGTGATCGACGACAAGCCGCACAGCCACATGGCCACCCCTATGATCACCGCCACGCTGTGCGCTGCCAGCGGCGGCAAACTGCTGTAGGCTACGAACAAGACAGCCGGTGCATTCGCAGCGTCAACAGTCGCGGCTAGGTCGGACACATTCAGTGTCAGGATCAACAGCAACACATACCCGGCTACGGCCGAGACGACGACCGAGAGGAACACTCCCCAAGCGCTGTTGAGCCGGGCCATGACCGTCTCTTCGGCCATATGCGCCGATGCATCGTAGCCGGTGTAGGTCCACTGTGCCTGCAACAAGCCAAGCACGAAGGCCAATGCGAACCCCGCCTCAAAATAGAAATCGCGCAGCGCCGGAAGCCGCAGCATGATCGAATCGAAGGTGAACGGGCCAACGGAAAAGGTCTGCGCCAGAGCCGCGGGCGACACAGTGGTGATGGCCTCCCAGAGAAACGAAAGAGGCTGCTGCGTCGAGCCAAGAATCATCAACAGCAGGACAATGACGGTAACGCCTCCCAGGTGCCAATAGGCGCTGAAGTCGTTGAGCCGCGCCGTGAGACGAATCCCAAGGATGTTGATCAGTACCTGCGGCAACATGATGGCGACCATGGCGAGGAGCATGGTTGGCGTGTCGCTCGCCAACTCCCAGCCGAAGAGGCGGTTGAGTGTGCCGATCGCAAAGGCGGCAGCGGCATAATCCACACCGGCGGTGATGCACACCTGGCCAATCATGTTGAACCACGCGGTCACCCAGGCCCAGCGGTAGTCACCTAAGCGGTAGGCCCAAAAGTAAAGTCCGCCCGCGGTGGGGTAGGCGGAGGCAAGCTCGGCCATCGACGCCGCTACACACAACACCGGCAGGCTCACCAGCGGCCAGCCGACGGTATTGATGATCGGCCCGGCGAACTGCAATCCGTAACCAAAGAGCTGCACCGCACCGGTGAGCACCGAGATTACCGAGAACGACAAGGCGAAGTTCGAGAAGCCCCCCATCTCGCGATACAACTGCTGTGCGTACCCCAACCTCTGCAGGTCGCGCACGTCGTCGTCAATCAGCTCTTGTAGAGATCGCTTGCTTGCCACTCGTTGCCAACTCCCACTGCGGTCCCGGCCTTCTAAGGTGAGTCCTGGCGTAGCTCAAGCCGCTGACCACGGTGGAACCGTGGTCAGCGGCACGGTTACTGTTCTTGCTTCTGACGTAGCCGGGCGTGTGAGCGGGTTTATCTCAGAACTACGCTGCGGATGCTCGCGCCTAATGCGCGGCAACCTCGACGCGGGCGTCGTTGAAGCATGCACCGGCACCGATGTCTGTGACGTGGTCGGGAACTAGCGCCGTGACACTTTGTCCATTGGCGCTCGCCGCTTGCCACATGCCCTTGGGAAGACTCACCACACCCGGGCGAATGTCGCTGCTGACGTGAAGCGGCACGTGCACTTCCCCCAATTCGTTGAAGACACGGATTGCCTGGCCGTCGCTTAATCCGCGAGTCCCCGCATCGTCCGGGTGCATAAGTAAGCGTGGCTCGCGCAAAAGGAATTCAGCAAAGGTTGAGTTGATTGTCCTAGCTGACGCGGGGCTAATGAGAGTCAACGGAAACAGGCTTGCCGGTGCTGGCTGGTAAGCGAAAGGACCAAGCTCGGGCGCGGCAAGCTCCACGCGACCGGAGGCAGTCGTGGGAAATGCGTTGCCGAACTGCACGAGGTCCTCGCTGCCTTGAAAGTGATAGGCCACGATACCTTGGCTGCGTAGCGTCTCGGCATCCGCCCCGCCCAAACGCTCGCTACTACCAGCGAGCGCATTGGCGGTAAGCTCATCCGTTGTCGGCCGCAGCTCGGTCTCTGTGAAGCCGAAGGCTTGGCTGAGGCGGGTGAATAACTCGACATTCGAGATGGCCTCCCCGCATGCAGAGATGACCGGCCGGAAGTGCTGCAGGTAATAATGACCGTAGGCCTTCTTGATGTCTTCCTGCTCGAAGCAGGTCGTCGCCGGCAACACGATGTCGGCGAAGCGTGCCGTGTCGGTCATGACTTGCTCATGCACCACGGTGAATAGGTCCTCGCGCTGCAGGCCTTGCAAGAGCAAGTTCTGCTGCGGTGCCATGGCGATGGGGTTGGCGTTGTAAACGAAGAGAGCCCGAATCGCTGGCGCTTCCGTGTCGGTGAGAGCACGGCCGATCTGCGACATGTTGACCCGACGGGCCTCGCCGCGGCGCAGGTCTGGCCGCGCCAGGGCTGCCTTGTTGATGGGGGCGACGCCGCTCAAACTCATAGTCATACCGCCACCGCGCACGCCAAACTTTCCCGCCACCGCCGGAAGCGACAGGATGGCACGTGCCGCTGCACCGCCGTTGCGGTTGCGCTCGATACCCCAACCACAACGGATAACCGCTGGCGAAGCATGGGCGTAGGCCTCGGCAAGCCGCAGAATATCGGCCGCGTCGATGTTGCAGATCTGTGCCGCAAGATGAGGGGGATAGGTGCTGGCAGTTTCGGCCAGATCGTCGACGCCATTGCAGTGCTCGTTTAGAAAACGTTTGTCGGCCCAGCCTCGACGCATGAACTCGTGAACGAGAGAGAGAGCTAGTACCACATCGGTGCCCGGCAGAAGTTGCAGGTGCAAGTTGGCGCTGCGTGCCAAGGGCGTGCGGCGCGGGTCGATTACGGCAACAAACGCACCGGCTCGCCGCGCCGCATGAATATGTGGCACCAGGTGAATGCTGGTGGCGGAGGGATTGACGCCCCACAGCATGACGGCTCGTGCTAGCCGGTAGTCCGGAAAGGGAACACCACCCATGCTTCCGTACATGGCTCGATAAACCGTACCGGTAGGCGCCGCACAGATGGTTTTCTCCAACTCGCAAGCCCCGAGCCGATGGAAGAAGCGTGCATCCAAAGCCCCCTCACTGAGCACGCCGTTAGAGCCTCCGTAATGGTACGGCAGAATCGCCTCGCCCCCGTGCTCGCGGAGAATGTCCTGCAAGCGTGTTGTGATCGTGACGATGGCCTCTTCCCAAGAGATGCGCTCAAACCTCCCTTCGCCTTTTGTCCCGGTGCGCCTGAGCGGGTGAAGGATCCGTAGGTCGGAATAGACGCGCTCGGGATAGCGCCGCACCTTGGCGCAAATGAATCCGTCGGTAAGCGGGTTGCGCTGCGAACCGTCCACCTTGGTGATACGGCCATCCTCCACGGTAACCGACAAGCTGCATGTGTCGGGACAATCGAGAGGACAAACGGAGGAGTGCGTTTCTGCCATGCGCAGACCATAGTCGAGGCGAAACTCTAAAGGGAGAGTTCTCGACGTTAATGGAATGGGAAAGTCAGATGCAGGTGGCGGGCGGGTCAGGGGGCTGCCGGGCGTCTGTTCACGTAACGCCGTAGCGACGAGGATCACAACGAGTACGACAGCGACTCAGAGTGAGTCGGTGTACACGGGGCTGAATACGGCTCAGTCTGAACAGCACGCCTGGTGTTTTGGTCAGGCGCATAGTTGGGGTGTTTCTTGCTGGGTGGGCATGCCCTCGCAACTCCACGAAGCCTTACTGCTGTTATTCCGCAACCGCCCAGAACTCGCCGCCGAGCTACTGCGTGAGGCGTTGCATGTCGACCTTCCAGCCTATTCGCACGCGGCGATCGCGTCGGCCGAGCTGACGGACATCCAGCCAGCCGAATATCGAGCCGACCTAGTAGTGCTGCTGCACGACGTTACGCCGGTGTCTGGCGTTATCGTCGAGGTGCAACTGCGCGCGGATGAGGAGAAACGCTACTCGTGGCCCGTCTACGTAGCCGGGTTGCGGGCTCGCCTGCGCCGACCCGTGTGCCTATTGGTGTTTACGGCAGACGATGCGGTGGCAAAATGGGCTTCGCAGCCGATTGATCTGGGTGGCGGTAACAGGTTTGTGCCGTTGGTACTTGGACCCTCGGGAGTTCCTGAGGTCAGCGATGTGGAGAGAGCACTCGAGTATCCTGAGTTGGCCGTGCTCTCGGCAATGTCACACGGATGTAATGTGAATGCGCAGAAGGCGGGACGGATCGGGGAGGCAGCGATGATCGCAAGTCTCGGACTCGACGCTGAGCGTTCGAAGTTGTATTTCGACTTGGTCTGGAACTCGCTCGGTGTGGCCGCAAGAAAGGAGTTGCAGGGGATGAACCCAGAAAAATATGAATATCAAAGTGACTTTGCCAGGCGTTACGTCGCCGAGGGTAGGTCAGAAGGAAAGGCAGAGGGAAAAACAGAGGGAAAGATAGATCTGCTTACGAAGCAGCTCTCGCTGCGCTTTGGGTCGTTAGGCGAGAAAGTGCTCGAACGGCTGCGGAGTGCGACCAGCGCTGAGATCGACCTTTTCGCCGAGCGTGTGCTTAGTGCGAAGACCCTGGGCGATGTCTTCGGTGATCGCTGACTACTCGTGCTCACAGGCAGCTCCGCGCCTGTGCCCCTGCCTATCTTTGTAGGATCGTCCCCGCCTCTGCTTGCTCAAACAGCATCCTGTGGGGTGTTTCCTGGTTCTACGATCGCGCCTGCCACTAGCTCGAGGATGTGTCGCGTCATCCCGAGCGCAAGCTCGTGCTCTCCCATGAACACCTGTCCTGCCTTCTCTCTCCGCAGTAGCTCTGCCTCTTCATCGCTATGGGCTCGCACAACGATTTTTACGTCCGGCTTGAGCATGCGTTCGATGTCGATCATCTTTTGCGCCGAAAACGTATCTGGGATCGCGATAACGAGGATCGCGGCCCGTGCGACATGTGCCTGGATGAGCACCGCCGGGTCGGAGCCATCTCCGGATACTGCCGGTATGCTGTGCAGGCGCAGATGCTCCACGATTTCCCGGTTCTGCTCCGCGACAACCACCGGGATGCCTGTTTCTACCAGCACCTCCCCGATGCGCCGGCCCACGCGGCCATACCCCACGAGGAGAACATGCCCCGTTAGGCGACTCTCGTCCACGGTCAGCGGTAGCGTCGCCAGCGGGTCGCCCGGACGCTCCATCGCACGCGCCAACCGCGAGCGCGAGCGAATCCATTCCTGTGCAGGCTCGATGGCGTCAAACAGCAGGGGGTTGAGCGCTATCGAAATCAAAGAGCCCACCACGATGAGGTTCTGACCCTCGACCGGGAGGAGGTGCAGGGATACCCCCAGACTCGCAAGGATGAAGGAAAACTCGCCGATCTGCGCCAGGCTTGCCGATACCGCGAGTGCCGTGTTGAGCGGGTAGCGGAAGGCAAGGACAAGCAAAAAGGCGGCGAGGGTCTTGCCGAAAATGATGATCGCGACGACGACAAGCACTCGCTCAGGTTCCTGAAGCAGCATCGCCGGATCGAACAACATGCCGACCGATACGAAGAATAGAACGGAGAAAGCGTCGCGCAGCGGCAAGGACTCATCCGCCGCCCGATGACTTAGCGCGGAGTCCCTCAGGACCATTCCGGCGACGAACGCCCCAAGTGCGAAGGAGACGCCGAAGATTGCAGCGGCGCCGTAGGCAATGCCCACGGCAGCCGCGATCACGCATAGGGTGAAGAGTTCGCGCGAGCCGGTACGGGCGACTTGCCAAAGCAGCCAGGGGAATAGCCGCCGACCGATGACGAGCATGCCGGCGACAAAGACCGCGACTTTCCCGAGCGTAAAGCCGAGCGTGGTCAGAAGCTCTTGGCTGCCGGATCCACCGGCAACGCCAACGCCGCTGCCACCCAACCAGCCCGACAGCGGCGGCAGCACTACGAGTACCAAGACCATCACGAGGTCCTCAACTACGAGCCAGCCCATGGCGATGTGCCCGTTGATGGAATCGAGGGCGCCGCGACCCTCCAGCCCCCGGAGGACAACGACGGTGCTCGCAACCGAAAGAGCGAGACCGAATACGATGCCCGCGCCGATGCTCCAGCCCCAGACCGATGCGACAGCTACCCCGAGCGCTGTCGCTGCGGACATCTGGACCACGGCACCGGGCAGAGCAATCCGGTGAACAGCGAGCAAATCGTCCAAGGAGAAATGCAGTCCGACTCCGAACATCATCAGCATCACTCCGATCTCGGCGAGTTGCCGCGACAGCGCGATATCGGCGACAAAGCCTGGCGTGGCCGGTCCTAAGATCACGCCGGCGATGAGATACCCGACGAGAGCCGGCAGTCTGAGATGTAAGGCGACGAAGCCAAAGATCAGGGCCAACCCGAGCGCCGCGGCAATCGTCGTTATCAGTGGGATGCTATGAGGCTCCATTGTGCGTGTCTTTAGCCCGGAAACCTCAGTTCAATGTTTTACGTTGTCGTAAGGGTGTTTTGGTTCCGCGGGGACATGACTCGGGTTTCAGACTACTAATGACTCTCCATTTGCCAAGGGAGAAGATGCAGAGCGTATGGGCGTGCGGGGTAACCTCCGCTCACGACGGCATCAAGAACTGTTTTCCCCTTGCCCCCTCCCTGCGGTCGGTGGCAATTCCTCGCGCAACAAAAACAGCTCGTGACCCCTCTCCGCTGCGGCTGGGAGGGGGGTAGGCGGGAAAGGGGGCCTTTCCCGCGAGTGGAGGGAAGGTGGCGGCTTCGCGAAGCGCGCATCCGCTTGACGTCCACGCCAAATGAGGTTTTCGGAATAGGCGCGCACAGGAAGGGACGCTGGCCGACAACTACTCCGTACGTATCTGCAGACCTACCGGCAGCGATTCGTCGAGAATGCGGGCGCGTTCTTGTGCCTCCAGAGGCATGACCTCAGTGACCAGGCGCGCCGCTCTCTGCCCATGGGGTAGGGGTGCCAGGCGTTCGGCGACGCGCTGGCGTAACCCAGCGTCGAGGTCGCGCTCGCGGTCACCGACGCAACGCGCCAGTTGCACCAGGAGCAGGACGTAGGGGTCTGGCTTCTCCCACTTCTGGGACAAGAGTTGTTCCACCCATTCTGCGGTCGCCAATTTAGGGGCGACGCAGTTCAGTGTTCCGTACATCGGGGCGCGTGCGCCGAGACGTCCCAGTGCCCATAGTTCGACATCACTGGCCTTACCTTTGACCACCAACGCCAACAATGCCTCGCCCAACGCCGACTTGATCTCCGCCGACAAGCGCTCACAACTGCCCATGAGCTGCCAGTACTCGCGTACTTCCTGCGGGCCGGGCTTCGCTCCCTTGGCTTTGCTCTTCAGATTGGGCAGCAGGTAGGGCGCCACTTCCGTATACAACTGCATCTGCTGCTGGCGATTCAAACCACCGGCAATGCGCTTCCACAGATTCCACCACTCGGCACGCACCTGGGCAGCTTTGGGAAATGCTGGACCCGCCGAACGCATGCGCCACAGATGCTGCACGCGCAAATCGTCGACACGCGCGCCGTATCCCGGCCGCAGAAGAAAGCCGCACAGGTTGAGCCAACGCGCCTCGTGCTGCTGCGATAGGGCGCGCTGCGCCTGGCGCTCGAACAAGGCGTCCCACAAGCGGCGAATGACAGGTAAGGGCCAGGCCTCTTTGCCGAGCCCCAGGTGCTCTTCCAAAGTACGCGTCAGCCGAATCGGGTCCGCAGGCAAGGTACCGGCACTGTTCGGAAACACTGCCTGCAAGGCCGCGATAGCCGCTTCCTGCAGCTCCTCGGCGATCTCTGCCTCAGCCCCTTGCTCTTCGGTCCCGCTGTCTTCTGCTTGTGGAGTGTTGAGGTCGCGCAACTGAAACTGCAAACGCCAGCGATGCTCCGTGCTGAGGGAGCGACACGACACTTCCAGGGTTCCTACCTCGGTAAGATGCGCCAGTAGATGGACGGGAATCTGGCGCTCGACGAGCTTCTTGCCGAAGCGCAGAACCGTGCGAATCGGCGGCAGGGTGGTCAGCTCCTCCCGCGGCGATTCGATGATGGCACCGGCGACATCCCCCAGACGCGTGCTGGAAGCATATAAAGGGAAGCTGACGCCACGATTGGTAACCACCTCGAGATCATGCTCGCGGATCTCGATCTCTTCTCCTTCGTGCATGCCCCGCGGCGCCAAGCAGAGAGCTGTAATGTGCTCTGCGGAGGAAGCACTGTCTGCCGCCTGGCCAGTGCTGGAAATGCCGATGTAGTACGAACGCGCCGTGCCGCCGCCAATGCGCACGCCGCGGCCGCGGCGAACCAAGCCGTAGTAAGCGGCGCCACGCGCGACGGCCAAATCCAGCTCCGGGCTTTCGAGTACAAGAGGAGCCGCGCCACCACGCCAGGAGGTGAGCAGATCGGTAATTCGGTTGCGGATCAACGCCGGCTTCAAAGCACCGCCGTTGAAGAGCAATGCGTCGGGCAGTGGCGTGTCTCGGCAATGCTGGCTCAGAAACGCAGCGAGGTGGCGAGACACTTCGGCTTCGACCGCAAACGGTAAGCCGAACTCCTGCAGGCCGCTGCGCGGCACTCGGCGCGGAAGCTCCGTGCGTGCCGTGGCCGGAAAGAAACCGTTGAGCACCAGCTCTTCGACCTCGCTACGCCGTAAGCTTGCCCCCACAACGCCACCGACGACGGAGCGGCCGCGCCCGACAATGCGAATCGGCACCTCTTCGGGTGGCGCCTCTCCGAGCAGGCTTTCCTTGGCGCTGCGGCATAGGCTCACCAGGGAGTGCCAGCGCTGGGTGTCGAGCTTGCTGCCGAGACGCGGCTCCAGCATTCGCGCCAAGGCAACATCGATGTTGTCGCCACCGAGCAAGAGATGATCCCCCACCGCCAAGCGTTCGAGCGCCAGCTTGCCGTCGTCGCGTCGCACTTGGATCAAACTGAAGTCGGTGGTGCCGCCGCCGACATCGACCACAAGGATGAGGTGGCTCTGCTCGACCAGTTGCTCCCACCCGTCCTCATGATGATGCAGCCAGGCGTAAAAGGCCGCCTGCGGCTCTTCGAGGAGTACCAGGCGTTTCAGGCCCGCCTGTTCCGCGGCCTGCACGGTAAGCTCCCGCGCAACTTCGTCGAAGGAAGCCGGGACGGTGAGCACGATGTCCTGCGCTTCCAGGGGTGCTTCGGGAAAACGCTGTGCCCATGCTTCGCGGACGTGCTGCAGGTAGCGACTCGACACTTCGACCGGTGAGAGCTTGCGGACCTCCTCTGCCGCACCCCAAGGCAGAATCGCCGCCTCACGATCGACGCCTCCATGGCACAACCAAGACTTGGCAGAAGAGACCAAGCGACCGGGGACGCGTGCTCCTTGCAAGCGAGCCAACTCGCCGACCGCATAGTCGCGATCCGCAGCCCATGGCAGCGCCAGCGAGCCGGGCGCCAACTCGTGCTCGCCACCAATGTAGAGAAAGGAGGGTAGGGTGGACTGCTCGCCGACGTTGCCCTCGGTGATCAGTTGCGCGATGGGCAACTGTACGACGCGCCGCGCTGCATCGCTGTACTCGACATAGCCGACCGAGGAGCTGGTGGTGCCGAGATCGATCCCGACGCAGAAGCGGGCCGCGTGGCGGGCTGCGGAATGCGTGTCGACAGTCATGCGCCGGGTTCTACTTCCGAGGCGGGACGGGCGCGGACGTTGAGTTCGAGCTTCCAGCGTTGGCTGCCGTCGCGGCTCACGCACCACAGTTCGAGCAAGCCAAGCTCGGTGACACGGCCTTGCAACCTCACGGGAATCATCGCGCCCTCTTGTCCTTCGGCCGCAAGGGTTGTCTGCATCGGCTCCATCTCGGTGATGTCGTCATCCCAAGACTCAATCAGACTGCCGACCGTGTCGTCGCGTCGTGTCGCCGAGCTGAGGAAACGGAACTCGGCTGGCTCACCGACTACGAGATGCAGTTCCTGCGGCGGCAAGGGCAGATCGCTGCCTTCCTCCACGCCCCGCGGCACAACGCACAAGGCCTTGATGGGCGGACGCATCCCCGGCACCGCCGGCATCGCTGTCTCGATGCCGATGTAATACGAGCGCGCCGTGCCGCCACGGATGCGCACGCCACGGCCACGTCGGGCTAGTCCGTAGTAGGCAGCGCCTCGCGCCACTGCATGTTCCGGATCGCCGCCATCGAGCACGCGCATCGGCGCGTCGCTGCGGAACCAACCGCGCACAACACCAACCAGCCGCTCGCGCAGCGTGTCGGCACGCATCACGCCGCCATTGAAGAGCACTGCCGTTGGCTCCACCGCTTGCGTCTTGCCGTGCCGGTTCAAGAACTGAGCGAGATGACGCGTGATTCCCGGGTCGCTGGCATAGGGTAGGCCGAGTTCCTGCAGTCCGGTGCGACGCTGTGCTTGCGGCTGCGCGTCGAGGGGGCAGTTGGGGAAGAAGCCGTCGATGAGGGCCTGGTCGACATCGGCCCGCTCGACTTCCAGGCGCACACTTCCGCCAATTACCTTGCGGCCGCGTCCGAGGATCGCGATCGGCAGTTTGCTGTCCCGACTGTCGGTGCTGAGGAGCCGTTCTTTCGCATCACGACAGCTCAAAGTGAGACTACGGAATTGCCAAGCATCGATCGCTGTCTTCGCCTGCAACAGTCGCTGCTGGAGGTGGTAGGAGAGGGCGAGGTCCATGTTGTCGCCGCCGAGAAGAATGTGGTCGCCCACGGCAACACGCTCCGGGACCAGCACGCCGTTATCCTCGCGCACGGCAATCAAAGTGAAGTCGGTGGTGCCGCCGCCGATGTCGCAAACCAAAACCACGTCGCCCACGCGCACCGCCTCGCGCCAAGCATCGCCCTTGGCATCGATCCAGGCGTAGAAGGCGGCTTGCGGTTCTTCGAGGATGGTGACGCTCTCGAGCCCTGCGGCGTGTGCCGCACGCAGCGTCAGCTCACGCGCCGCCGCATCGAAGGAAGCCGGCACTGTCAGCAGAATGTCTTGCGCGGCCAACGGAGCGCCTTTGTGAGCGGCGTCCCAAGCGTGGCGAATGTGGGCGAGGTAATGGGTGGAGACTTCGACTGGCGACAGCTTGGGAACCTCGTCGGGGCTGCCCCACGGAAGAATCGGCGCAGTACGATCGGCTGCGGCGTAGGACAGCCAAGATTTGGCCGAGGACACGAGACGCGCCGGCACCTCGGCGCCACGCCGGCGGGCAAAATCTCCGACAATGCGATCGTGCTCGCCCTTCCACGGCAGCCGCAGTTGCTCCGGGGGAAGCTCGTCCTTTGCGGCAACGTATAAAAAGGAGGGCAGTGTGGTGCGGGCTTCGACACTGCCCGGCGCGGTGAGCTGCGGAATTTCTAGAACACGAATCGCCGGCGCCTCTGTCTGCGTGTCGGCGTAGGCAACCACGCTGTTGGTGGTGCCGAGATCGATGCCGACGACAAAGCGCGCGCCGTGCCCTGGGGGCGGGCTCGAACTCGACGTGGCACCCGCAAGCGAAGGGCCCGCGGGCGAAGCGGTGCTCATGCGATTTCAACCTCGGCGGGGGCGAGGATGCTGTTGTCGGCATCGGCGCTGGGGAGCGGCAGATTCACCGCAGTAGCGCGCCAGCCACCGTGCTCGAGAGTCCCTCGAAAAGGAGGTGTTCCGGCAACGTTGCCGGTCAGACGAATCTTGGCCGGATCGAATCCCGGTTCGACTTGAATGCTGGCCCCATCCTCCTCTTGCAGCACGCGCTCCAAGCGCATGCGTTCGCCCAAGGCCTTGCGGCAGCCGGCATGGATGGAGCGCACGGCGGCGCCCACCTGTTCATCGCTGTAGGAGTCTATGTCTTCTTGGATGAAATCGACGAGCCGCGCTTCTTGTTGCAACAAGGCCAGCAGACGCAAAGCAGCATCGGCCGTGGGCGGAGGCGGGGTTGGAGCCACAACTTCTTGCTCAAGAGAGGCCTCGGCCGCCGCAGGAGCAACAGCCGTAGACGAGCGGCTGGCCACCGCTGCCAGCACGCCAAGGATAAGCGGTCCGCCAGCAAGAGCAGCCGCATGCAGTGGTTGTTGCTGGACCACTTCGGCGAGCAGCGCCGCGTCGACGCCACCCTTCAGCAGCAGCGTGGCTACCACGACATCGATCGCAGCCACCAAGAATCCGAGTATAAGGACAAGAACACCCACCAGCGCATCTCCTTCTGAAAAGCGCCCGCCCGTATAGCGGAGGTCGTCCCCATCTCAAATGGCGACAACGAAGGCGGTCGAGTCGTCGATCATGGGTCGATGAATCCAGCCAGAGA
>CAZGSN010000145.1:0-1641 GCA_964528465.1 uncultured Binatia bacterium (SeqCode)
GACGCACTTGCGCGGGGGGGCAATTTCATTGCGCGGTGTGGGGTGAAAACCAAGGCTTCCCTCCGCAGACTGTCGCGCATAGATTCCCGGCATCATGAGCACGCGCGAAATCATCGCTGAACTGCCACGCCTCACGGTCGCCGAACTCCAGGCCGTCGAGCAGCGCATCATTGAACTGACCTCCCGCAAAATGACCGATGCCGGCGGAGGATTGCACGCCGAACGCATCGCGGGGCGGCTCGTCCTCGCCGGTTCACGGGTCGTTCGCCAGGCCGACGTTGAAGCGGTCCTCGACGAGTTCCCGTGATCTGGTTGCTCGATGTCTCTGCACTCGTCGCCCGCCTCGTGCAGAGCCACGAACACCATCAACGCGTGAACGCATGGTGGCCGGGACGCGCGCTCGCCGTGTGCCCGATCACCGAGTTGGGCTTCCTGCGTGTCGCCTGCGCGCTCGGCTCGACGATGGACGACGCCCGCGCGGTGCTGGCCGAATTCCTCCGGGACGAAGCGCCTGCCTTCATCCCGTGCGACCGCCGTGCGCTGGACAGCGTGGCCATCACGTCCCCGCGCAAAAACACCGACATCGATCTCGCCGACCTCGCCGCAGCACGCGGCTGGCGCCTCGCCACGCTGGATGGAGGGATCACTCACACTGCGGCTGATTTCACCCCGGCGCTTGTTGCCCAACGGTGATGCTGCACAGAACGTCAGCCGGTAGCTGCAAAGCGATGCAACCATGAAATCTCATCCTCCAAATCCATCGGACAGCGAACCTTATTCTCCCGCGCTTGTAGAACGGGCTACGAGAGGTGAAGCGGACGCGCAGTTCAGCCTGGGTGCGTGCTACGCCACTGGTGCGGGCGTCGAGAAGGACGGTGAAGAAGGCGTCCGTTGGTATCGAAAGGCTGCCGATCAAGGCTATGCACTCGTGCAGCGCCGCCTCGGTGCCTGCTACTATTACGGATGGGGCGTCGAGAGAGACGAGCAAGAGGCAGTGCGCCGGTTCCGCAAAGCGGCCTATCAGGGAGATGCGAGAGCACAGTGTAACCTTGGCAACTCCTACACTTACGGGACGGGTGTCGAGAAAGACGAGAAGGAAGCCGCGTGCTGGTATCGCAAAGCAGCCGAACAAGGCGATGCGGGCGCGGAATCGCTCCTCGGTTGGTGCTACATGGACGGCAAAGGTTTGGAGAAGGACGAGAAAGAAGCCGTGCGTTGGTATCGCAAAGCAGCCGAACAGGGCGATGCATACGCGCAATGCTGCCTCGGCCTCTGCTTCGATCTTGGCAGCGGTGTTGCGAGGGACCAAAAAGAAGCGGTGCGCTGGTTTCGAAAGGCTGCCGAACAGGGTAATGCAGCCGCGCGGTCCCGCCTCGGTGTTTGCTACTACAACGGCAATGGTGTCGAGAAGGATCAAAATGAGGCTGCGCGCTGGTTTCGCAAAGCAGCCGAACAGGGCGATGCAGTCGCGCAAAACAATCTCGGAGTCTGCTACGAGAACGGCACGGGAGTTCAGAAATCATTCGTCGACGCCTATAAGTGGTTCAACTTGGCAGCGGCTCAGGGTATTGAGGCTGCGGGGGAGGCCCGGAATGGATTGGAAAAGAAAAGGTCTAGGGAACCGCTGATTAAAGGGGCCGG
>CAZGSN010000146.1:0-7091 GCA_964528465.1 uncultured Binatia bacterium (SeqCode)
CAGACCAGGCCGATCCCAAAGACAATCGTGACCGCCCGTTTCATGGGGCGCTCCCCCTAGCGTGTGCGCTCGGCGAGACGCAAGTCTTGCGCCTGCGAGTTGTACGGCTCCGGCAAGGGGACCCGCCCGGCACGTGTCCACAGCCGATCGAGATCATAGAATTCGCGCATCGGCTCGAAGAACACGTGCACGACGACGTCGGCGTAGTCCATGATGATCCACTGGCCGCGCGTGTATCCTTCAATAAACTGCGGCTTGCTGCCGTGCGCCGCCAGGCCCTGTTCGATGCTTTGCGTGATGGCTTGCACCTGCGTATCCGATCGCCCCGTACAGATCACAAAGAAATCGGCCAGAGACGTAAGCTCGGCGACGTCGAGAACGACCACGTCGTAGGCCTTCTTGTCGAGAGCCGACTGCGCACACAGAATTGCCTTTTCACGGGCTTGCAAGGACTTCAACGAGCTACACCTCTCTCACCATACAAATGGTGCTGGCGAATATACCGTTCGACAGTCGGCGGCAGCAGGTAGCGCACCGAGGAGCCGGAGCGGATGCGTTCACGAATCGTGGTGGCGGACACGTCTAAATCGGTAAGCTGCTGGAAAACAATTCGATGTCCGCTGTGGTGTGTCAACGTGGCCGAGTCGGGCTGATACCAGAAGCTCTCACGAGCGGCAACCGGAAGCAGCTCGCGTGGACGGCGCGGCAGTGCCCCACCGGGCCGCGAGGTCACGATCAAGTCGCATAGGGAGAACAACCCCGCATAGTCCTTCCAGGTGGCGATTTCGCGAAAGGCATCGAGCCCAAGGATGAACGCCAGCTCGGCTTCAGGGTGGCGCGCACATAGCTCGCGAACGGTATCGATGGAATAAGAATGACCGTGGCGTTCCAACTCCACCGTGCACAGGCGAAAGGCGCGGTTGCCTGTGATCGCCAAGCGAATCATCTGCGCACGGTGCAGCCCCGGCGCTACACCGTGCCACGCCTTGTGCGGTGGCGATCCGCTCGGCGTAAACCACACCTGCGCAAGCTGTTGCGCTTCGCGTACCTCCTCCGCGCTACGCAGATGGCCTAGGTGGATCGGGTTGAACGTACCACCGAAAATACCGATGCGTTTCGTCTGCACCCTGGGCTCGTCGATGCTCGCGTTTACTCGCGGATCTGGCCACTACCGGAGATGACGTACTTGTACGTCGTCAGCTCACGCAGGCCCATAGGTCCTCGCGCATGCAGTCGATTGGTGGAGATCCCAACCTCGGCCCCGAACCCAAACTCGTAACCGTCCGTAAACCGCGTAGAGGCGTTCACGTACACCGCTGCCGAATCTACTAGGGCCTGGAATCTACGCGCCTGCTCGTAGTGGTTGGTGATGATGGCGTCGGAATGTCCGGTACCGTAGGTGTTGATGAAGCGCACCGCCTCATCGAGATCATCCACGATCTTTACCGCCAAAATCAGGTCGAGATACTCGGTACGCCAGTCCTCTTCACTCGCCGGAGTAACGTCGCCAACGATGTCCCGCGTGCGCTCGCAGCCACGGACTTCCACCTTTGCTTCACGAAGCTTCTGCACCATCCCGGGAAGGAAGCGCGCCGCCACGGCGCGATGGACGAGCAAGTTCTCCATGGCGTTGCATACACCCGGACGCTGCACCTTGGCGTTGAAGCAAATGCGTTCGGCCATCGGCAGATCGGCATACTCATCGACATAGGTGTGGCAGACGCCGGCATAGTGTTGGATCACTGGAATGGCAGAAGACGCAGAAATGGCGCGGATCAGACTTTCACCACCGCGCGGGATGATGACGTCAATCAGCTCACTCTGCTTGAGAAGAACCTGCACTGCTTCGCGGTCGCTCGTGGGGATCAACTGGATCGCCGCGGCAGGGAGGCCCGCCGCGCTCGCCGCCTGGGAAAGGATTTGCGCCAGCGCTGTGTTGGTACGCAGCGCCTCCGACCCACCCTTCAGCACCACCACGTTACCGGCTTTGAGGCATAGGGATGCGGCCTCGGCAGTAACGTTCGGCCGCGATTCGTAGATTACACCCACGACACCAAGAGGAATTCGGCGTTGGGCAATCTCGAGGCCGTTTGGCCGTCGCCATTGGGCGATGGTTTCACCCACTGGGTCGGCAAGCGCAGCCACTTCTTCGAGGCCTTTCGCAATCGCCTCGACGCGCGCTTCGCCCAAGGTGAGCCGGTCCACGAACGCGCTGCTCATGCCCGCCGCACGGCCGTTGCTCACATCTTCCTGGTTCGCCTCGAGCACCAGGCGCCGCTGGTCTCGTAGGCCTTCGGCCGCGCTGACAAGGCAGCGATTTTTGGTTGCGGTGGAGGCTGCGGCCACCTCGCGACACGCGGCTCGCGCCCGCCGACACAGATCAACGACTTGCTCCTGTATGTTCATGGGAGCGCGACGATACCGGAACGACAGGTGCAGGCAAGAGTTGCGTCTACCATTTGCGCCAACATCTGTGGACGGAAAGCTGCTGTAGCAATTGGTCGGTAGTTGATCCTCGCTGCGTACGTAGCGCGGCCTCTTGGCCGCAACCAAAGATTGAAGGACCGGAGCAGGCCGCGCAGGCTGTAGGCTGTAGGTCGGAGAAATAAAGAGATTGGAGGCGCATGGCACGGAGAATCTGTGCGCCACGCAACGAAATCAGGAAATACTAGAAACACGGCCGTAGCACTGCCGAACCGACCAGGGTTTGCGCACAACCGCAAAGTCGCGATAGGTAGCAAGCCCAACGGCTGCATCATGACCACTCCGCACCAGTTCACCGAGGCCGACGACATCGACGACAGTGCGATTCGTGATCGGATCTACGTCGGTTTGACGTTGATGATGCGGATCGTCTTGGCTCTCTTCGTCGCAGACATCATCCAGTTTCGGGGCACCTATCCCCTGCTCCATATCGTCCAATGGACGGTTGTCGTGGTGGCAGCGGCGGCGCGCCAGGCCCTCTTTCTTCCGTGCATGCAGGAGGGCTGGAGGCTGAAGGCGCTTGCCGTGGGGGCTTGCTCGACCGCGTGCCTAAGCACAGCCCTCGGAGGAATCCTTAGCGACGCATACGCGTCCACGCCTCTGTTACTGACGGGCTTGACGTTGGCGACAGCGACTCTGGTCGGATGGGGACGAGCCGCCCAGGCGGTGTTGTCGGGAGCTGCAGCCTGCGCCCTGGCGTTGAACCTTTATTTCGTAGGTGGTCTCCATGCGCTCTCCTACTCGGAGCATGTCGTGTTCGCCACGTTACTTGCGGCAGGCGTAGTGCTCGCAGGTTCCATCGAACAGCAACTGAAGCAGCAGCGTCGTGCGGAGGCGCAGCGGCGACGCTCCGAGACACGTTTCCAACTTCTTGCTGAGGCAACCCATCTGGTGCCCTGGGAGGTCGACCTGCAGACCCTACGCTTCACTTATGTTGGCCCACAAGCTCAGGCCTTGCTCGGATACCCCGTCGAGAATTGGTACCGAGAAGATTTCTGGCAGGAGCACATCCACCCCGAAGATCGCGAGTCGGCCATCCGCACGTGCTTGGAGAAGAGCAAATCGGAGACAACTTACTCGCTTGAGTATCGCATGCTCGGCTCCAGCGGCGAGGTGGTTTGGGTATTGAATGCTGTCAGCGTCGAGCCCACGGCAGGGACGTCGGGCCGACTGCAAGGGTTTCTCTTCGATATCAGCCGTCGCCGCCGTCATGAGCAGCATCGCGACGCCCTGTTGGCTGTAGCGCGCGACCTTGGGGAACTCCGCGAGGTGGAGGGCATGCGCGAGAGCGCGTCGCGCAACACCGCCATGGCGATGCCGTGCGATGCCGCCGCCGTCTTTGCTTGGGACGAAGCCGAGAGCGCCTTTCGCGTACTTGGCCAATTCGGCATTCCATCGCAACTCTTGCCGGTTGCTTTGCAGCTTCGCTTCGGCAACAGCGAGCCGTTCGGGGGCCGGGTTAGCCGCGGCGATACGGTCGTCGTCAATCGGCTGGAGGAACATCCGAATCTTCCGATCGACTACCTATCCTCCGCCGGGGTACGCCGCCTACTGGTGGCACCCCTGCAGGTGGCCGGGCGCGACGAGGGGCGTTTGGTAGCCGTACGGCTCGATGGTCCGCCCTTCGACGAAGATGACGCCACTCTGGTTCAGGGCATCGCGCGCCAACTTGCGGTTGCTCTGGAACGTTCGCGCCTTCTCGAAGCGCAGCAACTCGAGGCTAGGGTATCGAGTGGGCTAGCGGCGATTGGCAGTCGCTTGATGGCTGTTTCCGGGAGCAGCGCCGTATACAGCGAACTATGCCGGGCGGTTGCCGAGACACTGGGGGTTGAAGCTGTCTACCTGTGGCTAAGGACATCTCCCCAGCACAGCGGCGAGGACATCTACGAAGCAGTCGCTTACTACGGCGGCAGCAGCGAACGCTGGGAAGCGGTGCACGCCGTCCGCGCGACGCAGTTGGACGACTACATGGCACGCCTCCGCCACGAGCGCGTCATTGTTGGCCATGGAGAACGGCTTGCCGAAATGCCGCAAGGCGCGTGGGCGGCGTCTCTCGGAGTGGCGCAGATGGTTCATATTGGAATCGCCCGCGCCGACGATGTCTTTGGTGTACTGAGCCTAAACTACAACCGCGTCGTTGCCTGGAACACCTTCGAGCAGCGGTTGAGCGACGGCATTGCCCGGCTGGCCGCTCTGGCAATAGAAAACGCTCAGTTGTTCGACCGCCTGGAGCAGGCCAACCGCGTCAAGAGTGATTTCGTGGCAACCATGTCGCACGAGCTACGGACACCCCTGAACGTCATCATCGGCTACAGCGAGTTGCTGCTCGACGAAGCCTTTGGGCCTTTGACCACAGAGCAAATCGGCACCGTGCGACGGATGCTGACGAACTCGTGCTCGCTCTTGGAATTGATCAATCAAACCCTCGATATGGGTCGGTTGGAATCCAAGAGCCTGGCTATCGAGTTGAGCGAACGCGACCCCGCTGAGTTCCTTGCCGAACTCAACCGTGAGACCGGAGAAATGCAACAACGCCCGGGGCTACTCGTCCAATGGAAACTGCCGATGTCGATGCCGCGTCTACGCACCGATTTCGTGAAGCTCAAGGTGGCCTTGCGCAACCTTCTTCACAACGCAGTCAAGTTTACTCCCAGCGGCGAGATCACCGTTACGGCACGTGCCCTTGCCGATGGCATCGAGTTCCAAGTCGCGGATACGGGCGTGGGGATACCCGCAGAGGCCCAAGCCATCATCTTCGAGGCCTTCCGACAGGTCGACGCCTCGCTTACCCGCCGCTTCGAGGGTGTCGGCCTCGGGCTCTACATCACCCAACAGCTCCTATCTTTGATTGGCGGCAGGATCAGCTTACAGAGCACCCTCGGTAAGGGATCCACGTTTACCGTATTCGTTCCCTTCGAGGCGGCGGTCGCCGCATCACCGATGCACCCACCGCTGCTGCATTAGGCATTGGACGCTGGGCTTTGAGCACACGCGCTGGCACGTAGGTAGACGCCACCTCGGCACCTGCGTTGCTTTTAAAATAGGGCGCCGTTAGCTTGCGCCGCCAATGCCTGTTTCTACAAGTGCCCCCGTCGCGCCAGTTACGATCAAGCGTCTTGGGCAAGAGGCTATCGATATCGTTTGGAGTGACGGCCATCACGGGGTCTATCCGAATCAGTTTCTGCGTGACAATTGCCCGTGCGCAAGCTGCCGCGAAGGCAAGCCGAAGTTCAGGTTACCGATTGCCGGCAGCAGCGGCCTCTACGCCGTGCAGATCGGCGTCGTCGGTCGCTACGCCATCAGCATCCAGTGGAGCGATGGCCACGATACAGGAATTTACAGCTACGACACATTGCGCGGCTTGTGCCCGTGCTCCGAGTGCTTGCCCAGCACACCGAAGGATTCTTCCGTATGACCACCCTTGCCGATGTTCGCGAGCGACTCTCCGAGATCAAGGCCCCCGGCTCCTCCCGCAACATCATCGACCTGGGCTTATTGCAAAAGGTCGACCTGCGCGACGGCGTCGTTGCTATCGAACTGCAGCCACCGCAACTACCCGCACAACACTTGAACATGCTCGTCAACGATATCCGCCGAGCCGTCGGCGCTTTGCCGGAGGTAAGCACCGTGCATGTGCATACCAGTGGCGCGGCGAGCCCGTTCGGCGAACTAGGACCGTTACCCGGCGTGCGCGACATCATTGCCGTGGCCAGCACCAAGGGCGGCGTCGGCAAATCGACGGTTGCGGCCAATCTCGCCCTCGCCCTGAGTCAACTAGGCAAACGCGTGGGGCTGCTCGATTGTGACGTCTATGGCCCCAGCCTGCCAATCTTGTTTGGCCTCCACCAACGGCCAGCAGTGGGAGAAGACAAGCGCATCAGCCCGCACCACAAATACGGATTAGCCCTCATGTCGCTGGGCTTCTTCTTGGACAAAGATTCACCGGTGATTTGGCGTGGCCCTTTGGTCATGGGCCTGGTGCGGCAATTCCTCAAGGACGTCAACTGGGGCGAACTGGATGTGCTCGTCGTCGACATGCCGCCAGGCACAGGCGACGCGCAGCTCACGCTGGTGCAACAGGTGCCCCTGGCCGGCGCGGTCATTGTCACCACACCGCAGGAGGTAGCCACCCTCGATGTCGAACGTGGCGTCGCCATGTTCCGCCAGGTCAATACACCCGTGTTGGGGATCATCGAAAACATGAGCTTCTACGAGTGCCCGAAATGCGGCACCCACGAAGACATCTTTGGCAGCGGCGGCGGCGAGCGCGTGGCGGAGCGTTTCACGGTTCCGCTTCTCGGGAAGATCCCTTTGCTACTGGACGTCCGCACAGCCGGCGACCGTGGCATGCCAATCGTCGTCAGCCAACCAAGCCATTCGGCCAGTCAGCAGTTCATGGATGTAGCCGTCAAGGTTCTCGATGCGATGGAGCAGGAACGCGCCGCCACACCAGCCCCGACAATCATCGGCTAGTCACGGCTAGCCACAGACATCCTGATCACCGACTCCTGGCCGCAGATCTCTAGCGGATTGGTTTGGCTTGCGTCTTGGTTCAGGATACCGGATACCAAGCGAACTCTAGCCCGTATAATTCATGAGACTGCTCG
>CAZGSN010000147.1:0-2559 GCA_964528465.1 uncultured Binatia bacterium (SeqCode)
CGGGAATATTGATTGCGGCGGTTTCAAATTTCATGCAATTTGAAACCGATGGTGCGACGACTTCTGGAGCTGCCGGCCAAGCCGAAGCGATCGTTTTTTCTTTGGGGCCCTAGGCAAACGGGAAAGAGTACGCTGCTTCGCGCCACGCAACGTTCGCGAAACGTCTCTGGTCCGACGATCTGATTCCACCCTAAGACGGCCGATCCGGGCCGGGGTGGGCGGTGCGAGCCGGGCCCATGCCTGCGGTCCGGCGCGACTGATCCACGGGGTCGCGGGTGCTCCCACCGCTGGCGACTGAAGTTTTCGGCTAGGCGAAATCCACGTGCTTACTACGCGCTTACCTTGACCCCTCCCATTATCCACGCGACACAGGAACCATGGCCGAACCATCTTCCTCCGAAAAGCTCACGACATGGGCGGCATCCAGCGAGAGTTCCTTTGTCGACTTGATCCGCTCGTCCGTCGGACCCGTATTGCTGATTCTGCTGACACCCCCGGCCGCGATCATTTTCTGGATCGTCTGTACCTTCGAACCGTTCAACGGCGCGCTGTTGCCGTTGCTTACGGCAGCCGGCTGGCAATCCGTCTTCGAGCATTGGCCGTGGCCGACCGTCGACGCGGCGATGATCGTAGTGGTCTATGCGGTGCTCCAGGGCGTACTGCTGCAATGGCTTCCGGGGGAGCCCTTCGAAGGACCGATCACACCGAGCGGCAATCGGCCGCACTACAAGCTGAACGGGGTGGCGGCTTGGTTCGTCACGCACGGCCTGTTTTTCGGATGCAGCTACGGACTACACTGGTTTAACGCCGGTATCGTTTGGGACCACTTCGGCGCCATGCTCGCGACTTTGGTTCTCTTCGCCCTGGTCTTCTGCCTCTTCCTTTACGTGAAGGGTGTCTACTGGCCGACCTCGGAAGACCGCAGTGTCTCCGGCAATTTCATCTGGGATTACTATTGGGGCGTTGAGTTGCACCCGACACTGGCGGGCATAAACCTCAAGCAACTGATCAACTGCCGCCTCAGCATGATGGGTTGGAGCGTCATCGTATGCTCCTTCGCGGCTAAGCAGGCGGAGCTCGATCCGGCCGGGCACCTCAGCAATTCGATGTTGGTATCGGTCGCCATCACGGTGCTCTACCTGTTCAAGTTCTTCTGGTGGGAAAGCGGCTACTTCACCTCGCTCGACATTATGCACGACCGCTTCGGCTACTACATCTGCTGGGGCGTAATGGCGTGGGTACCGGCGGTCTATGCCCTCACCGCCCAATACCTGGTTCTGCGCCCTTACGACATGCCCTGGCCGCTGGCCGTCGGCGTGTTCTTACTGGGTATCGCGGCCATCTACATTAACTACGACGCCGACGCGCAGCGCCAGCGCGTACGCGCCAGCGACGGCAACACGACGGTCTGGGGACGACCGCCAGCGCTGATCCGTGCGACCTACCAAACCGCCGATGGCAACCAGCACAACAGCCTGCTGCTCGCATCCGGCTGGTGGGGCCTGGCGCGCCACTTCCACTATGTTCCGGAGATTACCCTGGCCCTCGCCTGGAGCCTGCCTGGCGGCTTCACCCACTTTGTGCCGTATTTCTACGTGAGCTTCCTCACCATCCTCCTCTTCGACCGCGCCACGCGCGACGACAAACGCTGCCGCAAAAAATACGGCAGCCATTGGCAGGAGTACTGCACGCGTGTGCGGTGGAAGATCATCCCGGGGATCTACTGAGGCCTCGACCCCCGACGCAGGTAGCTGCGCCGGGCGCCTGGCTCGCAACGGGCAAGCGGAAGGCCCACACGTCGTTGCACGTTTCTTCGCTCGTGACGGGCACCCACTATGGCGGCAGGCGCAGAGGCTGTAGGCGAGGAGGGTCGTTGGCGAACCGGTGGTGATCGAAGCGGCCGGCACGTAGAGCGACAAGGTCTTCGCCGACGCGTTGGCGGATCGCGGCGACGTGGACGGCACCGGCGTCCGCGGCGTACGGCTTTAGCTTGTCCATGGCTTTGCCGAGCATGGCAGCGGCACCGTCCAACAGCCCTTGGCTCACTTTGTGGTATCCCACCGCCACCTGGATCAATCCCAGGAACAGATTCCACAGCTCATCCGGGACTTCCTCCAAAACTTCTTCGAGTTCCTCGTGGGCTTCGAAGTAACGGCCACGATTCAACTCTCGCGCCGCGCGCTGAATCGCGGCACGCAAAGCCGCAGGTGCAGGCTCCGGGGCAGTGCTTGGTGCTGCGGCGTCTGTCATCGAGCCGAGCGGCGCGGCTTGCGTGCCTTGGGCGGCTTCGGCGGGCTTTTCGGTAATCTGTAATAATGATTTTTCTTTGGCTGTAAATTTGGCCATAAAATCTTTCGAAAAACCATAACCCTTAGGGTGTGCTAACGCAAATTCCACACCCAATTTCGTGCAAATAATCGCCAAACTACGACTGACATTATTGCCATCACCAATGAAAGCTAGTTTTTGTGAACTAAGTGTTTTAAAATGCTCTTTCACAGTAAAAAGATCCGTCACAGCTTGACAAGGGTGATTATAATCCGTCAACCCATTAATCAC
>CAZGSN010000148.1:0-20568 GCA_964528465.1 uncultured Binatia bacterium (SeqCode)
TGCCTGCAGTTTCGCCGATGTAGGACCAGCCAATGTGACCGAACGAATCCGTGAGTGCATCGGCAAGAATCTGTGGACTGGCTCCGGAAACGGAAACCGACACCGGAGCATTCGCTACCGGCAGGCCGTTGGCGTGGAAAAAGAGGGCACCGACAGTGTGTGGCGACCCAACCGGATTGACCCCGGAGGCGGGGAATACGACGCAACTAGGATGTCCGGCAATCCAGGTTTTGGTTGCGGTACAACCGACCTGGTGGCCATCTACGAAGCCGGAAAAGGTAAGGACATCGGTGCCGGGACGTTCCCCAGTCCAGCGCCAGCCGATCTGTCCGTGTGCTTGCGTGATGCCATCGGCGAAAATGGGACCGTGAGGGCCGCCGAGCTGGATAGAGACGTTGGCGCCGTCGACGGGTGTGCCATCGGCGCGCCGGAAGATTGCCGTGACCACATGCTCGGTCCCTACCGTATTCACCTCCGAGCTTGGGAATGCCTCGCACGTCGGCACGTTTTCGGTCCAGATCTTTCCGGAGTTGCAGTGCACGACCTCGCCATCGATGACGCCGGCAAATTCGATCACATCCTCCCCGGTGCTTTGGCCGGTGTAAGCTGGCGCTGTGACCTGGCCAAAGGCATCGCTCACGGCGTCAGCGAAGATCGTTGGGCTAATCCCCGAAATGACGATGGAGACGGGAATGCCGCCCGCGAGAGAGCCATCGGCACGCTGAAACGTGGCTACCACGACATGCTCGGAGCCAATGCGGTTGGTCGCCAGCTCGGGCATGACGTGACACGACGCCTGCGGCAAGTGTTGTGTTGGGGTCACCGTCGCAGTCGGCGTTGGCGTTACCGAGGGGGTTGCGGTGCGCGTACGTGTTGCCGTGTGCGTTGCGGTGCGAGAGGCTGTGAACGTCGGAGAGGGTGTCCATGTTCGCGTGGGAGTCGCGCTTCGGCTCGCTGTTGCCGTAGCCGGGTTTTGCCAGGTCTTTGATGCCGTGCAGGCGAAGTCGAGACTCCCGATCAGACCGCTGGCGCGGAGTACATCGGTGCCGGTACCACCGACTCCCACATACTGCAGAAGGACATTGCCACCAGCGTCGGTGCTGCCGGTTCGCGTAGTGCCGGCGTTGGGTCCCGATATGACTGCCAGATCCACGGCAATCGCGGGGGCGGCGCTGCCGTTGCCGTTGCGCACGCGTACAGTCACCGCGTGCGGGGTGCCAAGTGGGTTGCTGTCGCTGGCGGGATCAATCGTGCAGGTTGGAGGCATGGTGACCCAGAGTTTGCTGGCCGAGCAGGTTGCCACCTCACCATCGATGATGCCCGCGAAATCAATGGTGTCGAGCCCGGCATTGCTGCCTTGATAGGTAAAGACGACCTGGCCGTTGGCATTGGTAACCGCGTCGGCAAGGATTGGGTTCACGCCGTTCAAGTTGCTCACCGAGACGAGGGCATCCACGGCGAGTTGGCCATCGGCTGTGTGAAACGTCGCCGTCACCGTGTGCGTCTGTCCCACCAGGTTCGTATCGGTGATGGGTTCGACGATGCATGGCGGTGGAGGCCCACCCCAGTACTTGGTTGCGGTACACAGGAACGCGCCCCCGCCGCTGCCACCCGAGGCCTCGATGACGTCGCGACCGCTGCCACCGGCGCTGCCCGTATAATTGAAGGAGACAGCACCGTTGCTGTCCGTGGTGGCGCTACCCGTTGCCCCGGAATGAGGTCCGGAGGTGATGCGAACTTGGACTGTCTCTCCCGTCGCCGGCGAACCGTCCGTGTTGGAGACATACACCGTGAAATCGTGGCGTGTGCCGGGGGAATTGGTGGCTGCATCGGGGTCGATACTGCATTCCTTTGGGCGCACGATTTGGCCGATCTTGCCGCGGACAGCTTCCTCGAAGTCTTCGAATGTATCGGTGATGATCACGAATCCGGGGTTGGTGAAGGGAGGGGCGATGTATCCGGGCTGCGGATACACGAGCTGATCGCGCAGGAAGTCGATGGCGGTCTGTGGTGCCGATACTGCTTCTGCGTTGATCTCATCGATGCCGGCACTGATTGCCGCGTTACGAGAGGCGACGGCGGCGGTTTGACTATCGGGTACGCCGTCGGTGACCACGTTGATGACCTGACGGCTGGTGCTGCACGAGCCGCCGAGCAGGCTAGCGCACGCGTCCACTGCCGCGGCAAGATTCGTGGAGCCATCGGACTTGGCCATGGTACGCAAGATGTTGGCAATGCTGTTCGCGGTAGCCTGCGAGTCGACGATGGTGGGCATCACGTGGGTAGTTACGCCACTGGAGAACTCGACGGCGCTGATCTCGACCGCGCTGCCTTGTGGTACGACCGTAGAGTCGGCAACGGCGTTGGCTAGCCCGTTGCGCATGAGGTCGAATTGGGATGTTCCGATGCTTCCGGAGCCGTCGATTACCAGGCACAGCCGCACGCTGGCGCAGGTGCTGGTGGCGTGCGCCCGTTGAGGCGCGGCCAGGGAAAGAAGGAGAACTGGGAGAGCCAAGCACGCAAGCCCCAAGGTCCGGCAGCGAAGGAGCACTTGGTACATGAGCGGCCTCCTCTTCAGAGGCAATCACCTGCACCAGCCGTTCTTCCCGGCTTGGTTGTGTGCCTCCCCAGTAGAACGAGCAACCTCCAGGCCAGTTGCGGATGGTGCGGTTCTCGTTCCGTTAGCGACGGTTGATTCCAGGTGCCGAAAGAGGAGCGCTTGGCGCTTCCGACGCATGAGAAAGTGCTGCGTCTAGGGAATTCCCGAGCGCGAAATTGCGTCTGTCGAGGGCGAACTTGAGGGATTGAACTGAGGTTTTCGAAATCGGAAAAGCTCTGCACAAGCTTTCAATCACTCGTGGAATAGACGGTCGCAAACCAACGCTCCCAACCCTGGTCAACCCGGCGACGTTCAAACGAAGACGTGGGCTCAGAAGTAGGTGCCGGGTAGCGTGCCGGACCTATGCAGAGGTTCCTTAGCGGGTGCTTCGACGCTCAGTGGTTCCCCTGCACTGCCGGAAAATCGAGGCGACCCCGAAGCGATGACGAAGCTGCCTCAATGAGATGGACAACTGGTCACAGCCCCAGCGCCGGGTTAGGGCGCTGAGGCTGAGCTTGCTTGAAACTCGCTAGATCCGAGCCCCGAATCACCAAGAGTCTGTGCGCGGCGCACAGAAGTTCGGTGTCGAAGTCACCGAAAGAGAATCTGGCCCCTGGGGCGGGGCGGTCCGACCTATAGCCTACGGTCTACAGTCTACAGCCTGCGTGGCCCGCTCCGGCCCTTCAAAGTTTGGTTACGGCCACGAGGCCGCGCTATGCCCCGGGAAGGTTATGCGCGTGCCCGGGCTCGCCGGGCGCGATTCGGGCGCGGCGAGAATGTCTGGGCGCGGAAAGGACGGTGGCTTGCAAATGCGCCTTCTTGCGGTGGGGGTGCCGTCGACACGGAAACCGACTGCGGTTCCTGGCCTGCGGCAACTTGCAAGCGGGTGAGGGGGCGTCCGATGTGGCGTTCGATGGCGCGCATCTGGCCGCTCTCCTCGGGTGCTACGAAGCTGGAGGCATGGCCATCCATCTCGGCGCGAGCGGTGCGTCCGACGCGATGCACGTAATCCTCTACGCATTGCGGCAGATCGAAATTAATGACGCGCCCGATGCCGGCGACATCGACACCGCGTGCCGCGATATCCGTAGCCACGAGGATACGAAAGCGGCCGCTGCGGAATCCACTCATGGCAGCACGGCGCTGGGCTTGCGTACGATCGGCGTGCAAGCGCTCCGCCTTGTGGCCGGCTTGCACGAGCATGCGGGCGACGCGGTCGGTACGGTGCTTGGTGCGCGCAAAGATCAACATGGTGCCGTCGTGTTTCTCGACTAGCGACTTGAGCAGGGGCATCTTCTGCTCGTTGGGAACAAAGTAAATGTCCTGGGTTGCCCTGGTTGGCGGCACGGCCGGTGCGGCTGCCAGTGCTTGCACGGGATTGCGCATCTGCATGCGCGCCAGCGCCGACAAGTCTGCGGGCATGGTGGCGGAGAACAACATCGTCTGCCGCTCCTTGGGGAGTTGTGCGAGGATGCGGTCGAGCTGCGGCTTGAAGCCCATGTCCAGCATGCGATCCGCTTCGTCGAGCACGACGATGCAGCCATGGCGCAGATCGGCGGTGCGGCGTTCGATGTGATCGACCAGACGGCCGGGTGTGGCTACGACAATGGCCGCATTGCGGCGCAAGCCGTCGAGCTGCGGGCCGTACGACACACCACCGACAATCAAGGTCGCACTGAGATCGCGGCCCAAACGTTGCGCCCAAACCAGAGTCTGCTCGGCAAGTTCCCGCGTCGGCGACAGAACCACGGCACAAGCCTTCGGTGAAGTCTTGCGCAACACGCGCAAGCGCTCGATCAACGGAATCAGAAAGGCCGCGGTCTTGCCGGTGCCGGTTTGTGCTGCACCGATAATGTCTCTGCCCTCCAGGCCCGGCGCGATGGCCTTGGCTTGGATGGGGGTCGGAGTTTCAAAGCCGGCGGCGCGAATGGCCTCCTGCATTGGCTCCGACAGGGGTAGATCACGGAAAGAAGATACACTTGTACTCACTCATTCTCCTAAGTCACAGCGATAGGCGCCAATTGCAGACCGACGGCGCGCGAAACTCGGCTTCCCGCCGGCGCGCCCGGATGCGTGCAGCGAGACGATTTATTGCGACCTGTGCTGAAATTGGAAAGCCGAAACGGCCTTGAGGCAGGGAAGTTACAATAAACGAGTAGGGCTTGTAGCGAAGAACTGGGCACAGGGGAACCCTGAGCAACAACTTCATTGGTGCAGAGGCGGAGTACACGCATCCACCTAGGGGAACCTCCAAAAGCGCAATCTCGCCGATCCGCTTCATCCCGTGGAGACTCAACAGGAGAACGCAGAGAGAACAGATGGATTGGCCTTCGCCACTTCGCTCTGTTTCCTCTGTTTTCTCCTGTTCAATCCTTATCCTTGGTTCCGGCCAGCGGCCGGGATGGGGATCCTTCAGAATTCCCCCTGAAGCAGGGCCACGTCAAAGTCACTGACGGAGGCCGCGGCGGGCCTGAATCTGAGGCGGCCGGGGGCGGCCCGTCTCCAAAAGCAAGGAAAGGCGAGCAATGGAGACGCCCCCTCGACTGGGCTCGGGACAGGCGCGCCCCCGCGGCGCGTCAGATGGAATGCCTCCGTCAACGACTTTGGCGTCGCCCTGCGTGGCCCTGCCTGCAATTGGCGGTAGGGCGTGCGATAAAATTGCAATTGCTTGACGATCAGAGTCAGGAGTTCGATCTGGCTCGCCCGCCAGTTCCTACCGGTCTGGTGGTCGGCTCAACACGCGAGGGATCCGGCTTTGCCAGAGGGGCGTGCGTCATATTTGTTGGCTTTCATCCGAGATCCACGGCCTCACGGCCGCGGCTACTGCGTTTTCGCCAGCTCCGTGTAGCCGCGCGAGACCGTGTTCGAGGGCCGCCACGTAGCGGCTGACCTCGCGGGCATCCTCCATCGGCACGCCTGGCTGCTCGTCAAGCTCGAAGAGCATCAAGTCGGCGAGCGACGACTGCGTGCCTTCGATCATCGACGATAGGACCGCTTCCTTGCGCACGAAGCTGTAGAGCAGCAACCTCGCATTCGGCAGAAGATCGGTCACCGCGTCGAGCCGACCCAAAGCCACCAGCGCCGCGTCAAAGCGGCCACGCAGCGCCGGGGTCCAGTGGATGACTGGGCGCGGCGGCAGGGGTGCCGGGACGAAGGCCTTGAACGGCTCGTCGGCGGTCTTGACGTTGAGGTAACGGCCTTGCAGGGGACGCTTCATGAGTGCGGCAACCTAAATTAACGATGCCCTCTATTTTAGGATAATAGAGCATCGTAAATCTAGCTTCCGCCTCACGGGTTGGCGCAAAGGGGTGTGCGAGATGATTGGAGCTTCGGTTGCCGCCAAGAGGCCGCGCTACGTCTCGTCCTCGTCTCCCGGGAAAGCGGATCAGCCGGCGGCGGCTTTTGTTCCGGGGACGGCGGTTGGCCGGGGTGGGCGTGTAGCGAGGGTGTGTACCTCGTGCAGGAAAGTCTTGATCTTTGGCCACAGGCGCTCTGGCGTCACGCGTAGCTCACCGATCCAGCGCGTTTCCAGCAAGCGCGCATTGGGCATCTCCTTGGCCAGCTCGGCTGCGTCGCGGTGTGCATGCAGGCGGTCGCCATGGTGGCCAATCACCAGGGTCGGCATGGTGAGCTCACGGCGCCGCGCGGCCGAGGGCACGACCGGCCCCACCAAGATGCCGTGCAGGACCGCGGTGATGACCTCGGGCTCCGTCGACGCAGAATTCAAAATGCTGGCAATGAGATCGATATCGGGCCGCGGGATGCGTCGCATCAAGCGCGCAAAAGGGCGCACGACAAACGATCCGTAGTCGACGAGCGCAATCACCGGTACCAGTAACAGGGCGGCAAAGGTGGTCGACCACTCCATCACCGGCATCTCGATGAACAAGCCCAGGCAACGCTCCGGAGCCTTGGCTGCAACTTGCAAGGCAGTAATCGCTCCGAGCGACACACCACCCACGAGTGCTTTGTCGATACCTAGGTGGTCGAGCACGGCTAGGGTCTGGTCGGCAAAGAAGTCCACTCGCAACTCGCGCGGGTCGGTAGGCTTGTCGCTCTCGCCGTGCCCAAGCAGGTCGAGGAGAATCACCTGGTAGCCTTGGGTCACGAAGCGCGCCGCAAGATCACGATTCATAAGCGAGTCGAGCAGCAGCCCGTGCAGCAGCACACAGGGCACACCGGACTCTCCGTGCACCTCGTAGGCAAGCTGATAACCGCAATACTCAAATCGGCCCTTCTCCAAGACTCTGGTCATGTCCACGTACCTCCTTGTTGGATTCCTAAGCTCACTGCACCTGGCGAAGCGAATGGCTCCATTCTACGCCGTACGCTCGGCGCGCAATTGCCGCACCACCTGGCTCGCCACGGCGGCGCCAGGCCAGCCGGCATAGTGCGCCACGTGCAAGATTACTTCGTCGATTTCGTCATCGCTTAGCTGCCCCGGCTGCATGGCCGCGCGCAAATGCAGGCGCAGAACATTCTCGTTGGCGAGTGGAATCAGGGTTGCAAGCGTCAGCAAACGCCGATCGCGCGTCGACAGACCCGGGCGTGACCACAGGTTGGCGAACAAGTGATCCAGGGTTGTGTCAAGGAACGGATCCGCCGGAAGTTCCGGAGCAGGGAAACCCATCACCTCGGCAAAGCGCTTCTGCCCTTGTTCGCGCGTGTTGCTCATGACTTCTCCTTGTCTCGGCTAGATTCATCCAGCCCGTACATGCGTGCCAGCAGCGGTAAAGCGGCTGTGGTGCTGGGCAGATCCAACCCATGTTCTTCGCCGAGAGCCTGCGCGGCGTGCAGGTCCTTCTCGGCGATGCGCAAGAAGTTTTGCATCATTGACTGAAAGGGCGGGCTGCGGCGCTGCTCCGGGCTGCGCTTGTGCAGGCCCAGGAAGCGCGCCGTCGATTCGCCCATCACGCCACTGGCACGCGTCGATTCTTCCAGAGCCTCCACCGACAAGCCTGCTGCTTGCGCCAGCAGCAGAGCTTCGCGTGCTGCTTGCCAGGCAATGTATTGCATGACGTTGTTGCAGATCTTGGCAACGCAGCCGCTGCCCAAATCTCCGCTGTGAACGATGGTCTTGGCAAAGCAGTCGAGCATTGGCTTCGCCCTGGCCACGGCCTCGGCGGGGCCGCCGACCATTACGGTAAGGCTGCCCTCGGCCGCGCCCACAGCTCCCCCGGCAACGCAGGCATCAATAAGAGTTACGCCGTGCCGCTTGCTCGTCTCCGACAGCTCGAGCACCGTGCGCCGCTGCACGGTGCTGTGAATGGCCACCAAGCTCCCGCGCCGCGCCGACTCCAGCACACCACGCGGGCCGGTGAGCGTCGCCACGACATCCGCGTCGTCACGCACACAGATACCGATCACTTCGCTCGCCGCAGCCACTGCTGCCGCACTATCTGCGGCCACGGCTCCACCAGCTACCGCCACGGCAACGCGCTCGGCAGCCAGATCAAACACCGCGGGCTGCAGGCCCGCGGCGGCGATGCGCTGTGCCATCGGCAAACCAATGTTGCCAAGACCAATGAAGCCAATCCGTAGATTCACGCGGGGCTTCCTAGTGCGGCTTGTCGGGTGGCGGACCGCCTGCGCCGGGTTGGCGCCAGGTACATCGAAGGCATGCCCCATCTCCTATGTGAGGATACCCCCGCCGTCCAGCACCCTGCCAGCCTGCACGTACCTTGGTGCGTACCGGCACGTGGACAACGGCACCTACTCAGAATCCTTCTCGGCTGGTGCTGCCGCGACGGGCTGACTACCGAGGCCAAACAGCAACGGCAGGAGAGTCGTGAACAGAAAGGCGACTACGGCTCTGGCCCAGTCGTGGGCGTGCAACGGCTCGAGCTTGAGAGTGGTGGAAAGAATCGGCACTTGGATGAGCACGATCGAGCTGAGCAGCGTGGCGGTGACAACGAGACGCGACGGCCACGAACGCAAGCGGCTCAAGCCCGTAGCAACGGCGGCGCTGGCAAAGGTCATCATGGCCATGGCCATGGCGCGTGCGTGCTCGGGGGTGCCCCCAAGGCCAAGGCTGCGTACATAGCCCAACAATACCCAGACGCTGACCATGATCCCAACGGCGCCAATCAGCAGCCATTCCATGCGCGTGAAGAAACCCGGGCGGCTGCCAGGGTGCGGGCTCAAGCGGCTAGCCGAGGGAGGTAGGTCGTGGAACACCAGTAGGGCTGTCGGGTGGACAATGAGTTCCAGCCAGACGATGTGGATGGGGAGATACAAGAGCGGGTTGCCCCACAGCGGAACCAGCAGCGCGCTGAGAACCAGGGGCGCGTGAATCATCAGCAAGTAAGCGAAGGCTAACTGCAGATTGCGGAAGAGGGCGCGACCTTCCTGCACGGCGCTTACGATGGTGCGGAAGTTGTCGTCGAGCAGCACGATGGCGGCTGCTTCGCGCGCGCTTGGTGTACCGTGCTCGCCCATGGCGATGCCGACATCGGCTGCTTGCAGTGCCGGCACGTCGTTTACGCCGTCGCCCGTCACCGCCACAATCTCGTTGGCTTCCTGAAGAGCCCGCACCAACCCCAGCTTCTGTGCCGGCGTTGCGCGAGCAATCACGTCGATGGCGCGCAGGGAATGGCCGACCTCTACGTCATCGGCAGCCACTACCACCGGATTGCCGTTGCCCAGGCCGACGTCGCGCGCAATTGCCCGTGCCGTCAGTGGATGATCCCCTGTGACCATGATCACGTGGATGCCAGCGCGGCGACAGCTTTCTACCGATTCGACAACACCGGGACGCACGCGATCCTCTAAGGCCAGAATTCCGGCAAAGCGGTATCCCTGTGTCGGCTCGTTGCCTTGCCACTCGTCGCTAGCCAACGGCCGCCAAGCACAGGCGAGTACCTTGTGCCCGCCTTCCGCCAAACGGGCTACCCGTGAGGCCCAGCCGCGCTGTACATTCTCGGCAAGACCCGACATCGACAAAATAACTTCCGGTGACCCTTTGCTGACGGCAAACACTTCCCCGCCTTCGTCGCGCACAACGCAGGTCTCACGGCGCGTGTCTTCGGTGAATGGAAAAGTGCGTAGGGTATCCGGCGGTTGCAGAATCGCCCCGCGCTGATCTGCCTCGCGCAAGACAGCGAGATCGACAGGATCGTTGCTCTCACGCCGCGATGCGATCGCCGCAAAGCCCAACAACTTGTCGCCATCGAGACCGGGCGTGGTAACAAGATGGCTCACCGACAGGAGTCCCTCGGTGATAGTGCCGGTCTTGTCTGAGCAAATGCAGGAGACGCGGCCAATGTTCTCGACGGTAACCGCGCGGCGCACCAAGGCTCGCCGTCGTGCCAGGCGATACACGCCAAGACCAAGGAAGAAGGTGAAGGTCACAGGGAACTCTTCCGGCAAGGCCGCTGCGGCCAGCGTAACTGCGGTGAGCAAGGCATCGCCCCAACCAAACCCTTGGTAGACGCGCACCAGTCCAAGCACGACGCACACGGCTGTGGCGGCAATCACCAGGGTTTGCACTAGATCGGCAATGGCGGTCTGCAGAGGCGAGCGGCCTGGCCCATCGCCACCGGCCGCGCGTACGATTTCTCCGTATTGTGTTTCTCCGCCAGTGTAGACGACGCGCACCAGCGCCCGACCGGTGAGGGCACGAGTGCCGGCGAAACCCCAGTGGACAAGGTCCACGGCAGGGTCGGAGCCATAGGGCAAACCGGACAGTTCCCGTTTGCGCACCGGGAAGGATTCGCCGGTGAGTGCCGATTCATCGACTTGCAGACCCGTAGCACTGGTGATGATGCCATCGGCTGGAAACGGATGGCTGGCGGAGACGACGGCAAGATCGCCTGGGACAAGCTCCAACGCAGCAATATGCGTTTCTTCGCCGTCGCGAATGACGGTAGCGCGTTCTGCCAGCCGGTTGCGCAGAGCTTGCGTGGAAGCACGCGTGCGCTGATGCAGAAACACATCCATGCCGACGAGCGGCACGAGCGAGGCGAGCAGCACCGCGGTTTCCACATATTGCCCCAGAAAGGCATGCAACACGCTCGCCGCGAGCAGGAACCACAGCATCGGATCTTTGGCTGTATCCGCTGCAATGTCGCGCCACGGGTCGCGGATGTTTTCGGCAATGTCGTTGGCGCCGAACTGCCGACGCCGATTCTGCACGTCGGCCGTGCTCAGGCCGCGCGCCGAGAACAAAAGATCCCCGACCCGTTCTAGAGGAACGACGCGGCGGCTCATTGGGGCAGTCGCTCTCCGTGCATAAGGCGGGCAGTGATATCAGGGCTCAGGCGAGCGGGCTAGCGGGCGGACTTTACTCACTGACACCGGATGCGTGGCATGATTGTGGCGAAATTCGGGAAGCCCAAGTTGCACATTGCTGTCTGATAGCTAGCGGCGTTGGGAACAACCGTTGAAGAGGTCTTCATGGTTAGACCCTTAGGGAACCTCTGCATAAGTCCTGCACGGTTCCCGGCAGCTACTTCTGAGCCCGCGTCTTCGTTTGAACGTCACCCCGGCGAAAGCCCTAATCCTTACCCACAAATCGGCCCGCTGGACACCGGGGGCGATCGCCGCCAAAGAAGCCAACGCGGACACGCAAGCGAGGGAAGAGAGCAAGAAGAACTGAAGAATCAACAGGAGGCAACGGAGAAAACTGAGAAAATCTTTTCAGTGTTTTGCAATTCTTCCTCTGTTCCCTCCGTGGCCTCCTGTTCAATTTCTTATTTTGGTTCCAGTCAACGGCCGGGATGACCAGGGTTGGGAGCGTTGGCTTGCGACCGTCTGTTCCGGGAGTGATTGAGAGCTTGTGCAGAGCTTCCTTAGTCTGCGTCTCAGCGCGGATGGCTGCTACCCACAAATTTGTCGCACGCCCGGCTTTGCCTTGAAGAGTCGACTAGCTCACTTCGATCTGTGTACGCAGTTGCGGAGTGGCCTTGAGCGAATTCATGATCAAGCACACCTTCTCCGCTTTCTCGAGCAAGCGCTGGGCACGCTCGCTGTCGGTCCCAGCGGGGACGACGAGATGGGCATGTACGATCATGCCGGTGAAGCTGGTGATGCCGTCGACTCGATCCAACACTCCTTCGACCTCGCAGGCAAGAGAAGTCCAAACGAGCTTCGAGGCCGCGGCCACGGCGCGAAATGACAGGACGAAGCAATCGGCAGCAGCGCCGACGAGCAGGGTCTCGGGCGACCATTGATCCCCGGGGCCATCGAACTCGCGTGGTGGCGCGGTAGGTAGATCGGGGATGCCTGCGGAGCTGAGGAGAACCGTGGCACTAGGCTGGGCAACAGCGCGAACTTTGTAGGAATGGGGGTAGGGATGCATTTATCCTCCGAGGCCGTAGGGGGTTGCTACCACTCAGGTGCATAGGGAGAGAGAGGCTCGCTAGGTGGACTGCTGTCGGGGCGTCTTGCGCCTCGCCCCAGGACTACGGCGGCGTGGCGCGGGCGCGGTGGATGCCACGGTTGCTTCGGTTGCGCATGCGGTAACGCTTTGCAGCTCTTCAAAGGAAGTAACCAAGTCGAGCGCGATTTCGTGCAGGTCCGGAACCAGGTCCCAGTCGGCGTTGAGCCCCCAGAACAACTTGCCGTCGTAACTGAAAGTGGCAATGCCGAGACCCTGGTGCTCGAACAGCGGCACGGTCGGGTACCCCGACAACAACTTGGACCCCAACAGATACAGCGGGAACTGTGGCCCGGGGACGTTGCTGATAATCAAATTGTACGGGTGAAGCCGCGACGCCAGGCGGATACCCAAGGTCATGATGGGATCGACGAGTTCGGCTACCTGCGAGAGCATGCCAACGCCGCGCGCTTGCTTAGTGTCCTTGATGTGGGTGGTGACCTGACACACGCGCGAATAGCGCAAAATCGGATCGGCTTCCTGGATCGGTAGCGACAACATCCAAGCGGCAACGCGGTTGCCCAAGCTGCTGATTTCCTCGGCGCTACGGATGCTAACCGGAACCACCGTCTTGTAATCGAGTGCATCCAAGTCGCAGCCCTTACGCAGCAGGTAGCGGCGTAGCGCCCCGGCTGCGCAAGCGAGAACCACATCGTTGACGGTACCGCCCAAGCGATTCTTGACGCTCTTTACTGCGTCGAGATCGAGCCCATTCCAGTCGAAACGCCGGTACGGTCCAATCGGCTTGTTGAGCGGCGTCGCCGCCGGTGGCCGTAAGCCGGCGCTGACGAAGTCCCAGGTTGCGGCAGCATTCTCCGCCAAACGAGTTTGGATCTCTTCGAAGTCGGTCGGCAGGGTACGCAGCCAGCGCCCAGTCTCCTGCAGCACCTCCAACGGAGCCAGGAAACGACGTACCACCTGCTCGCGGAGCATCTCGAGGCCACTGGGAGCCGGGCGCGGCTCCCAGGGAGGAGGATCGTCAAAACTCTCATCCGCAAACGGCCGCAAAAGAACCGACATGAGATCGACGCCTGAAACTCCGTCGACGACGCAGTGATGGGTCTTGAGGATGAGGGCAAAGCGGCCGCCTTCCAGGCCCTCGACGATCCACACTTCCCAGAGCGGTCGCGACCGATCGAGCTGTTGCGAGAGGATGCGTGCCGCCATGCGCTTGAGCTGGCGCTCATCTCCGGGGCGCGGCAAGCTGGCATGGCGCACGTGGTAGTGCAGGTTGAGTTTATCGTCGTCGACCCACACCGGGTAGTTTTCCACGGGAATGTATTGCAGGCGCTGGCGATACTTGGGGATGTGATGCAGTCGCGACCAAATGTACGAGCGGATGCGCTCGATATCGATGCCGCCGACCTCGTTGGTCAGCGCCTCGCCGTCAAAGATGGTAACCCCGCCGACGTGCATGTGAGTGTTGCTGCCCTCGAAAACGAGGAACGGCCGATCACTCGCGGGCATTGGCTCATACCAGGCCGACATCAAAGCCTCCCGCAATCGGCGCCCCAGGACCGTTGCCGCATGGCGGTGCCCCGGGCTTGGCAAGCGCACGATTGACTCCTTGCAGATACCCGCCGCCGTTTGCGCTTGTCAATTGCGGGCAACGCAACGCAGGCATAGCCGACACCAACGCTGGCGAAAGAGGCCGTTGGTTTACTCGGTCGCCGGAGCAATTCGTCATGCCGGCGGAGGAGACAGTGGATCTCCCACACTTTCGCGGCACTGCTTCCGCTTCCACCCGCCTCACTACCGAGGAGCCCTGCACGCCAATTCGAGGCGACGCCCCTTCGACGTGCTTCGCAAGCGATGTGCACAGGCTGCCTTTCCTCTCTGGTTTTCCCCTGTCAGTGCGCCGCACCGAAATAGACCAGGGAGCTACTTGGCACGCCGCAACGCCCATGTGCGAACGCGCCCGATGCCTTTGAGGGTTTGGCGATGTTTGCGGCGTAGGAGCAGCGCGGGCTGCTCTTGCAGGCGCTGTCCTAGCTCGTCCGACACCAGCACGGTTCCCGGCCGGGCGAGATCCACGAGGCGACTGGCGAGATTGACCGTATGGCCAAACAAGTCGCCACCGAAAGAAACCGTGGGACCCCATGCCAGGCCAAGACGAATCTCCGGCAGGATCGCGTCGGTGCGGCTGTGCTCGACCAAGCCGAGAGCAATCTCTGCGGCAACCGTGGGTTGGTCGACGCTGAACAAGACGGCATCGCCGATCATCTTCACGACCCGTCCGCCACGCTCTGGAATCTCGGCGTAGACCAAAGACTCAAAGTGATCGACAACCGTGGTCAGAGCCTGAGGATCGAGGTTTTGGCTCATCGCCGTAAAGCCAACCAAGTCGGCAAAGCCGACGACCTGTTCATGGCCGGAACCGCTCGCCAGCGTGCTTTCCGAAAGCAGGTGCAGCAGGGAGGCCAAAAGGTGGCGTCGCCACACGTACATCAAGAACATTTCGAAGCGCGGCACCTGCTCCGACAGCGCCTGGGTAACCACCGTCGCAATCGCCGCGGCATCCCCGGCAATGGCATTCTTGTCTAAGCGCCCGCCCGTGGTGGAGATCTGCACGTCGGCAAGGCGCGCCAGAGATTGCCCGGTAGCGCGCGTCAATTGCAGCAGGACCGATGGATCCATGAGCTTCTCTTGGATCAGGTGTTGCACGGCCTGCAGCATGGAGACGTCGGCCTGCGTAAACATGCGGACATCGTCCGCCACCGGCGCAAAGCCAAGAGCGCGCCACATCCGGCGTGCTTGCTCCAGATCTACCCCAGCCCGCAGCGCCACGTCACTCGACGTCAGCTCGGGCTCACCAAGCAGCGATCTAGCGATGGCATCCCAAGCAGCAGGCGTGTCGGCGGTAGGCGAAGACATGCGCGGGTTTGACCGCAATCGTCAGCGCTCGTCAACGATTAGGATGGCGTGGAGAAGGGTCAGCGCCGCAGGATTCCCGACTCGGTGGGGTTCGTGCCTAAGAGGTGGCGGCGAATCCAATCGAGGGCGATTTGCGACGAGAGCAGCTTTACCCACTCGCGGTTGCCCCAGAGCTGATAGCGCCGAGTATGTTCCACCGTGGGCGTCGCCAGGCCGAAGCATACGGTGCCTACTGGCTTGTCGGTGCTGCCGCCGTCGGGTCCGGCAATACCGGTGACGGAAATGCCGATGTCTGCACGCAAAGCCCGGCGCACGCCCCTGGCCATTTCGATCGCTGTCTCGATACTCACCGCGCCGTACTGCGTGAGGGTCTCGGCGCGTACGCCAAGCATGTTCTGCTTCACCTCATTGGCGTAGGCGACCACGCCGCCAAGCATGTAGGCCGAGCTGCCCGGCACGGCAGTGAGGCGGTGGGCAATCAGGCCACCACTGCATGATTCCGCCAAGGCGACACTCTTGCCGTGTTGCTTCAGGAGTTCGCCTACCGCTGCTTCCATGGTCGTGTCGCCTTCGCCGTAACAGTAGTCCTGCACGCGCGCGCGCAGCCGCGCCGCTAGCTCCTCGAGGCGACGCGGAGTGGTTGCGGGTGCTCCGTGCACGGTGAGTTTGAGGGAGATCTGCGGAAAGGCGGCGCGGAAGGCGATACGCCCCTCGCTGGCGTCGACGCAACCAGCCACCAACTCGTCGAGAGCGGATTCGCTGATCCCGAAGGTCTGAAACACGTGACTGAGATAGATCTCATCGCTGCCGCGGGCGCTGGCGAGCCACGGCAAAACTTGCTCCTCGAGCATCGGCTTCATCTCACGTGGCACACCCGGGAGCACCACCAGGTGACGCTCGCCGTGCGGGGTAGGAAAACTCATGCGATAGCCGGGGGCGGTTCCCAAGGCGTTGGCGAGGATGGTTGCGCCTTGAGGAAACTGCGCTTGTTTGAGGTTGTTCTCCGGCATGACCCGATTCATTGCCGCAAACATCTGGCGGATGCGCTCGGCCACGCCAGCATCGAGATGCAGCTCGCGACCGGTTACTTGGGCGACAATCTCGGTGGTCAAATCGTCGGCTGTGGGGCCCAAGCCTCCCGTAGAGATCACCACGTCGGCACGCTCGAGGGCTTGTCGCCAGGCCCAGGTCAGCCGTTCCGGGTAGTCGCCGACGACGAGAATGGCGGTGACATCGAAGCCGGCGGCAACCAGCTTGTCGGCAATGAAGTTGGCGTTGGTATCGACCGTACGGCCGGTGGTGAGCTCGTCGCCAGTGGAAAGGATGGCTGCACTTTGGATCATGGATACCTCGATGCCTGGTTCGAGCTTACACGAGCAAGCCGAGTCCGATGAGCGCGCGCAAGAGTAGATTGGAGTACAGCCCCGACACCACATCGTCGAGCGTCACACCGTAGCCGCCAGGAAAGTGGGCATCGATGTACCCTGCGGGAAAGGGCTTAATTACGTCGAGCGCACGGAAGATAAAGAAGGCGGCAATGGCATGCGTCCACGTCGGCTCTAGAAACAACGTAGCCGCCAGATACCCAACCACTTCATCGAGGACGATCTTGTGCGAGTCATGTTCGTCGAAGATCTTCTCGGCGCTGCCGGCGATCCAGCACGAAGCAAGCACCGCGGCGACGAAGATCGTCAGGTAGACGCTCGTCGACGCCAGTCGCACGCCATCGAAGGCGAAGAACAAGGGGATGCCGACGAGCGAACCAAAGGTGCCTGAGGCAATAGGGATGTACCCGACATAACCGGCCGAGGCCAAGAGGATGATGAGTTTGTGCATGACGATAAGGCGCGGATGCTACGGACAGCACTACGGTCAGTCAACCTCTGAGGAGGTGGCTGGTGGTTGGTGGCTGGTGATTTGTGGCTTGTGACTGGTGCCTGGCGACTGGTGGTTGGTGGCTTGTGATTTTCGGCCGGCACTGCTGAGCCCGTTTATCCTGCCAATCGCAGTCACAAACCACGAACCACCAATCACAAACCACAAACCACAAGATAAGTCCGCCCATTCTCTGCAAACCGGCTCTGTGCTTCATGTGGCGGCAGGATGGCAGAGATCGAGAGCATCGCCGGGTTTCCGGTGAGTCTTGTGAAGGTGCCTTGCGGCGCGTTCGTTGTCGACTTGCTCGTGGTGAGTCGCTTGCAGGACTATGTCGACACGCAGGCACTGTTGGCCGACGCAGATGCGGCGGAGCCACCCTACTGGGCGCACCTGTGGACCGGTGCCCGAGCCCTGGCTCGGTTCCTTGCTTCCAACATTGATTGCCGCGGTAAGCGCATTGTCGATATCGGTTGTGGCTTGGGCCTGACTGCGATTGTCGCGGCCAAGCGTGGTGGCTCGGTGGTGGCGTTCGATCTCGACCCAAATGGGGTCGAGCTGGCACGGGCGAATGCGGCTCTCAATGATTGCCGGATGGAAGTCCTCCAGGCTGATCTGCGCACACTGAGGCTGTCCCATGCAGTCGACTACGCCTTTGCCGCAGATGTCACCTACGATCCGGCTCTGCAGATTGCCGTTGCCGATTTCCTCCATCGCCACCTTGCCCCGGGCGGCCAAGCCTGGTGCGCAGAATCCGTGCGCACGCTCGACACCGGTTTGCAGCAAGCTTGCAAGGCACGCGGCCTCCTCGTGAGCGAGCACGAGGTGCGCGAACGCGACGAAGGCCGCGACGTGTCTGTGCGCATGATCCACTTAGAGGCCCCGAGCAGGCTTGCCTCAGAACAATGATGTCCCCCAAGTGTCTCGGAAGGCCATCTTTTCGATGGGACGTCGGGTGAGCGGACCGTGACCTTTGCCGAGCGGATAGCCAATCGGAAGGAAGGCGCCGGTGCCCCAGTCGGCAGGAATAGCCAGCAAATCCTTCACTGCCGGCTCTTGCGCGCAAAGCAGCGTCGTGAGCGTGCAGCCGAGGCCTTCGACACGGCAAGCCAGCAAAGCGTTCTGAACGGCAGGATAGAGCGAGGCACCACCAACGATGCTGGGACGATCGAGCTGAGCATCGGTAATGGCCATGAGCTTGGGGTTGAAACAAAAGACCAGAATCACCGGCGCTAGGTGAAGATTGTGCGCCAAGTGGTCCGCCGCCTTGAGCATGCGCTCTTGCGCGTCTCGCACCTCGACGGAAGCGTTGGCTAGTTGAGCGCGATGGCTCTTGGCGTAGGCCTCCCATGGCCCGACGTAGAGCTTCTGCAACGCTTGGCGCTTGGCCGGGTCCTGCACGGCTATGACCCGCCACGGCTGCGCGTTGCCCCCGGTCGGCGCCCAGTTCGCGGCGGTCAGCACACGCCGCAATACTTCCTCTGGAATCGGGTCCGGGCGCAGTCGCCGCACCGCCCGGGTCGTGCTCATCGCTTCGTACAGATCCATTGCCCTTACTCTCCTCGTGGAGGCAACCCTTCTGGAACACGCGTTCGGAGTCAAGGACGGATAAGTCAGCCGCTGCACCCCACGCGCGGCGTTGGCCACGGAAAGCCATGGGTTATGGGCTGGCGCAAGACTTGCCCCCTAAGCCCGATAGACCTAGGAGCGGTGACGCGACAAACACGGTGATGCGACAATCAAAGAGACGGGCCGCCCTCGGCCCGCCGTCAGCCGGATTCCATCCGACGCGCCGCGGGGGCGCGGCGTCTCCATTGCTGACGAACAGAGAACAGGAACTCAATGGAGACGGGCCGCCCTCGGCCCGCTGTCAGCCGGATTCCATCCGACGCGCCGCGAGGGCGCGGCGTCTCCATTGCTGACGAACAGAGAACAGGAATTCGATGGAGACGGGCCGCCCTCGGCCCGCTGCCAGCCGGACTCCATCTGACGCGCGCTGTCAGGCCCCAGGAGTTGATTTGATCGGCGCAGTTATGAGACAAGACTCACGCATCAGGGGAGACCAAATGACAAACTTGCTCGTCCTTGCAACCAGCGGCCAGACCGCTGTCGCCGGCCTCCTACGTTACAGATGCGGCCGTTCTGTTCTCCCGGTGCTGCTGAGTCTGATCGCGTTGCTTGCCTCACCGGCAGCCTGGGCCGCGCCGGGGGATCTGGATCTCAGCTTCGGAACAGGAGGCACTGTAACGACGCCAATAGGCAACGAGGCGCTCGGGTACGCTACGACGCTGCAGACAGACGGCAAGATCGTTGTCGCCGGCTACTCCTATGACGGCAGCCAAACCCACTTCAGCCTGGCGCGCTATCTCAGCAGCGGCACCCTCGATGCGACCTTCGGCAGCAGTGGAAAGGTGGTCACCGCTCTTGGAACATGGGATATGGCGTACGGGGTTGGGACACAGTCTGACGGCAAGATAGTTGCGGCTGGGACAGCCTACGTCGGTGGTGCGTACGTCTTTGCGTTGGTCAGGTACAACGTGGATGGCAGCGTAGACACCAGCTTCGGCAGTTCGGGCAAGGTCGTCACCCCGGTCGGGACGGCACGATCGTTCACAATTCAATCGGATGACAAGCTGGTGGTCGCGGGTGACGCCTATACGGCTAATAAGGCGAACTTCGTCGTCGCCCGATATACCCCGAACGGCACCCTGGATACTTCATTCGGTGGTACAGGTAAGGTGACAACGTCAGTTGGGCAGATCGAGGACCGCTGTCACGCGATCACCGTTCAGGTGGATGGAAAGCTCGTTGCCGCTGGGAACTCAGTCTCTCCCAACTCCGGCTGGGACCAAGCCCTGGTTCGGTACAATATCGACGGTAGCCTCGACACAACGTTCGGCAATGGCGGCAAGCTTGTCATCCCCTTTGGGAACCGCGAGGACGGTGGGCGCACGGTTCGTGTTCAGTCCATTGATGGGAAGATTCTAATTGGGGGCTATTCGACGACAGACGCCGGAGCCGTGGACTTCACCTTAGCGCGAGTTAATCCAGACGGCAGTCTCGACATCACCTTTGGAAATGGCGGAAAGGTCAGCACTGATTTCGGGGGCCCCGACTATGGCGCAACCCTGGTCATTAGTAACGGAAGGTATGTACTCGCGGGAACCGCTTCAGGAAACGTCGGTCTCGCACGCTACAACTCGGACGGAAGTCTTGATGTGTCGTTCGGCAACGGCGGGAAAATCGTGACGGCGATGGGAGTCGACAGGCAGACAGCGGCGTCAGCTCTCGCCCTACAAGCTGATGGCAAATTAGTTCTGGCCGGATACGCCTACGGGAGCGGTCTGACGTTTGCCGTCGCGCGCTACCTCAACGACACCTTGCCGACTCGAACCCCGACTTCGACACCGACGTCAAGCCCCGTACCGACCGACACCGCGACAGCGTCTCCATCTCGGACCGCAACGCGAACGCCAACCATCACCCCAATCCGCACCGCCACGCCGACGCACACACCGACCTCGTCCCCGACCCACACACCATCGGTGTCCCCGACGTCAACACACTCACCGACGGGAACACCTGTGCCGACGAACACGCCGTCGGTGACGCCAACCGTCACCGACACACCGACTGCAACTCCGACCTCCACCGCAACCGAAACGCCAACCAGGACGGCAACCGACACACCGACTGCGACACCAACGTCGACCCCAACTTCCACTGCGACATCCACGGCGACGGAAACCCCGACCACGACACCGACCTCGACACCCACCGCTACGCCGACGGCGATCTGCGGTGATGGCGTCACCAACGGCTTTGAGGAATGCGACGACGGCAA
>CAZGSN010000149.1:0-3926 GCA_964528465.1 uncultured Binatia bacterium (SeqCode)
GACGGACTGCTCCAGTAGGAACCGACGGACCCCGGCCCCTGGAAGCCGCCCTGTGGAGCGTGCATGTCGAGGATGAGTCGCACTCCGACAGCGCGGGCGGCGACGATATTGCGCTCGAGCCAGTCCCAGCCCTCCTGTTTGTAAGTGTAGGGTGAGGACTCGTTCTCGAAGAGCTTCCACCAAAGGTTGAGCCGCACGACGTTGCCGCCGAGTTGGGCGACGCGCGCGAAGTCGACATCGGGATCGAACTCGCTGCTATGGAAAACGCTGTCGGCACTCTCGTCTTCGTCGTCGTAGGCGGTGAAGTTGACGCCGAGCAGGCGTATAGGCGTGTCCGCAGCGCCGACGACGAGGCCGGCTCCGCTGCGACGAACAAAGTCGTCGGGGGTCGACGGCGTGGTGACGTACTCTGGAACGGCCTCTACCCGAAAGTCGTCGACGTAGAAGCTGAGGCCTGCGGCAGGACCATGGACATAGATGGTCACTTCGCTCGGCGTCGAGGATGGATCGTACGCGTAGACGCCGGCAAGCTTCACCCAGCGGGTGTGGTTGGTGGGAAGTGAGAAGATCGTTGTGTAGGTGGTCGCCCCGCCGATAACCTTCTTGATGTTGAGACTGGGGCGCGCGTCCGTGTCTGAGGCCATCTTCACCCAGGCCGAGACGATGTAGCGGGTGCCGGGAACCAACAAGGCCACGAGGTTTTGGCTTGGGCCTCCGTAGCTCTGGGTCCTTGCCGACACGAAGAGACTGGACGTGCCGGCGTGGGTCTCTGCCATGGTTCGGGTCAACGTGGCGGCGCCCGCGAAGGGAACCCAGGCGGAGACATCGGTGTCCTCGAACCCGGGGTTCGTGACGAGATTGGCCGCGCCGGCGGGTGCGGAGTAAGAGACTGTCGCGAAGACCGCGAAGAGCAGGGCTCGAACGTTCAACGGATGGCCCCCAGTCTCAGCACGCGGCGGATCGTCCAGAACGCCTCAATCTCAGGCCTTCGAGTCAGCATCCCCAGGACCAATTCCAAGGGTGTGCGACAAATTTGTTGGGAGGCAAACTTCCACCATCCACGCGCTCACGCGCGCGGCTACACGGAGCTGGCGAAGATACAGTAGCCGCGGCCGTGAGGCGCCGTGAGGCCATGAATCTCGGATGAAAGCCAACAAATATGACGCACGCCCCAATTCCAGTTGTTCGCATGGCCGTCCTGCTTCCGATCAAGCGGTTAGAATAATTCGCAAGCCCATGTCAATGCTGTGTAGCGGGCATCTCGGCGATGCCGAGCCCGGTCCTGCTGCCTAATGGGCTTATCCCTACAATGCCGTGCGACAATCGTCGATCTCGGAGGCAGCGTCCCACCTACCGCTCACGGAGTCTCAGCGTCGTCTCCTGGACCAGCGAATCGATGACCACGACATGCGCGCCGATGAGACCTCCGCTGGAGCCATGACCAGCAAGTCGGTGCGAAGGTACCCCACGCCCCCGCCGCGCGCCCCACTTCACCGACGCACCGACTCACAACGCGAGCTTGCGCAATAGGCGCCCGAGAAATTCGTAGCCCTCGTAGAATTGCTGGACGCCGAGGCGCTCGTCTTTGCCGTGAGCGCGCATGTCGTCCATCTCGACGAAGATGCCCGAGACTCCATAGGCTGGGATGCCGGCCTTACGGAAGTAGCGCGAGTCGGTGGCGCCGCTGCTCATCATCGGGATTACCGGCACGCCGGGCCACATGGCCTCGGTTACTTCTTCGGCCGCCGCCATCAAACCCGCATGAATCGGTAGCGGCGCCGCGGCCGTGTCTTTCTCGGTAGGCGTGATTTTCACCTGCTCATCCCACACCGTGCTTTTTAAGACTTGCAGAATCTCGTCGGTACTATGGCCGGGCATGATCCGGCAATTCACGGTAGCACTGGCAAGCTGGGGGAGCGCGTTGTCGGCGTGTCCCGCCTGCAGCCGAGTCGGCACGCAAGTGGTGCGCAGCATGGCGTTGTAGGAAGGCGACCGTGACAGCCGCATCACCGCATCGGGATCGGGTGGCTCCGCCAGCACGCCGCGCATATCCGCCGCCATCGTGCCTTCTTCGAGCTCGGCGCTGCGCTGGAAGAAGGCTCGCGTCACCTCGTTGAGCTCAAGCGGGAACTCTTGCTTTTGTAAGCGCCCCAGCGCTGCGGCGAGGCGATAGATGGCGTTGTCGGCTGTAGGCAGCGAGCTGTGGCCGCCATCGTTGCGGACCTCCAGACGAAAGGTCATGTAGGTCTTCTCGCTTGCTTGCACCCCATTCTGGATGTAGCGGCCATTCTTCATGCGACCGCCACCGCCTTCATTGAGAACAAGCTCGGCTTCGACCAACTCGCGTTGGTTGCGCAATAGCCACTCGACGCCGTTATCCGGCCCACCTTCTTCGTCCGCAGTCAGAGCCAAGATGATGTCGCGCTTGGGCTGCAGCTTTTCGCGTCGCCAGTCGAGGACGAGCTGCACCAGGATCGCGGCCATGGCCTTATCGTCGAGCGAGCCGCGCGCGTAGAAGTATCCGTCCATCTCGTGCAGGGTGAACGGGTCCATCGACCAGTCCTCACGACGCGCATCGACGACGTCGAGGTGTGCCAGCAACAAGATCGGCTTAGCTTTGCCCTGGCCGCGCAATCGTGCCACGAGGTTGAGTCGGTTGTCCTTGGGTCCGATCACCTGCACGTCGCCGGCCGGTAGGCCCGCGGCGAGCAGGCGCTTGGCGACAGCCCGCGCCGCCTTGCCGGTGCTGCCCGTGGAGTGGGTGGTGTCGATTTCCACCATCTCTTCATAGATACGCCGCAGTTCTTTTTGCTGTGGAGACAGGTCGGCAGCAACGCAAGGAACGGCAAGCAGGAGGAGCACAAGGCCACTCCACAGGTGCAAGCTTCGATGCATGGGGATTCCTTTGGTGCCGGCTAGCCGGCAACCCGCTGGGCTGGCGTTTCTTCGGGTGAGGCTACGCCGAGCTGTGTGGCCAACAGGGATCGCCGTACTTTGCCGGTCGCCGAGACCGGGATGGTATCGACGCGGACAATCAACTTAGGCCGTTTGTAGGGGGCCAGACGCTCGCGCAGCCACAGGCGCATGCCTTCTTCCGACACATTGCCCACCACCGCAGCGCACACCATTTGGCCCCAGCGCTCATCGTCGACAGGAAAGACCGCGGCGTTGTGTACCTCGGGGTGCGAGAGGATGGTGCGTTCGATCTCGACCGGGTAGACGTTGACGCCACCGGAAATGATGAGATCGTCGCGCCGACCATCGAGATACAAGAAGCCGTCCTCCGACATACGACCGAGGTCGCCAACGGTAAAGTGATCACCGCGCCAGGCACGGCGGGTCTTGGCGGCGTCGTGCCAGTACACGAAGCGTGCGTAGGGCGGCACCTGGCACCAAATCAATCCGTCTTTGTCGATCTCGATCTTGCGGTGCTTGCGCACGCGCCCGACACTGCCCGGATGCTGTAGCCAATCGTCCGGCGAGCACACGGTGAATTGCCCCTCGGTGGAGCCGTAGAACTCCCACACCGACCCCTTCGGAAACACGGACATGGTTCGTCGCTTCAACCCCTCCGGGCACGGTGCTCCGGCGTGCATGAGCAGGCGGAAGCTCTTCAGGGATGGAATCTCGGCAAGGTTGAGGAAGCGTTGCAAATGGGCCGGTACCATGAACGCCGTGGTCGGCTTCTCCTGTGCAATCACAGTGGCGGTCTTCTCCGCGTCGAACGGACCGGCAACGATGACGCTGCCGCCCGCGAGCAATGTGCCGGTGGCGAAGCGCAAGGGAGCAGAATGGTGCAAGGGGGAGACGATCATGTGTACGTCATGCTTGTCGAAGCCCCAGACCTCGCGTTCTTCCAGCAAGGCCAAGCGGGCTTCTTCCTCGGTCCACACCCCGCTCCACACTCCCTTCGGGCGGCCGGTGGT
>CAZGSN010000150.1:0-13348 GCA_964528465.1 uncultured Binatia bacterium (SeqCode)
CCACACCCGGGGTCGAGTAACGGATGCTGGCAATGTAGTCGTCGACCTTGTGCCCGGGCAGTTGTCCGCCCTCACCGGGCTTGGCTCCCTGCGCCATCTTGATCTGCAGCTCGTCTGCGTTGACCAGATAGAAGCTGGTGACGCCGAAGCGACCGGATGCCACCTGCTTGATGGCGCTACGACGCAGATCGCCGTTGGCGTCGGGGACGTAGCGCACGGCATCTTCTCCGCCCTCGCCGGTGTTCGACTTGCCGCCAATGCGGTTCATGGCAATGGCGAGATTCTCGTGCGCTTCGCGGCTGATCGAACCTAAGGACATAGCGCCGGTCTTGAAGCGCTTGACGATCTCCGTGGCCGGTTCCACTTCCGACAGCGGAATCGAGTTCGCTGGCTTGAACTTCAGGAGGCCGCGGATGGTGCACAGCTTGCGGTCGCCGTCATTGACGAGCGCGGAGTACTCCTTGAACGTCTTGTAGTTGCCGGAGCGGCAAGAGTGCTGCAGCTTGGCCACGGTCTCCGGGTTGTACATGTGGTATTCGCCGCGCCGGCGCCACTGATACTGGCCGCCCGGGTCGAGTTCACCATCGAGACTCGGAGATACCTCCCAGGCCACATGGTGGCGCAAGCCGGTCTCGCGGGCGAGAATTTCCAGGTTGACGCCTTCGATGCGCGACGCAGTCCAGGTGAAATACTTCTCGATAATGTCGCTGTTGAGCCCTACGGCCTCGAAGATCTGGGCGCCGCGGTAGCTTTGTACCGTGGAGATACCCATCTTCGTCATGACCTTGAGCAGGCCTTTGTTGGCTGCCTTCAGGTAATGCTCAATCGCCTCGTCGGCGCTGCTGACTCCGGGGATGCGTCCGTCTTGCACCATGTCGACGATGGTTTCGCAGGCCAGGTACGGGTTGACGGCGCCGGCGCCGTATCCGACGAGGAGGCAGAAGTGATGCACCTCGCGTGGCTCGCCGGATTCGACCACCAAGCCGCAACGCGAGCGTGTGCCTTCGCGAATGAGGTGGTGATGCACAGCCCCGGTGGCGAGCAGACTGGGAATCGGTGCCCATGTCTCGTTGTGATCGCGATCGGACAAAATGAGAATGCTGCAACCGTCCTCGATGGCTTGCGAGGCCTTGTCACAGAGTTCGCTGAGAGCCGTTTCCAAGCCATCGCCGCCGTCGGCCACCTTGAACAACGCGGGCAAGGTGCAGGCACGCAGGCCAGGTTGATTCAGCTCCTTGATCTTTTGCAGGTCGAGGTTGCTGAGGATGGGATTCTCCAGCTCCAGTTGATGGCAGTGCTCGGGGCCTTCCTCGAAGAGGTTCTGCTCGGCGCCGATGGTGGCCTTCACCGACATCACCAGCTCTTCGCGGATCGGATCGATGGGTGGATTGGTGACCTGGGCAAACAGTTGCTTGAAGTAGTTGAACAATAACTGCGGGCGATCGGAGAGTACCGCCAGCGGCGTATCGGTGCCCATCGAGCCGACGGCCTCTTGGCCGTTGATCGCCATGGGCGTCATCAAGAAGCGCAAGTCTTCCAATGTATAGCCGTGCACCTGCTGGCGAGTGAGCAGCGAGTCGCCGTCGAAGCCTGGTACCGGTTGCTTGGGAGCCGGTAGATCCTTGAGTTCGACGAGCTTCTCGCTGAGCCAAGCACGGTACGGCATGCGCGCCGCCATACCTTCCTTGATTTCTTCATCACCGACGATGCGGCCGGCCTCGGTATCGACGAGGAACATGCGTCCTGGCTGCAGGCGATTCTTGTGCAGAATGTTGTCGGCGGGGATATCGAGAACCCCGACTTCGGAAGCCATCACTACGAAGCCATCCTTGGTGACGACATAGCGGGAGGGGCGCAGGCCGTTGCGATCGAGCACCGCGCCGATGACGCGGCCGTCGGTGAAGGCAATCGATGCCGGGCCATCCCAGGGCTCCATCAAGCAGGCGTGGTACTCATAGAAGGCGCGCTTGCTGTCGCTCATGTCCTCGTGCTTCTGCCAAGCTTCGGGAATCATCATCATCGCCGCGTGCGGCAGCGATCGACCGCTGCGCACCAGCAGCTCAAAGGCATTGTCGAACTTGCCCGAGTCGCTGGCGGATTCTTCAATGATCGGCATCAGCTTTTCGAGATCGTCCCCGAACACTGGTGAAGCGAACAGGCGCTCGCGTGCCCGCATCCAGTTTTCGTTGCCGCGCACGGTGTTGATTTCGCCGTTGTGCGCGAGGAAGCGGTAGGGGTGAGCACGTTCCCAGGATGGCAACGTGTTGGTGCTGAAGCGCTGGTGCACCAGCGCAATGGCACTCTTCAAGAGCGGGTCGCGTAGATCGGCATAGAACTGTGGAATCTGCTCCGGCAGCAGCAGTCCCTTGTAGACAATCGTGCGTGCCGACAGGCTGGCAACGTAGAAAGCCTCCGTGTCGCGTAGATCCGCCTTCGCGACCTCATTCTCGACGCGCTTGCGCACAACATACAGCTTGCGCTCCAGGGCATCGGTATCTTTGGCGCCACGCCCGCGGCCAATGAAGATTTGGCGAATCTCGGGCATATTACGCCTGGCAAGCTCGCCACACGCCTGTGGATCGACGGGCACGTCGCGCCAGCCGAGAAACTTCAGCTTCTCATCACGAACGGCCGACTCAAAGGCTTCGAGACAAATGTTTCGCTCACGAACGTCCTGCGGCAGGAACACCATGCCGACGCCGTAGTCACCAGCGGCGGGTAGGTTTATGCGCGCCGCTTTGGCTTCTTTGGCCAGCAGCTCATGCGGCACCTGCATGAGAATGCCGGCACCGTCGCCAGTGGTAGGGTCGCAGCCGCAGGCACCACGGTGCGTAAGGTTGTTGAGTACCTGCAGGCCTTTGAGGACGATGTCGTGCGATTTCTCGCCCTTGATGTTGGCGACGAAGCCGACGCCACAGGCATCGTGCTCGAATCGTGGATCGTAGAGACCTTGCTTGCGAAGTTTGCGCAGCTCGCTCATCGCTTCGCTCCTTTGGGGTGTGAGGTGGCTTTGTGGCCGTTACGGCGCGCACGCCGCGGATCGGCCGCGTCGACATTGTCGAGCGCAATTCGCGTGCGCTCGGTGTGGGTCGAAAAGACGACCATGGTTTCGGTGCGCTCGACGCCCTGCATGGAGCGCAGGGTGCGAATCAGAGTCTCCAGGGTTGAGGTGTTCTCCGTCTTCACCTTCAGCAACAACGTGTGCTGGCCGGTGATGTGGTGGCACTCGAGAATATCGTCCAGCTTGGGGATGGCATCTTCGAACGCAGAGATCAGTTTCGGATGGCTAATGGAGACGCCGACGAACGCTGTGACGTCTTTGCCCAGCACACGCGCATCGAGAATGGCGTGATAGCCCTTGATGACCCCGTGCTCCTCCAGCTTCTTGATGCGGTCCACGATAGAGGGAGCAGAGAGTCCCACCTGCTCGCCGATCTTGGCCAGCGGCAAGGTGCAGTCCTCCTGCAAGATGCCGAGGATGTGCACGTCGATGCTGTCGAGGCCGCTGTCGCTGTCCGTTGTTTTCATTGCCTAATACGATGATGTTCCGAATTTATTTAGGTCCAGGCCTTAAGTTTCCGAACAAATAGATGATAATTCCGGGGCGTGTCAACCGCCCTACACGAGCGTGGTGGCGCGGAACAAGCTGGGTCGGGATGCCTCTGCGGAACCAAGGCTTTGCCTGTGCGGGTCACACCCAGGCAGGGCCAGGCCAAAGTCGCGCGTTACGCCGTGGGGTTGGATCCTGCTGCTACCGCTGCGTGCGAGGCTTCTACGAGTTCGGCCAAGGATGTCTCCACGTGCCCGGCAATGCTCTCGAGATCGGGCAGCGCGTCGTAGTCGCCCATGAGGCCGAAGGTGAGGACACCGTTGTAACTGACCAAGGCAACGATCAGCGAAAATCCATCGACGAGAAAGCCAACCGGAATCATCTCCAGCAGCTCGCGGCCGAGGAGGTAGAGAGGAAACTGTGGCCCTGGAACATTGGTCACCACGAGATTGTTGAAGCGCGGCGAGAACTGGAGGCGCGAGGCTTGGGCGAGCAGGGTCGGCGGCGCAAAGCGCTCGAGGCCGATGATCATTTGTGCGCCGAGAGCTTGTTTCGACTCCTTGAGGTTGTGCATCGACGCACGCACGATGCGCAGTCGCTCCAGCGGGTCATCGCAATAGACGGGCAGCGGCGCGACCATGGCGGTCACCTTGTTGCCCATCTCGTTCTGCTCGTGCTTCGAGCGTACGGAGACAGGTACCGCGGCGCGCAGCTCCAAGCCCTCGGTACGCACGCCACGGGCGTGCAGCCAGCGACCCAGAGCCCCGGCGACAACAGCGAGAACAACATCGTTGATCGTGCCGCCGAGAGCGCGCTTGATGACCTTGTAGTCCGAGAGCTGGGTGCGCACCCAGGTCACGCGGCGGTGGGGACCGATCGAACAGTTGAGCGGGGTCGACGGGGCCGAACTCAAGCTGGCCCATACCACCTCGCCCACGGCCTCCATGGTCTCGCGTAAAGATGCCGTGGTTTGGTCCGGTGTGGTCAAGGCATTGAGTGCGGATGCCGCAATATCAAACGTTGCCCGCGAGGCGTCACGTGCCAGCTTTGCCGCCACCTCGAGTTGCGTGGGCTCGGGCTGTGGGCGCCACGGCTTGGTCGGCGGCGGTGGCGGTGGAGCATCTGCGGTGAGGTCGAACAGCAGCGTGGCAATGTCGACGCCGGAAACACCGTCCACCATGGCGTGATGGGTCTTGCTTACGAGGGCAAAGCGATCACCCTCGAGTCCCTCTACCAAATAGATCTCCCACAAAGGTTTGCTGCGATCGAGGCGTTGCGAAAAGACACGCGCCGTCAAACGTTTCAACTCCTCGATCGAGCCGGGCGGAGGAAGTGCCGTGTGGCGCACGTGATAGGTGAGGTCGAAGCGTGTATCGTCGACCCACAGGGGGCGACCCATCTCGAAACGTGGGATCAGCAGGCGTTGGCGATAGCGCGGCACTAGGTCGAGACGCGACTCCACCTGCTTGAGCAAGTCGTCGTAGGGCGGCGGCGGACCCTCAAAGGTCATGATGCCGCCAATGTGCATGTGCGACGGGCCGGTTTCGCCGACGATGAAGGATGCGTCGGTAGCGGTGAGACGATCGAGGTGGTGGGGGCTCATGCGACTTGTTCCTGCTTGGAGCGCTTGCGTTTGCTCGGAGCTTTGGTCTTGGGATGGCGTTTCTCGGCATCGGCGGCGTCGAGCAGCTCCTTGAGCGCGTCGTCGGCGTAGCCGCAAAGATCATCTAAGTCGGGGACAGCGTCGGCATCGGCGGTAAGGCCGAGTTCGAGCATGCCGTTGTAGCTCACCATCACACTCATCAGCGCGCAGTCGTCGATGAGGAAGCCGACAGGACCGATCTGTTCCACCTCATGTCCCATGAGATAGAGCGGAAACTGGGGTCCAGGCACATTGGTAGCGACTAGGTTGAAGAGCCGCGAGGAAAAGCTGAGTCGCGAGGTGCGCGCCAGTAAGGCGGGCGGTGAGAATTCTTGAATCGCTGCAATGGCCTGTGCCCCAAGCGCTTGTTTGGATTCTTTCAAATCATCGAGGGCGCGGCGCACGATGCGCAGCCGCTCGACGGGGTCATTCACGCTTACCGGCAGAGGCGCGAAGTACTCAACGATACGATTCTTGCCCGCTTGTCCGTCGCCGTGCAGGGAAATGGGAATCGCGGCACGCATGCGCAAGCCGCGTGTCGCCACACCGCGAGAGCGCAGCCAGTAGGCGAGCATGCCGGAGAGAACCGTTAGGTAGACATCGTTGATGGTAGCGCCGAAAGCATTCTTGACGGTTTTGAAGTCGGAGAGAGCAAAGCGCTTCCAAGCAACGCGGCGGTGCGTTCCGATCGGTACATTCAAAGGAGTAGGGGAGGGGGGATCGAGTAAGGCCGAGGCCACCTCACCAATTCCCTGGATGACTTGGCGAGCCTGCTGGTAGGCCTGGTTGGGCTCGTTCCAAGCGTTCCACAAGTGCTGGCCAATCTCGAGTGGGGTGCTCACAAACTCGCGCGCGCTCACTGCCATCAGCTCGGCCGGCTCGGGCTCGCGCCGCGGAATCCAGGCCTGTGTGGGCGGCGGGATCGGGCGGCCCTCCTTGCTGGTGTCGAAGAGGACAGTCGTGATGTCGAACCCACCGATGCCGTCGACCAGAGCGCGATGTGCCTTGTTGATGATGGCGAAGCGATTGTCGCGCAGGCCTTGCACGAGCCACAGCTCCCACAGGGGCTTGGAGCGATCTAATCCTTGCGAAAAGATGCGACCCACAAGCGCACGCAGCTTGTCAATCGACCCCGGCGCCGGCAAGGCAGAGTGGCGCACGTGATACTCGATGTTGAAACGCGGGTCGTCGATCCACATCGGCCGCGCCAATTGCAACAAGGGGTAGGCAATCTTTTGGCGATAGCGTGGCACCAGATGCAGGCGCGAGCGCACGTGCTTGATCAGGTCGGCGTACGCCGGGGGCGGCCCGGCGGCAATCATTACCCAACCAATGTGGGCATGCATGCCGCGGTCCTCCTGCTGCAGAAACGCAGTGTCGGCGGCGCTCAAACGGTCCAAGTGCTCTAGGCTCATGGCCGTGCTTCTTGCCATGTCACGAGCCAACAGTCGACAGGCGCGGCAAGATCCGGTGCCAGCGCCGGATGGCGCGGTACCCGGTGTCCGGTGTCCCGGTACCCGGTGCGCCGGTGCTGTGTGTCCGGCGCCATATGCGCGCATGAAGGGAATTTCACCACCAAGACACGAAGGCACCAAGACAAGGCCTGTGGGACCTCTGCGCAACCCTGCGCAACCCCGTGTAGGTTGCCTTCCCTGCGGGGTCGGGGTCGCTATCGGAATCGGTATCGAACCCATTGCACGCGGTGTCTGTCAACCTGTGTCGCCGCCGATTCCGATGCCGATCCCGATTTCAACCCCGATCTGGGTTGCATTTGATTTGCCATGCTGCCTTGGTGTCTCTGTGTCTTAGTGGTGATCCTCCTCTTGTCCGTTCAAGGCACGATTGCGACGGATGAGGGTTGGGTTGCTTGCTGGTGAAATCGGTCTGTGCGCGCCGTGTGTCTCGGCGTCAAAGTCTCGGAGGGAATAGACATCATGGCGAAAACGCCTCGTTCCGGTGGGGGAGTTGCGGCTTTGCGTTACAGCTTGCTTCAGGCGCGACAGGCTGGTGGTGTGCTGCGCCTGACACGACGCCTGCAAGCCAAGAATGCGTGCAAGACGTGTGCGGTTGGCATGGGAGGCCAGCATGGTGGCATGCGCAACGAGGCCGGGAGCTTTCCGGAGGTGTGCAAGAAATCGATTCAGGCACAAGCGGCAGACATGCAGCCGCCGATCGATGCCGCCTTCTTTCGCGGCAATGCCATCTCCGTGCTCGAGCAATGGAGTGCGAGGGAGTTGGAGCAAGCGGGTCGTCTTGGCTTTCCCGTCGTATGGCGCCAAGGGGACACGCACTTCCGGCGGCTCACGTGGGAAGATGCGTATGCGCTTGTGGCTGGAACCCTCGCCAAGGCCGTCCCGGCGCGCACGTTCTTCTACTCTTCCGGGCGCAGCAGCAACGAAGCCGCGTTCCTCCTGCAATGTTTTGCTCGGGTATATGGCACCAACAACGTCAATAACTGCTCGTACTACTGTCACCAGGCGTCGAGCGTGGCGCTGCAGCGATCACTTGGAACCTCCACGGCCACTGTTTCCTTGGAGGACCTAGAGAAGGCAGACCTTGCTGTCGTGGTGGGGGCCAATCCCGCTTCCAATCACCCGCGTTTGATCACGCAGCTCGTGCACCTCCGTCGTCGCGGCGGCAAGGTCTTGGTGATCAATCCGCTGAAGGAGCTGGGCCTGGTCCGTTTCCGCGTGCCGTCCGACTGGCGCAGCATGCTGTTCGCTTCCGAGGTTGCGGATGTGTACCTGCAACCGCACATCGGCGCCGATGTGGCGGTCCTCAAGCTGCTGTTGAAACGCATCGTCGAGGGCGGTCACTGCGACCGCACCTTCCTTCAGGATCACGTGAATGGATGGCTTGCCATTGAAGAAGATCTGAATTGCGAATCCGAGGCTGCGCTACTGCAGGCCTGTGGTTTGCAGCTTGCCGAAGTCGATGCTGCCGCCAAGCTGCTGGTCGAGTCGCGTGCCACGATCTTTGCGTGGGCCATGGGCGTCACGCAGCACGCGCATGGCGTCGACAACGTGCAGGCTCTCATCAACTTGGCTCTGGCTCGGGGAATGGTTGGCAAGTCTGGGGCTGGGTTGCTGCCGATCCGTGGGCACAGCAATGTACAGGGTGTGGGGTCGGTAGGCTTTGCGCCAACCTTGAAGGCCGAGTTTCTGCGTCGCTTGCAGCAGCTCTACGACGTACGCCTGCCGAGCCCACCGGGACTGCACACACTCGCGTCACTGGAGGCAGCAGCGAATGGCGATATCGATTGCGCTTTTCTCCTCGGCGGCAACCTGTTCTCCGCCTCGCCGGATAGCGAGTGGAGTCGAGCGGCCCTGCAGAACATCGGGCTTACCGTATATGTCACCACCAAGCTCAACGCCGGACACATCCACGGCCGCGGCACGGTGTGTCTGCTCCTACCGGCGCTGGCGCGAGACGAAGAGTCGCAGTGCACGACGCAGGAGAGCATGTTCAGCTATGTGCGTGTTTCCCAAGGTGGGGCGCCACCGCTTTCCAGTGAGATGCGCGCGGAGACGGAAATCATCGCCGAGATTGCCGGGCGTGTGCTGCCGAACGGTCCCGTAGATTTCGCGAGCCTGCGCAGCCACGCCAAGCTGCGCGACGCCATCGCCGCAGTTGTCCCCGGCTATGAGTCGATTGGTGCAGTCGATCGAGGCGGCGGGGAGTTCGTGATTCCGGGGCGCACGCTGCATACTCCGGGCTTTGCCTCCCCGGATGGCCGGGCTCAAGCCGTGGTAACACCACTGTCGACGCTAGCGGTTGGGGAAGGGGAGATGCGTCTGATGACCCTGCGTTCGGAGGGGCAATTCAACACCGTAGTGTACGAGGACGAGGACCTCTACCGCGGCAACGAGCGCCGTGACGTAGTGATGATGTGTGAAGCCGACGCGCAGCGGTTGGGCCTAGTGCGCGACCAACCCGTACTCGTGCGCAGCGCCACAGGCGCAATGAAGGCGCTCGTACGCTTTGCCGGCCTCCCACCGGGCAACCTTGCCATGTACTACCCGGAAGCCAACGTGCTGGTACCCCGCCGTATCGACAGTCAATCCGGCACACCTGTGTTCAAGTCGGTAGCCGTACGTCTGTCCCTGCTTGCCGGCTGATGCACCCAGCGAAGAGGCCATTCAATTGCTGGCACCCCTGCCGAGGTGCGAGTTCCGTTCCCGCAACTATCCGGTGGTATTGGCCCACGGCGTCGGCCAACGGCTAATGGCTGGCATCCCTCCGGGACGGAAGAGGGGCTGGAGTGTGCTTGCTACTCATTTGCGTTGAAATTCTCGCAGCGCTGCGACGATGGCGATCGCGAATGGCTGGAATTGGAGTGAGGCGTCGCGCGACAAGTACCGTCGCCTCACGGCTCGCTCATCGTCGAGTGGCTCCTCATCCGTGTCCGGAAGAGCAGCCAAGATCACGGCGCGACGCATTGCCCTGAGGGTTTTGATGTCTAGGCGCAACCTGGCGATGGTCACTCGTGCGGCGTCGTCCTCATTCCTAGCTGGTGTCACGCTTCCGTCGAGATGGAAGGAAAAGCGCCCCTCGCAGTCGGCATGCAGAGGTGAAACGAACTGTTCGGGCAGATACCAGTTCCCCTTCGCGGCACCGCAGTGAGCCTTTGCTTCCGAGTTGCATGACGCCAGTAGGTTCGACCATGCGAGATCAAGAGATGCTGCCTTGCTACGAGGAGCCACGTGCTCGATATGGCTCGAGTCCTGGGCGACGCGTCGTTCGCAATAGCAGCACACGTATCCCTGTTCTTGAAGTAGCGCCGCTTTGATCGCGCGTTTGACGGCGGTGCCATCAAGCGCCTCCCACGATGCCACCCAATCAGGATCTCCCCGCTTGAGTTCGGCAAGTTGCGCTGGTTCCTTCCCCTTCGAAATATGTCTCATTGAGCCAGTAGCTGTTTCTTGCGAATGAGGACGCCGGCTTTGACGAGATCCAAGTCCGTACCGATCCGTCCTTCGATATCGCGCAAGGATTTCTGTGCGGATTCTAATTCGGCTCGATCAATCAACTGGTACAATTTCTCGACCTTTGCCTTTATCTCGGCAGGACGTTCCTCCACATCGAAGATGTCCTCAAGAATTCGATTTGAGGTCAGGCCGTATGATTGCTCAACGCGGTGAACAGCCACTCCCTCGTGGGCCTCGAGCGCCAGAACTTGGTGGGCCTGCAGATGGCTTACGATCTGGGGCGAGTGGGTGGAGACGAAGAACTGGCAGTTGGGAAACGTCTTGAGTAGCTGCGGGACGGCCAAACGTTGCCAGCGCGGATGCAGGTGCAACTCGAGTTCGTCAATCAATACTACAGCGTGCCCCTCACATGCCGACTTGAGGCCTGGATTGGCGATGCTGAGACGGCGTGCCAAATCTCCGACCATCGCCAGTAGGCACTTCTCGCCATCAGAGAACTGATTAACGCTGATCGTCTCGTTCCCTTTTTCTGCAACCATCCGAAGCGGGGAGCGCTGGATACGGAGCTGCTTGAGTTCAGGGAGAAATGAGGTGATCCCGTGCCGCACGGCGTTGAGCTGGTGATCACCAGCGTACGCCTTGGAGCTCCGCACCCGTTGCTCGTTTTCTATGTCCTCGCGTTCGCGAAACCATTCGAAGAACAATCGAAAATCGTTGCGACCTCCCGCAAGCGCCTGCTCGAACGCTGCGATCGGATCGAACGGATGGCGCTTTCGGATGCGAAGCGGAACGTCCAGCACCGCACGGTTCACGGGATAATACACAGCCAACGGAAGATTCTTAGAGGGATCGTCCGCATCGTTCTGTAGGCGGGCTGCCAGCTCCTTGACGTCCTCCAAGTTCGAGATGGTCTGTTTCTTCCTGCCGGCTCGTGTCTTCGTAACAGACCAGGTGACAGTCTCTTGTCCATAACGGACAGAGATCGATGCCGTGGTTGACGGGGCCGAATTGCTGATATCGGAATCGAGAAAGAGACGTCCTGGGCTCCTGTCGGATCGAATTCTTCCAAACAGTCGTGACAGGAGGATGGCGATGCAATCCAGCAAGGATGACTTGCCCGAACCGTTGATGCCCACGAGCGCGTTGATCTTCGGATCGAGGTTCTCGAGAGCGACATCGCGCAGCCCGCGAAAATCTTTAATTCGAAGCGCCGTTACCTTCATCGCATGGGCCTCCCGTAAAACGGGGTAGCCGCCGGCCCAGCTATGGCCCCGCCCGTTCTGCCTACAGTGAGCCTTTCCGGTTGCAGCCTTCTGGCCTGCGACCGTGTGACGAAATTCCTATGCGGCCATCCGAGCGGTAGGATGCCCTGCATGCCTGCTCTGCTGCCTCTGAGTAGCTGACTCATGCTAATCTGAACCCTTTCGCGCCGCTGTTCTTCTCCCGCTTCACGCTGTGCAAGGTATAACGTCGAATGCGAGAGGTCGAGACGCATCTGTACCCGACTCCAAGTAGGGCGGCGCGGTTCAGCAATCGGGGAGTATGACCGTTCCCCTTGCGGTGCAAGCATGATTGAAGAGCGCAATGGCAAGGAGGGAAGGGATGATTCGTCGAGTTGGCTTCGCGGCGCTTGCGTGGATGGCGGGGAGCGTCTCCACGGTGTGGGCGGCGTCGCCCAAATATAATTTGGCGCAGTGCATACAAAGTGCACTGGCCAGCAGTCCCGATTTGGCCGCCGCGGCGGCGGAGCTTGCCAGTGCGCGAGCCAAGCTCTCGCAAGCCGAGGCCGGCCGCTACGGTCAGGCGGAGTACACGCAAATCATCGGCTTAGTGAATGGGGCCACCGGCAACGCGGTGGAGGCGAGCACCAACAAGAACGATTTCTTCAAGGACCTGGGACCGTTCACGCGCTTCGATCTACTGCTCAACATTCCCTTGTGGACTTTTGGAAAGCTCGAAGCGGCGCTGCGTGCGGCACAGGAAGGAATGCAAAGCCAGGCTGCCAACGCCGAGCGCCATCGGGCGGAGGTCGTGTACGGCACCAAACAACTTTACTACGGCCTGCTGCTCACACGGCAGTTGTCGGCGATTCTGCATGAGATGCAGGACAACATGGACAAGGCGGTACGCAAATCGGAGGAGCGTCTGCACGGAGGAAGTGATGGGGTTACCGAGATCGACGTTCTCAAGCTCAAGGTCGGGCGTTCGAAATTTGCCAAGGGCGTCAATGAAGTCGACGCGTCGATGGAGCTGACACGCGCCGCCCTGGCGCGGGCCATCGGAGTTGCCTTGACCGCCGACTTCGACATTGCCGACCAACGCCTAGCCCCAGTTGGCGCAAGCATCGACCCGCTCGATACGTATCTGCTCGATGCTCCGGCGCAGCGGCCGGAAGCGCGCCAGCTTCACAACGGCATTGCCGCGCAAACGGCGAAGGTCGAACTGGAGGAGGCGTCCTATTACCCAACTTTGTTTGTGTCGACCGGCCTGCAGTTTGCGCGCGCCGGTAATCGCACCGAGCAGATAAGCCCGTTTGCTGCCGATGAATTCAACTACATCCGCCCCGTAGGCGTGCTTGGCGTACGTTGGGATCTGAGCTTCTTCAATACCGGCGCCAAGGTCGACGAGGCCCGTGCCGACTTGCTGCGCTTGCAAGCGTTGGAACGCGAAGCCACGAGTGGCCTGCAGATGGAGATTCGCAAGTCGTACTCCGACGTAACCCAAGCCCAGGCCACCATGCGCGCCGCCGAAGAAGGCCGCAAAGCCGGACGCGGTCTGCTCATCCTTTCGGTCAGCAACTTCGACCTGGGCATCGGGGAAGCGGAGGAGCTGTTCAAAGGCTTAGGCATGTACACAGAGACCAGCACCGACTACATGCGTGCCGTCCACGACTTCAACCTGGCGGTTGCCGCACTCAGCCGAGCCGTCGGCAAGGAACTCACAGCGATCGTTTACTGACGCATTGTTCGGCGGGTTGAACACGTACACGTACACAGCGAAAGCGGTACACGTAGTCGTACACAGGCTGGAAGAGGGCGAGCATGCAGGAGCGCGGCCGTGTACGAGTACGAGTACGGGTGCGAGTACGGGTACGGAGAAGACGGCAAGGCCGAATAGAACCTTGCCGCGGACGCGCGAAATGACGCGCGCCGCTGAAGGTGGGCGTTCGCTGCGAAGGCTAAGCTCGTCGCTGACGCCGCAACTGGGCGGTGCCAGCCAGAAGCATCA
>CAZGSN010000151.1:0-4124 GCA_964528465.1 uncultured Binatia bacterium (SeqCode)
GGCAATAGGAAGGGGCGGCGTCCCTCATTGTGGAGCTGAAAGAGGATGAGATCTGGGTCATGCCTATCCCCCTCGCGCCTCACTAACCGGGCCACCTGGCTGGCGGCATAGGCAGAGGCACCGAAATTCCACACCTCGTAATGCTGCCCATCGGACTCAGCATTCAGTAGCCGCTCCAACTCGGCCGCAATGGTCTGCTCGTCATCGACGGCAAAGCCGAACATCGTAGATCCGCCGAAGGCTAGGATGCGAAAGGTTCCCGGTGCTTTACGCTGGGGGTGCTCTTGCCCGCGCGCACCCCAGCGATTGATGCGGATCGTATAGGGCCGCGGCTCCTTGCCGGACAGCTCGGCTCCCGGCCGTAGTTCGTAGTGTAAGAATGGATCTGCCGACACTTGATAGACCGGCGTATCCATTTGTTGGTAGTAGAGAGCCTTGCTGACGAGACGGTCCGCCGGGAATTTACGCAGGGCCAGCTCCAAAAGAAGAAACGGAATGGCGGCGACCACAAACAAAGCGAGGTTCCATCGCCGACCGCGCATCGGCGTTGGTTACCAGCACCCCACACCACTGTCAAAATCTTCAAGGGAGCCAGATTGCGCATGCCGTCGCGGCAACGAAATCACGCGCGACGCCAAATCACCAAAAGAGACTCTACGGTTCAGCCCGACGCAATCCGTGCCCGATCTCGCCAATCTGCCATGCTTGCGTTAAGGCAACATCCGAGACCGCAACCGTGACACCTCTTGGATCCGCCTATGGGCAGCGCCCAGCGCAACGCTCTGCCATCGTGCACGTCGGTGGCATCTGCCACCTGCGTTGCGCGTTGTGTGATTGCGCTTCGTCGCCATCCCAGGAACATGATCTACAGCGCGCACTGACCGGTGGCGGGGCGCGGCTTGTCGTGCGCGGCGCCTGCGACGAGAGCGCGGGAGCAGCAGATCTCGTACGACGAGCCCGGCAAGAGGGATTCGCCGAGATTGTCTTGCGCACCAATGCAATCACAAGCCGCACAGCCGAGGGCGCAGCCAGCTTTGTCCGCCTCGGAGCCGATGTCGCCCTGGTTCCTCTCTTCTCGCAAAACCCTGCCGTACACGATCGCATTGCCGGACACCCGCGTAGTCTTGTCGATGCCTTGGCGGGAATGAAGAACCTGGCGCGTGCCGGTCTCGCCATTGAGATCGAGATTCCGATCCTGGCCCCGAGCCTACAGAAGCTCGACGAGGTCGTGCGCTTGGCACACAAGGTCGTACCGACTCTACGCGCGGTTCGCTTCTTCTTATCTCCAATGGCGGTACCGCCCGTTCTCGCACCGCCGTCTTGGGATATTGCGGGTTCGGCGCTGGCGCGCGCGCTTCTTCTATGCCGTGAGCTGCAGATCCGGGCCAAGCTTACGTCGGAAGAGGGCATTCCCCTTTGCGCCCTGCGCCACTACCCCGACCTCTACACCACCCATGCTTTCAACCCCAAGGCGCGCTCCTCAAAACGCAGCCAAGCCACGTTTGGCGCGGCTTGTGAGAGATGCGCCACACGGCCGCAGTGCGCCGGCGTGCTGCCCGCCTATCGCGATGCCAACGGCGAGCACGGCATCCATGCGTACGCCCAGCGTCCACCGGCAATGTATGAGCAGCGAACCACACAGCGACGCGCTTGGACCGAAGAACAAGCATTGGCGGCATCACGCACGCAATTGCTGGTCCTGCGGCCGACCGTGAACTGCAATCAGGACTGCACCTTCTGCAGCGCCAACGAGACCTCGTCCAACGTATGGGAGAGCAAGGAGGACATGCTCCGCGTCATCGCACGGGCAGCGCGGCGCAACATCCAGAGGCTTTCCTTCTCGGGCGGCGAGCCGACCCTGTCGCGACATCTCGTCGAGTACATTCGCTGCGCCGCACGCCTGGGGATCGAAGATATCGAACTGGTCACCAATGCCGTACTGCTCGACCGCCGCGAGAAGGTGGCGGCCCTCGTCAAAGCCGGCCTCACTCACGCCTTCGTATCCCTGCATGCCCACGACGAGCGACTGTCGCAGCAGTCGACACAAAAACTCGGCGATTTCGCGCGCACGGTGCAGGGAGTAAAGAATCTCGTCGAGGCGGAGGTGGAGACCTCGCTCAACCACGTCATCACCATCCGCAACTATCCCTACCTGAAGGAGTATGTCGATTTCGTACGCAGAGAGTTCGACGGCAAGGTGAAGATTTCGTTTGCCTTCGTAACACCCCAGTTCAAGGCTCTCGACAATATCGAGGTTATGCCGCGCTTGTCGGACGTGATGCCCTACTTCAAGCGCGCCTTGTATCGCGCCCTGGAGATCGGCCAACCTTTCAACATTGGATCGCGCCAAGGCATCCCATTTTGCTTCCTCGATGAGTTTCGCGGCTGGTCGGACGGCTGCAACATGTCGCAAGCCGCGCTTTCGGAAGATGCGCCGCAGAAGCAACGCGCACCCGGGTGCGACGAATGCCGCTTCTCGCAACAGTGTGTCGGGCTGTGGCGACCGTACGTGGCCAGGTACGGTATCGACGAACTCCGCCCGGTTCTTGGGCCTCGTCTCACCGATGAAGATGCCCAAGCCCTGCGCGAAGAACTCAAGCATTTGCCGTGGGACCTGCCGCGCTCGTTCGACGAGGTTCCGGAGCTTTTGCGCGAGCGCGGCCTCGAACAGGGTCCGCCGCACCTTCCCGCTACTCCATTGGCGAGCCAGGAATCCGCCGCCGCCTTCATCCCACAACGCACACGGCCGTTGCGAGTGGCCATGCTGGGTAGCGGCCGCCAGGCGCGCCGCTTGGCCCGGGCAGCACAAGATGTCGTGGGACTTTCCATTGATGCTGTGGCCTCGCCGCACGCGCCACAAGCCGATGTGCACGAGTTTGGGAACTGCCCCACTTACAGCGATGCCGCCGTGGCGCTCGACGACATTCGCCCCGAGGCCGTGATCATTGCTGCAGCGACCAACGCCCATGCGGAGCTAGCCCGCCTCGCCATCGCCCGCGGGTTGCCCATGCTCATCGAGAAGCCTCTCGCCAGCACGCTGGAGCAAGCCGAGGCGTTACGTCGCGTGGCACACGAGGCCGGTGCGATTGTCATGATGGCCCACAATTCGGTGCACGCCGGTGGTTTGGAGGAGATCTTTGCCATTGCTTGGCGACATCCGAGCATTTCCTACACCTGCCGACGAACGCCGAGTAGCAGCGATGCGATGCGCACGTGGAACCGATCCAACCTCTACGAGACGGCTTACCACCTCCTCGCCGTAGTCGGACGCCTGAGCGGCGGCGGAGTGGGCGAGGTTACAAAGGTGGTGTACACAGGCGAATCCTATCCCGAACGCTTGCGAGTCAATCTCGCGTACGCTGCTGGTAACGCCGAGATTACGCTCGACTTCACCGGTAGCGTCGAAGAGGACGTGCTGACCTGCACCGAAAGCGCTGCACCCGACAAGCACACGACTTGGAGGCGACAAGGCCGTTCGCTGACTCTCTCCGACCGCGAGGGTACGCGCACCTTGGAGGCGCGCGGCAGTGATGTGGAGCGCATGCTGGCAAGCTTTCGCGATTTCGTGCTTGGAAAGGCACCTCCCACTGCCACCATAGACGAGGCAATCGACATCATGGTTACGGCTCGCCGTGTAGTCGAAGCAGCGGCGGCGGCGGGCGTACCTTTTGAACGGCCGCAGGCACCGCGCCATCACGCCTCGCGTGCCTTAGAGACACCGTTCGCGTAAGTCCCGTCGCCAATGTCTTCGCAAGCCAACGCAGACAGTCGCTTCGATGTGGAATGGATTGCCATGCAGGCGGGGATCAAGCCTGCCAATCGCCTGACCATCTCGCCCGAGCACGTTCCGGCACTGGAAGCGCGGGCCCGTCGCAGTGGTCTGGCTACGGTGTATGCCGATACCCTCATCGAGTTTCCTGGCCGCCCTACGGCGAGAATTGTCTACATCGCCACAAATACGGCTTACGCGGAACGGCTGAAGACTATCGAGGCGCCGCTGCTACCGCCCGGGAAGTCGCTCCTGTCGATCGAGGAATCCATTCCCCTGCATAACGAACTCGGGCGCTTGCTGGGTTTCCCGCCGTGTTGCGTCGAGGAGTTTGCACGCCGCCTGCGCCGCAGCG
>CAZGSN010000152.1:0-4295 GCA_964528465.1 uncultured Binatia bacterium (SeqCode)
TTGTGGCCTCGATCTTAGACCCGGTGCGACCCGGGATGTTGTAGACGATCAAGGGCAGAGCAACCTGCTCGGCAATGGCCTTGAAATGCAGGAAGATGCCGTCCTGCGTCGGCTTGTTGTAGTAAGGCGAGATCAACAGGGCGCCGCTAGACCCGGCTTCCTTGGCCCTGCGGGTCAAGGCAATCGCCTCGGCGGTCGAGTTGGATCCGGTTCCGGCGATGACCGGAACGCGCCCGCGAACCGTCTTGATGACGAAGCGAATCACCTCGATGTGCTCGTCGTGCGAAAGGGTTGCCGACTCCCCTGTGCTACCGCACGGAACGATCGCAGCAATGCCGTTGCTCAGTTGGAACTCGACGATCTTCTCGAGGGATTCGTAATCGATCTTGCCGTCGCGGAAAGGAGTGATGATCGCCGTCATTGCGCCGCTGAACATGGGTTCCCTCTCACACCTCGATCTCGCCCGAGAACACCTCGGTAGCAGGACCGGTCATGAACACGTGATTGTTTTCGCCATTCCACTCGATCTGCAGGTCGCCACCGTTGAGATGAATCGTTGCCTTACGCTCGGCACGGTCGTTCAACACCGCCGCCACCAACACCGCACACGCTCCGGTGCCACAGGCTGCCGTCTCTCCCGAGCCGCGCTCCCAAACGCGCATGCGCAACTCGCCACGCCCAATCTCCTTCACAAACTCGGTATTGACGCGCTTGGGGAAAAACGGGTGATGCTCGAAACGCGGGCCGATCTTGGGCAAGTCCAGGGTGGCAACATCGTCCACGAACAGCACACAGTGCGGGTTGCCCATCGACACGCAGGTGACGCGATGCGAGACCCCATCGACTTCGAGGGGCTGGTCGATGATTCGGCCGTCCGCCTGCACCGGAATGCTGCGACCGTCGAGAATCGGCTCACCCATGTCGACCGTCGCCGCAATGGCCTTGCCGTTGTGGACGGCCATGTGCAGCACCTTGATGCCGGCGTCAGTGTCGATACGCAGTGTTTCCTTGCGGGCAATGCCGTGATCGTAAACGTATTTGCCGACGCAGCGGATGCCGTTGCCACACATGTCACCGCGACTACCGTCGGCGTTGTACATTTCCATACGGCAGTCGGCCGTGTCGGAAGGTTGAATCAGGATGAGCCCGTCCGATCCGATTCCGGTATGCCGGGGGCTGACGCGCACCGCCAGCTTGGCCGCATCATCCACTCGCTCCTGAAAGCCATCGACATAGACGTAGTCGTTGCCGATGCCGTGCATCTTGGTGAACCGCAGACGCGCCATATTACTGCCCTGTCATTGCCCAGTCATTGCCGTTCATTGGATGGCTGCGGGGATGTGCTCTCCGCGCACCAAGTCTTCCAGCGTCTCGCGCTCGCGCACGACGTGGAATTGATCCCCGTCCACCAGCACCTCCGCAGCACGCGGTCGCGTGTTGTAGTTGGACGCCATGACGAAGCCGTAAGCACCGGCGCTCATCACCGCGAGCAGATCTCCGGATTGCAGTTGCGGCAGCTCGCGATCCTTGGCGAGAAAATCGCCGCTTTCACAAACTGGCCCCACAACATCAGCCGTGAAGCGTGCGCTCGCAGGGGGCCCGACCGTCTCCAGCGCCTGGTAGGAACCGTAGAGGGCAGGACGGATGAGATCGTTCATGGCACCATCGACGACGACGAAATTCTTCTCGTCGCTACCTTTGAGGAACAAGACCTTGGTCAGCATGACGCCGGCGTTGCCGACGATGACGCGTCCGGGCTCGAGCAACAGGGTCACGTCCTGGCCCTTGAGACCATTCACTAACGTCGTGGCATAGTCCTTCGGCAGAGGCGGTTCTTCCTCGTTGTAGGTGATGCCGAGGCCGCCACCCATATCGAGGTAGCGAATCTGGAAACCCTCCTGCCGCAGTTGGTCGAGCAGGCGGCATACGCGCTCCAGAGCATCGCCAAACGGAGCCGTGCTCGTGAGCTGCGAGCCGATGTGGCAGTCCACGCCAATCACCTCGATGTTCGGCAGCGAGCGCGCCCGCCGATAGTCTTCCACGGCGCGTTGGATGGCGATGCCGAACTTCGATTTCTTCATCCCGGTCGAGATGTAGGGATGGGTCTTCGGATCGACATCGGGGTTGACGCGAATGGCGATGGGAGCCCGCACGCCAAGTGCCGCAGCCGCGTTGTTGATCACGTCGAGTTCGGCGGGAGACTCAACGTTGAACATCAGGATGCCGCTCTTCAGGGCGTAGGTGACCTCCTCGTGGGTCTTACCAACGCCGGAGAAAACAATCTTCTTGGGATCGGCTCCGGCCTTCAAGGCGCGAAACAGCTCACCGCCGGAAACAATGTCGAAACCGCTGCCCGCACGCACGAAGGTGCTCAGGACGGCCAGATTGGAGTTTGCCTTTACGGAGAAACAAACCATGTGCGACATGCCGGCAAAGGCTTCGTCGAATACCGAGTAATGGCGGCGTAAGGTGGCGAGGCTGTAGACATAACACGGCGTACCGACGCGTGCGGCAATGTCGCGCAGGGGAACATCCTCGGCGTAAAGCTCACCGTGGCGTCGCTGGAAGTGGTGCATGGGTCTCCTCGGCTGTGGGTTTCCGTTCAACGGTTACGGTGTTGGACGGGTCGCTAACGTACTCATCGGTCGTAAAAGAAACAACCCGATAGCGGTACTGTTCGCCTACGATCGTGTGTGTGTCGACAATGCGAAAGCGAGCCTGCTGCTGGAAGCGCTCGCGGTCGGTGACTTCGACTCGTCCCAGTACAGAAAACGCTGCCGCATCCTCGCTGCCAACCGCCCGCTCGACGACAAAGGCAGCCAAGTCGCTCATGCGCCCGCCGCCGCTGTAGTGCTTCGGGCGCGACCACGTGAGTTCGATACCTGCTGCCGTGTTGTCGGCCTTCAAGTCGGTGATGGTGGCCGGGAGGATATCCTCGGGCGGTCGCGGTACTCCCTTGCGACCGCAGCCAGCGCCGAGGAGAGCCCCGGCGACCAGAATACCAGTCATCACTGCCGTTGTTCTCATTGTGGTTAGAGGCCAAGCCTCTGCAATTGTCGGCGAACGTTCTCGGGCGCGGTGCCACCGGTCGCTTTACGCCGACGCACCGCGGCGGCAGCGCTGAGCCACTTGCGCACGTCGGCGCGGAAGTGAGGTGAGAAGGTTCGCAGCTCTGCGAGGCTAAGCGCCTCCAAGGTGAGCTGCTTGGCGATGCAGTGCCGCACAACCTGTCCGACCACCGCGTGTGCATCGCGAAACGGCAAGCCCTTGCTGCTCAAGTAGTCAGCCAATTCCGTAGCCAGCGTAAAGCCCGCGGTGGCGGCTTTCTCCATGCGCTCGCCGCGCACGCGCAGGGCGGGAAGCATGGCATTGAGAACCGCCAATCCCGCGGTCAGCGTGTCGATCGTGTCGAACACCGGCTCCTTGTCTTCCTGCAGATCGCGATTGTAGGTCATCGGCAGACCCTTGAGCGTGGTCAGCAAGCTCATGAGATTGCCGTAGAGGCGTCCACTTTTTCCGCGCAGCAGCTCCGCCACATCGGGATTCTTCTTCTGCGGCATGATCGACGAACCAGTAGCGAAGGCATCGGGCAAGTCGATGAAGCCGAACTCCTGAGAAGACCACAGGATCAGGTCCTCGGAGAAACGGCTCAAGTGCATACCCAGAATCGCGGCGGCGGCAAGGAACTCGACGGCAAAATCGCGGTCGCTGACCGAATCCATGCTGTTGGCACTCACCGCCGCAAAGCCGAGCTTACGCGCCACCAGCTCGCGATTGATACGAAAGGTCGTGCCCGCCAGAGCTCCGGAGCCGAGCGGCAATACGTCGGTGCGCCTGCGGCAATCGCGCAAGCGATCCATGTCGCGGCCGAGCATCTCCACATAGGCGAGCAGGTGATGCGCAAACAGCACCGGCTGCGCCGGCTGCAGATGCGTGTAGCCGGGCATGGTGACATGCTCATGGCGAGCAGCCAGCTTCCCGAGAGCCTGGCGGGTGCCGGCAAGCAAAGCAAGCAGCCGGTCAATTTCGTCTTTGAGGTACAAGCGCAGATCGACGGCAACCTGGTCGTTGCGACTGCGGGCGGTGTGCAACTTACCGCCCACCGGCCCGATCATCTCGATGAGCCGGCGCTCGATGGCCATGTGAATGTCCTCATCGCCAGGCAGCGAGCGAAAGGTACCACTCGTGAATTCCTTGAGGACGCTCTTCAGCCCACGCACGATGCGTGCGGCGTCGCTGGCAGGAAGGATCTTCTGCTGTGCCAGCATCTCACAGTGGGCGATGCTGCCGCGGAT